>JAGBJQ010000108.1 GCA_017934385.1 Campylobacter sp. | reverse complement strand
TTATAATAATTGGTATATTAATTATGGCTGTATATGAAAAAATATTTCATAGAACCAAATAAATATAAATACTATGACAGATTGCATTTTTGAAAATACAAGAAAGTATTATGGATTTTTATTTGTGTTGTTTTTATTGCATACTGATTTAATTTTAAAAATTCTATGACACATTGTGTCATACAAAAGCCATATAATTCCTTCGAACAAAATTAAATTGAAGGAGTTTGAAATGAAAATTTATGCCAAAAACAATTCTAACAACGCAAATCAGGTCTATGTAGGCGAAATCGTCTTAGATAGATTTTTATATACTATCAAGGACGCTAATGGCGATGTTAGGGAGGCTTATAGCAAAGATGATTGGAGTATTGATGAGGTTAGGGAGATCGCGCTAATAAATTTCGAGTTAGACGCGTTGCTGAAAAAGAAAAGTAGTATTGTAAATAAAAATAGCACCTCAAATGAATTAGTTTATATTCCAGTTATAAGGAGATTGTAATGCCAATAGTTTTAACTCCGTTTTTAAAACAGATTATTATCGCTGTTGTAGTTGCTGTCGCGACCACCATAACCAAAGAGTTGTCGCAAGAACTCAAAAAAAATTAAAAGCAATGAAAACATACCTCATTTGCTACGACATAAGCGATGAAAAACGAGCACGCAAAGTGCGCAAGATCGCGTATTCATACGCACTTGGTGGGCAAAAATCAGCACTTGTCGCGCCACTGTCGCAGTGTGATTTGCAGAGTTTGTGGTATTTTCTGAGTAAAGTAATCGCGCCTGAGGATAAAATCAACATAATCGAAGTTGACGCCCGTGCGCTGATTTTGGGCAAGGAATTGCCACTAGAATACGAGGAGGAGGGGATAATCGTATGAAAAGCGTGATTGTAAAAAGCAAAATTTCTACTTTTAAAATCGATGGCAAAAGGCTCATTATAAACGGCGCTTCCGTGCCATTTAGATTGATAGATATGCTAATTATCACGCAAGATTGCGAGATTTCATCAAAAGATATCGTAAGTTTAGCTAGCGAAAATATTGCGGTTTTGTTTATTTCAAGCACAAATCGTCATTTCGCGCTGACCTTGCCACAGTTCGCTAAAAACAGCGAGCTCAAACTCGCACAGTATCGCACAAGCGCGCAAAATTCAATGGAGTTTGCAAGGTGGATATTAAGGCATAAATTTATCTCTCATAAAGAATCTTTGGTGAAATTCGACATAAGCTTAGATATCGATGAGGCGTTAAATTCGCTTCAAAATGCCCCGACAAAGCAAAGTTTGCTAGGTTTGGAGGGGTGCGTGGCTAGGAGGTATTTTAGCGAGTATTTTGGGCTTTTTCCGCGAAATTTAGCCAAAGGCGAGCGTTCTAAACACCCGCCACAAGATCCGATAAATGCGATGTTAAGCTTCGTATATACGATTTTTTATAACCAAATCACGGTTGGGCTGTATATGGGTGGATTTGATCCTTCTATTAGTTATTTGCATACGCCAAATCGTTCGCACTACGCGCTAGCAAGCGATTTACTTGAATTTTTTAGAGCCGAGATAAATGGTTTTGTGGCGGGGTTGTTTTTGGATAAGCTTTTTTGTATAGATGATTTTTGTGCAAAAGGTGGAGTGTATCTCAAAAGTGAGGCTAGGGGGAAGCTGTGGGAGCATTTTAATCCTTTTGCCAAGGAGTTAGAACCTAAAATTTCAGAAAAAATGGCTGATTTGAAGTTTTTGATAAACAAACTCTCGGCTTAGTGCCTTAAATTTGCCTTTATCTGCCTTTTGTAGATGAGTGCGCGTGATTTTATTATCTGCTATGATATCGCCGATAAAAAACGCCTTGCCAAGGTGGCAAGGTATTTGGAAAAAATCGCTCTTAGGGTGCAATGTAGCGTATTTTTGTGGATAAATCCTAGCGAGTTTGAATTTGAAGTCGTAGTAGGGGCTTTGCGAAATTTAATCGACGAAGATAGCGATGATTTGCGCATTTATAGGGTAAAAGACGCTGGCGTGCGTATGGGTGCGGGGTTAGATTTGCGCGAGCCATTGGTTTTGTAAATTTTTAAAATTTTATGACAAATCGTGTCATGCGAAGTGAATATAATTTAGTCAAATCAAATAAAAATCATCGTGAAATGATTTTAGCGTTTTTTAAAATTTATGACAAATGGCGTCAGTGGGATTTGTTAAATTCCTCTCATAAAACTTGGAATTTAAAAAGAAAATTTTCTAAATTTTCTGACAAATAGTGTCAGCGGCTGTGGGTATAATATACCTAAATTAAAAAAATCTCAAACAAAGGAGGCCACCATGGCTTATCGTTCATCTTACTCATCTAGTCGCGGTTCTTACCGCTCGTCTTCTAGTTCTCGCGGTTCTAGCCATAGCTATTCTAGTGGTGGCAGATCATACAGCTCGGCACGCGCTCACCAACATGTGGGGGAAAGCTTTGGTGGCTACACCAAGGTTCGCACCAGTAGCGGTGATTTCCGCATGCGCCCTACTAGCAAAAGCTAGGGGGCTAGCCATGAAAAAGCAAAGCGTGAAAAATCACGCCGTAAAAAAGCGTGATAAAAACATAGTCTTGGCTGCTATGGGGCAGATTAGCCTTGGCGTGCGTGTAGTAAAATCAAAAAAGCTTTATGATAGAAAAGCGCAAAAAATGGCGCTAAAAAGCATAAAAGCTAGATTTTACTAGTGTGAATTTTAGTGAAATTTACCATTTATGAAAATTTTTAAATTTTAAAATTTTCACAAGTGGTAGTTTAAACCACTTGGGCGCGGTCTTTTTCCTTCTAGCTCGTAAAACTCGCTTTTATGAGGCTGTGAAGATGTAAGGTTGCGTCGCTAAACCTATCCCTATAAGCGTGTAAATATTTTTAGGCAATTCACTATGAACACTGCTTGTGGATAGGTTTGGCTAAATTTGCAAATTTAGCCTATCTAAATTTTTTCCAAATTTTAGATAATCCATAATCAATTTATCAAATTTATCCCTTGTTGATTTTGGTGAAAGTATCACAAAATCAGGAAACCAACGCCTTGCTAAGGGCATTAGCATATCATCGCTACTTATGGTAAATTCGACCACTCGCCATAAATTTTCTAAAATTTCATCGGTTATTTTTTGCGAAGCGAAAAATGTCTTTTTCTCGAAAAATTTAACCACTTTTGGCGAAATCGCCACTCGTACTAAAAACGGTTCTGCTTTATATCCATCGAAAAAAGTTTCTAAATTCTGAATAAAATTTTCTGTGTATTTATCAACATAAAAAGTTTGCTTTAAAAGCCTTATTTTGTCTATAAAATTTACACGCAAAATCTCAAATCCGCCGTTTTTCTCGCATTCTCTAAGTGTTGCAACAGACCAATTACCTTTTGAATAAATAAGTTTTAGAATTTTGACGCTATTTAGCTTTTTGTCGTCATATTCTAAATTTACATATTTTTTAAATTTTATTGCTTGTTGAAGTTTGGCAAAAATATCTAAATTCGGCGTTTTTTCGTGTGGTGAGCCTTTTATTAAAAAAATTTCGCTCAGCTCTTTTTCGAGTTTCTCATCAACTTTTTTGTGTGCAGAAGGCAAAAATTTACTAAAACCCGGATTTATAATATGAAGCAAATCGATAAGTTTTTCGCTTTCGTTTTGATATTTATTTGGATTAGTAAAAGTTTTGAAAAATTCTGTATTTTTGCAGATATAGCTTCCTTTGGCGAGTTTTGCGATAAATTCTTCGCCAAAAATTTCTCGCAGATCTTTTACATATCTTCTGGCTGTGCGGGTTGAAATGCCTGTTTGTAGGGCATAATCCTCGATGATTATCTCTTTTCCGCTAACGAAATCTTTTAGCAATTCCAAAATTTCAAAAACTTTTTTATTTGCCATGAAAAATCCAAATTTTAAAATTAAAAAAGAGCGGATAAAACCGCTCTTTTATTTTACCATAAACCTAGAACTTTCCACCAAATTCCGCCTATAACTGTCCAAATAAACAGATTTATCAGTGTCGTGATAAAACCTAGTCGCCACCACTCATTTTGTGTATTATAGCCTGCACCAAAGATAATCGGTCCGGGTGCGCCGCCGTAATGAGTAATAGGCATCATAAGGTTACTTGCATAAGCAAATACAAGTGCTACAAAAACAGCAGGAGCTCCTGCTGCGATAGCAACTGCACCAAAAGCCGCATACATCGCAGTAATGTGTGCTGTTAAACTAGCAAATAAATAGTGCGAATAAACATAGATTAAAAGCAAAATTCCCATTATCAAAATCCAGTTTATATCGCCCATACCGCCTGCGACTGCATCTGAAAACCATTTGATAAAGCCAAGTTTATTTAAACCGCCTGCAAGTGCGATTAGCGCACCCATCCACATTAGCGTATCCCATGCGCCTTTTTCGCCGATTACATCGTTCCACTCTAAAATTTTTAAAGCAACCATAACACAAACCGCTATCATGCCGACATTGGTCGCATTTATGCCTGTTAAGCTTCCGGTTGCCCATAAAAGCAATGAGCCGATAAAAACGCCTAGCATACATTTTTCACTTTTTTGCATAGGTCCGATTTTTGCAAGTTCGGCTTTTGCGATTTCCTTGCCTTGCGGAAACGCCTTTATTTCAGGCGGATAAATTTTATAAAGCACAAAGGGGATTATTATAAGCGAACAAATCGCAGGAACTATCGCACCAAGTGCCCACAATGTCCAGCTAATCTCCACACCAAATGAGCTTAACGCTAAGCTTGCAATCAGCGGGTTTCCTGCCATAGAGGTTAGAAACATACCATTTGTAATGGTGTTTCCTTGCCAAAGCGTTTGCATAAAATATGCTCCCGCCTTTTTTCTGCTTCCCTCATCAGGCTCAGAACCTAACGCCTTAGCTAACGAATTTACGATAGGGAATAAAATTCCACCAGCCCTAGCACCGCTACTTGGCATAGCAGGGCTGATAACCGCATCACTTATGACGATGGAGTAACCTAGCTTTAAGGTGCTATCTCCCAAAAGCGAGATGATTTTATAAGCAATGCGCCTACCAAGCCCTGTTTTGATAAATCCGCGCGCTATCATATACGCGCTTACGATCAACCAAATAGTCGAATTCCCAAAACCAGCCAATGCTTCTGCTGGTTTCATCGTTTTAGTTAAAATCGTAACCGTAACGCCGATAAAGGCAACCGCTCCTATTGGAAGCGGTTGTAAGATAAGACCTAAAATCGTAGCAAAAACTATGGCAAAAAGATGCCACGCTTGATCACTCACGGCCTCAGGGTGCGGACAAAACCATATGAGTATCCCGATAACAATGACTAGAATTCCTTTTGTAAGCTTATTCATAGCTTATCCTTTTTAAATTTATCCGAAGTATTTTTTACTATCTTCGATAACTCTATCTACAAAAGTAGCACTCAATCCGACATATTTTTCAGGTTGCATGATTTCTTCTAAATCCGCTCTTGTGAAATACTTTCTAACTTCTTCTCTCTCCAACAAATCATCAATCACAGGTTTGCCGTCTGTGAAGGCTTTCATACAAACTTCATAAACGATTTCGTGCGCAGTTAAACGACCAAGTTTTTCGCCTAGGTGTAGCATTACGGCTTCGCTTAGCATTGCGCCTTTTAGTGCGTTTAGGTTGCGTTTCATATTTTGTGGATAAACAAGTAAATTTTCTAAAATGTCGTTGATTTTTTCAAGCGCACCTGCGATTAAAATAGAGCTTTTTGGAATCGCGTCCCACTCGACCGCCTCGCAACCCCAGTCGCGTTCATTTTCGCACTCCATAGCCTCTACCATTAAAGGAGCTTGTGCGCGGACAATTTTAGTTAGAGCGATTACGCCCTCGCAAACTTGCGGATTTCGTTTATGTGGCATAGTAGAGCTTCCTACTTTTCCCATGAAAAACGGCTCTTCAACCTCGCAAATTTCGGTTCTTTGAAGACTTAAAATTTCTCTTGCGATGCGTCCGATTGTCCCTGCGATTATCGCTAGCGTAGATACATACTCAGCCATGTGATCTCTGCTTGGGTGCCATGAAATAACAGGGATATTTAAGCCCAAATCCTCCATCATAAGTTTTTGCATTTCTAAGCCTTTGCCCTCTTGGCTTGCCATAGTGCCGACCGCTCCGCTTAATTGACCAACTAAAACTCTTGGAGTAATCTCTTTTAATCTATCAAGGCTTCTGCGAATTTCTTGCGCCCACATTGCGGTTTTAAAACCAAATGTAATAGGCAAAGCGTGGATTACATGCGTTCTACCAGCCATAACTGTGTTTTTGTGCTCGGCTGAAATTCTCAATGCCTCTTTGTAGGTTTTTTCCAAAAGTTTTTTGATAAGCGGTAAGGCTTCTTTGATTTGCAAAACCATACCATTATCCATAATATCTTGGCTTGTCGCGCCCCAATGCACGAATTCGCCACTATCATCATCAAAGACCTTTTTAAATTCTTTTAGCAAAGGAACGATTGTGATAGAGCTCTTGTAGTTTTCACCTATTGCGTCTAAATCCAAAAGCTCGGCTTTGGCAAATTTTGTGATTTGCTCGGCGCGTCTTGGCTCGATAATGCCTAGTTTTGCTTGCGCTCTTGCAAGAGCAGCTTCGGTATCGAGCCATTTTTGCGCTTTGTTTTCGTCGCTGAAAATCTTTCTCATCTCTTCGCTGACGAACATAACTCTAAAAACTCTACTATCTACTACACCTGATGCCATTTTGCACTCCTTAAAAAGAAATTTGTTTTTCTAAATTTTCTTGGCGAAATTTTACTGAATAAAAATGTCAGAAATTGTCCGTTTGGATTTTAAAAAATTTAGATTGTCGAAATTTTAATTAAAAAAAGTGCGTTGTTTTGGGAATTTGCTGAAATTTAGCTAAATTTGATTTATTTAAATTTAAGCCCAAATTTAGGGAATAATTTTAAAAATAGTGTCAAAATTCGTCCGTTTAAATTTAAAAAAAGCCAAATTTTGATTTGGCTAAATTTTGGCGAATTTTACTAGCTTTGGATTTGCGATTTTTTGGTAATCTTTCGCATTTAAAATCACCGAGTGATCGAGCAAACCTGCGTTAAATGCGATTTCGTCATATCGCTCAAAAAGCGCAGGGTCGCAGACTAAAACTAGCTTTTCGTGGAAGCTAAACGGCGGCACAGAGCCAAAAACGCAATCACTTAGCTCCAAGCCCTCTGCTGGGGAAACTAGGCTGGCTCGATTTCGCTCAAACGCCCTTGCTAGCGCGCCCAGATCTGCTTGCATATCGGCTGGAAGCACGGCTAGGGCATAGATTTTTTCTCCACCACCTTTTAGGGTGCAAATTAGAGCTTTTGCGCCCTGTCCAAGCTCGGTGCCTCTTACCTTGGCAACCTCTGCGCTAGTGCCTACGCTAGCATGAGTTACGACGCGAAATTTCGCTCCGTTAGCCTCTAAAATTTCAAC
Source organism: Campylobacter sp. (assembly GCA_017934385.1). Lineage (GTDB taxonomy): Bacteria > Campylobacterota > Campylobacteria > Campylobacterales > Campylobacteraceae > Campylobacter_B. The sequence goes on along the minus strand of JAGBJQ010000108.1, from coordinate 2,299 downwards.
GATTTTATTAAAAATTTTCTCGCTCATTTTCAATCCTTTTTAAATTTTAAAAGCTCAATTTTACCAAAATTTCATAGAGTTTTTGATACTATCGCACGCAAAATTTTAAAGGAAAAATATGAATTATGATGTGATAGTTATAGGCGGCGGACACGCTGGAATCGAGGCTGCGCTAGCAAGCGCGAAAATGGGCGTGCGCACACTTTTGATTACGATTTTGGTCGAGCAATTAGGCGCTGCAAGCTGTAATCCAGCAATCGGAGGGCTAGCCAAGGGGCATTTGGTCAAAGAACTCGACGCTCTTGGGGGCCAAATGGGGCGCACTACCGATGAGTGCGGTATTCAATTTCGCATATTAAACGAGAGCAAAGGCCCAGCTGTGCGTGGTTCGCGCGCGCAAATCGATATGGATAAATACCGCATTTATATGCGAAATTTGCTTTTAAACACGCCAAATTTGGAGCTCACGCAAGAGATCGCAACCGAAATTTTAAGCGAAAATCGTGATGATGAAATCATCGTGCGAGGCGTGAAAACCCACCTTGGCAACGAATACACCGCCAAAAAGGTCGTTATCACCACCGGCACATTTTTAAACGGCCTTGTGCATGTGGGCGAAAGCACCATAGAAGCGGGGCGCGTGGGCGAATTGCCATCGAAAAATCTCTCAAATTCGCTTAAATCTTTCGGGCTAAAAATGGGCAGGCTCAAAACCGGCACCTGCCCTAGAATTGACGCAAAAACAATCGATTTTAGCGTCTTGGAGCGTCAAGACGGCGACGAAAATCCAAAGCCATTTAGCTTCCGCACCGAAAATTTCGCGCCAAATCAGCTTCCATGCTACATCGCCTACACAAACGAAAAAACCCATGAGATAATCAGCTCAAATTTCGCCCGTGCGCCGATGTTTACTGGGCAAATTTCAAGCACGGGACCAAGGTATTGCCCTAGCATAGAAACCAAAATTTACGAATTCCCAGACCGCGAACGCCACCATGTCTTCGTCGAGCCCCAGACTGCGCAGGCTAGCGAGTATTATGTCAATGGACTTTCGACTTCGCTACCTTACGATGTGCAAGTTAGCTTTATTCGCTCGATTAAGGGCTTTGAAAACGCCAAAATCGTGCGCCCAGGATACGCTATCGAATACGACTATGTCGATCCAACTGAGCTCAAACACTCTTTGGAGTGCAAAAAGGTCTCGGGGCTGTATCTTGGCGGACAGATTAATGGCACCACAGGCTACGAGGAGGCTGGGGCGCAGGGGCTTATGGCAGGCATTAACGCAGGGCTATCTGTGCGTGGCAAAGAGCCACTAATCTTGCGCCGTGATGAGGCTTATATCGGCGTGCTGATTGATGATTTGGTCACCAAAGGCACGAAAGAGCCATATCGCATGTTCACTTCGCGCGCCGAGTTTAGGCTACTTTTGCGCGAGGATAACGCGATTTTGCGCCTTGGCAAATACGGCCACGAAATAGGGCTGATTGATGATGAAATTTATAGCAAAATTTGCAAGATTGAGGGCGAGACGAGGGCTGGCGTGGAGCTTTTAGAGGCCAAAGAGCTCACGCCAAACAAGGCAAATTTGGCGTTTTTAGCAGAACTTGGCGAAGAGGCGATAAGCCAAAATGTAAGCTTGCAAAAAATCGTAGCCAGAAAGAGCTTTACAAAAGAGAAATTAAAGTCGCTTGATCCGATTTTTGCGGGATTTTGCGATGAGAGTTTGGAGCAAATTTTAGTCGAGTGCAAATACAAACACTACATCGCCGAACAGCGCGCCAGTATCGATAAAATGAAGGATATGCTAAGTGTTAAAATCCCTGAGGACTTCGATTTTCGCGCGGTTAGCGGGCTTAGCAATGAAGTGGTCGAAAAGCTCGAAATTTTCGCCCCGCCGACGCTGTTTGCTGCAAGTGAAATTTCAGGTGTAACACCTGCCGCGATTGATATTTTGCACATTTATATCAAAATGCGCGGGAAAAAATAGCGAAATTTACGCTAAATTTGTTGTTAAAAAGGCGACAAATAAAGCGTAAATTTTGCCTAATCTGTCATTGCGAGAATTTTGCGTTAGCAAAATTCGTGGCAATCTACGAGTAAAAAATTCCTTGCGCTAAATTTGCTGTCATTGCGAGAAAACGAAGTTTTCGAAGCAATCTAGAAAAATTTAAATTCAAAATTCAATCCAAATTTAGCATTGAATTATTTTCTAAATTTTAGACTAAATTTTCTTTTCTCGTAAGGGGGAATGGGGCTTGAATTGCGAGGTCGCGCCCCTTCCCCCTTACAAACCCCC
>JAGBJQ010000107.1 GCA_017934385.1 Campylobacter sp. | reverse complement strand
TGCGACCTATCCTTATGTTTATCATTTAGAAGAATCGCATATTATATTTAATATCGTTTTCTTTATGGTTTTGATTTCTGTTTTAATTCAAGGAACAACAATAAATTTTGCAGCAAAAAAACTAAATATTACTGAAAAGGACGGCGATGACTTCGTTATTTAAGTTAGAAGAGAACAAAACTTCTATCAAGCAAGAGTTGAATGCGGGAATTACCACATTTTTGGCTATGATTTACATAGTGCCTGTAAATGCTATCATTATGAGCCAGACTGGCATGCCATACGAGGCGTTAGTTACTGCGACTGCGCTAATTACGATATTAGCGACGCTTTTTAATGGCTTTTTTGCGAATACGCCTGTCGCACTTAGTGTGGGTATGGGCTTAAATGCGTATTTTACATTTGGGCTTTGTATGGGGGCGCAAATTCCATGGCAAACAGCCCTTGGAATCGTGTTTTTGAGTGGATTTTTATTTACTGTTCTTTCATTTACAAATTTCCGAATTTGGGTTATCAAATCAATTCCGCTTGATTTGCGTCGTGCGATAAGTGCTGGTATCGGCGCATTTATCTGCTTTATCGGGCTTAAACAAATGGGCATTATCGTAGCCGATCAAGCTACCCTTGTCGCTCTTGGCAATTTGCGCGATCCGCTTGTTTTGCTTGGTCTTGGCGGACTTACTATCATGATTTTGCTTTTTGTTTTGCAGGTAAAAGCTTCGTTTATTTTGGCGATTTTGATTACCTCTGTGATTGCGTGGGTGTTTGGGATTTCGCCTAAACCAGAGGGTATCATCTCACTTCCTGCTTCAATCTCGCCGATTTTTGGACAGCTTGATATCATGGGCGCGCTAAAACTCGCGTTTTTGCCATTTATCATCACATTTTTTGTAACTCACCTTTTCGATAGTATCGGCACGCTAACTGGTGTCGGAAATAGGGCGAAAATTTTTAGCGACGAAGATCCTGAGGGTATGAAAAAACTAGCGCGAAATTTAACTGCCGACGCTGTTGGCTCAGTAGGTGGCGCGATAGTGGGCACTAGCACGGTTACAGCCTTTGCAGAAAGCGCAAGTGGTGTCGAGGCTGGTGGTCGCACTGGTCTAACTGCTGTGTTTGCGGCGATTTGCTTTATTTTGACGCTATTTATGCTTCCGCTTTTTAAAGCGATTCCAAGCAACGCGATTTATCCAGTGCTAGTAATGGTTGGAATTTTGATGTTTAGCGAGCTTGGCAAGCTTGATTACAGCGATATTGGAATTTTAATTCCGGCGTTTTTTATCGTTATGCTTATGCCTTTTACATATTCGATTACAAATGGTCTAAGCTTCGGATTTATTAGTTATTTGCTTGTGCGCTTGGTGCAAAGAAGGTTTAGCGATATAAATTTGGGCGTTTTGGTGCTAGCAGGAATTAGCGCGCTGGTATTTATTTTGCATTAATAAGGAGAAAATATGAAATTTTACAGCTTCGAAGAACTTGATAAAGATAGTAGAATCATCGCCAAGCAGGTGCGCGATAGCTTCGCGCCTGACGCGATTGTAGCGATTGCGCGTGGCGGGCTGACATTTGGTCATGCGCTAGCAAACGCCCTTGATATGAGGACGATTTTTTCGATCAACTCAATTCACTACGCAGATACGCGCAAGCTCGATACAATCGATGTTTTCAATATCCCTGATTTGGAACTTTATAAAAGAATTTTGCTAGTTGATGATATCATCGATAGTGGCGATAGTATGGTCGAAATCAAGCGTGTTTTGGAGGAAAAATACCCTAATGCTGAGATTAAAACAGCGGTGATTTTTTACAAAAGCAAGGCGTTAATTCAACCTGATTTTAAGATAGCTGAAACTGATGAGTGGATTAACTTTTTCTGGGAAAATTACAAAATAGAAGAGTAAATTTTAAAATTTAGAAGTGGGCTGTGAAGAATTTTAATTTTTTGATTTTATATTTTTGTGCGATTTTAGCAATGTGCATTATGTATTCGCCACAGCCCCTACAACCGCATTTCGAGCAAATTTTAGAAATTTCAAAATTTAAAGCCTCGCTTTTTACCACTGCGATTTTAGCCCCGCTTGCATTTGCTTCGATAATTTATGGCTATATTTTAGAAAAAGTTTCGATTAAAAATGTCCTAGTGGGGGTGTTTTTTGTATTTGGCGCGAGCGAAATTTGCTTTGCTTTGGCGGATAGTTATGAAATTTTGCTTATTATTCGCATAATCCAAGGCTTCATCGTCCCAGCGGCTCTGACTGGGATAATGAGCTACATCTCCCAAAGTGCAAACAAACAAAACCTAGCCAGCGCAATCGGCGCGTATGTGGGTATGACGATAGCTGGGGGATTTATCGGGCGATTTTTGAGCGGATTTTTTACAGATTTGTTTGGGTGGAGATTTTTCTTTTTTGTGCTTGGGGTGCTTGCATTTGGCGTGAGCGCGTTGCTTTATAAAATTTTGCCTGTGATTAAAATCAGCCTTGTAAAGCCTAAAATTCGCAACATAGCCCAAATTTTATCAATTCCGCGAAATATCTATATTTTTTGCGCGATTTTTGGTATGTGCTTTGTCTTTCAAGCTACGCTAAATGTTTTGCCATTTGAGCTAAAAAGGCTTCTTGGCGAATTTAACGGCTCGAAAATCGGCTTTATGTATTTTGGCTATATCGTGGGAGTTTTTATTTCCTTTAATGTCGCGCGAATTGCAAATTTTTGCAAGGGTCCGACAAACGCGATTATGATAGGGTTTTTGATATATTTCATCGCGCTTTTGCTTTTGCATGTGGAGAGTTTCGGCGTGATTTTTGGCTCGATGATAGTGTTTTATTTCGGCTCGTTTATGGCGCACTCGGTCGCCACTGCGCATGTCAATAAAAAGGCCACCGCTCACAAGGGCATTACAAACGGCCTTTACATTAGCTTTTATTATTGTGGCGGGGCTTTGGGGAGTTTCGTGCCCGGATTTTTGTATGATAGCTTTGGCTGGGGAGCTTTTTTAAGCGCGCTTTGCGTGGTGGTTATGGCGTCGATATTTTTTATATGGAAACTAAAACGATATGAGCTTAGAAAAATTCATTAAAAACGAAATTTTAATCCTAGCGATTTTGTTTTGTGCTGACGCGCTTTTTTTGATTTACGCCATATCAAATTTAAGCATAAGTTACTACGAGGCTGAAATTTTTTATAACCAAAACAGCCTAACTTCGCTCATAGCAAATGTTTCGTGCAAAATTTTCTCTCAAAATGATTACGCGCTAAGGGCGCCTTTTTTGATTTTGCATTTCATAAACTGCGCCTTGATTTATAAAATTTCAAAATTTACCCTAAAACGCAGATTTGATAGACTTGTCGCAACTGCGCTATTTATGGGGCTTCCTGCCTCGATGAGTAGCGCGATTTTGCTAAATCCAGCTGGCATTATTATCTTTGCTACGCTTTTGGCATACTATTTTGCCAAAATCAAAAACTGGGGCGCACTTATCGCTGTTTTGGTGCTTAGCGCCTTTATCGATAGGGCGTTTTTTATGCTTTATATCGGTTTTGGAATTTGGGCTTTGAGATCTGGGAAGCGAGAAATTTTCGTGCTAAATTTGGCGCTTTTTGTATTTAGCATAATCTTTTACGATATCGGCACGCAGGGCAAACCGCGCGGGTATTTCCTGGACTCTCTTGGCGTTTTTGCAGGGGCGTTTTCGCCTTTTGTTTTTTTGTTTTTTGTCTATGCGATTTATCGAATTTGGATTAAAGAAAACAAAGATTTGCTCTGGTATATCGCTACTAGCGCGTTTTGTTTGGCACTGATTTTTTCGCTTAGACAGCGTGTGGCTATGGAAATGATGCTACCATACTGTGTGATTGCGACGCCACTAATCGTGCGGGTTGTGTTTAATTCATACAGAGTGAGGCTCCCTCGATTTCGCTCTTTTCATAAATTTGCGCTTGGCGTGAGTTTGTGTAGTTTGATTTTGAGCTATTTTTCTGTGATTTTTAGCGACGCGATGTATGTGGTATTTTTCCAAAATCGCCCTAGCAAACATTTCATTTATAAATTTGATGTGGCAAAAAATTTAGCTAATGAGTTAAAAAAACGCGGGGTTGCAAGCGTGCTTTGCGATGATGAGCAAATGCAGCTACGGCTTAAATTTTATGGTATAGAAAAAGGATTTGATGTCATAGTAGATGAAAAAAATAAAAGAAATTTCGATCAAAGTATTGATATTTATAAACTAGGCGTTCAAATTGCGAAATTTTATGTTAAAATATAGCGAATTTTTATGAAAGGTAAAAATTATGAGAAAAGGTTTTACATTAATTGAACTTGTTTTTATTGTGGTTATAGTTGGGATACTAGCAGCTGTTGCTGTTCCCCAAACAGAGCGTAATGCTCTTATCGAAGCAAGCGATCAGCTCGTATCACACATACGCTATACGCAACAATTAGCGATGTATGATAATCAATTTAATGTCAATGATCCTAATTGGTATAAAAGAGCATGGAGGATTCAGTTCCATAATGCTGCTGTGGCTGGTCATGCTACTGGGTGGAGATATACTATTTTTACAGATACTTCTGCTGCTGGTGCTGGTGGTAGTTTGTCTGGTAATCCAAATTGTGGTGGTCCAGATTTTGTTTGTGTTGCCAGAGATCCGCAAAATCCAGCTAGACTTCTAACATCTGGTTTTGCTAATCAAGCTTTTAATAACAGAGGCGATTTGATGAATAATAAGCTAAATTTACAGGGCAAATACGGCATTACAAATATCGTTTTTGCTGGCGGTTGTGCTAATGTGCAAACAATTTCATTTGATCATATCGGACGCCCAATGGGGCAAGTAAGTAATTCTGCGACGCCGTATGATAGAGTGTTTGTTGCTGATTGCACGATCACGCTTACAAACGATGCTGGCGATAGCTCTGTTATAACTATACGCCCAGAAACTGGCTATGTTTCATATCAGCTAGCCGAAGCTGGTTCGACGGCTCAATAGACAAATTAATCAAGGAAAAAGATGAAAAAATACATACTAACGCCTATTTATTATGTCAATGATGTCCCACATATCGGGCATGCTTATACTACGATTATCTGCGATACTATGGCTAGATTTTATCGTTTGCAAGGGCACGAAGTTATCTTTAAAACCGGCACCGACGAACATGGTCAAAAAATCGAAGAAGCTGCCGCCAAACGGGGCAAAACACCGCAACAATACGCAGATGAAATCAGTGCGAAATTCAGAGAATTATGGGATAAATTCGAAATTTCTTACGATATGTATTCAAGAACGACAGATAAAAACCACGAAATAGGCGTGCAAAATGTATTTCGCAAAATGTATGAAAATGGCGATATTTACAAGGGCGAATACGAGGGGAATTACTGCGTTAGTTGCGAGAGTTTTTTCCCGTCAAATCAGCTAATAGACGGCGAATATTGCCCTGATTGTGGCAAAAAAACTAGAATTTTAAAAGAGGAAAGCTATTTTTTCAAACTCAGTGCTTATGGCGATAGGCTCTTAAAATGGTATGAGAGTGATAAGTGTATTTTGCCTTTGGGTA
>JAGBJQ010000106.1 GCA_017934385.1 Campylobacter sp. | reverse complement strand
CATACTTTTATAAAACACGATTTTTTTACAAGGAAAATTTATGAAAAAGGTTCTTACAATCGCGGGTGTCGATAGTAGCGGCGGCGCAGGTATTTCAGCCGATATCAAGACCATAACCGCCCACAAAATGTATGGCGAAAATGTCATCACAGCCCTCACCGCCCAAAACACGCTTGGCGTGCAAGGCGTGCTAAATATCGAGCCCCAATTTGTCGAAGCCCAGCTAGAAAGCGTATTTTGCGACATCGTCCCAGACGCTGTGAAAATCGGCATGATTTCTACTGCCGAGATCGCACAAACCATAGCCAAAGCGTTGAAAAAATTTGGCGCGCGAAATGTCGTTACAGACCCTGTCATGGTCGCTACAAGCGGTGGCGTGCTAATGGAAGATGGCGCAATGAACGCACTAAAATTCGACCTTTTTAGCATTTCAGCGATTATCACGCCAAATATCAAAGAAGCAAGCGCGCTAAGTGGCGTTAAAATCGCGAATTTCGACGATATGAAAACAGCCGCGCTAAAAATCGCCGAATTTTACGGCGGAGCGATTTTGGTCAAAGGCGGAGATTTAGCAGGCGCGGGCGAGGCGCGCGATATTCTTTACGAAAATGGCGAATTTAGCGAGTTTAGCGCACCCAAAATCATCACCAAAAACACTCACGGCACAGGTTGCACACTCTCATCAGCTATCGCTTGCGCCCTAGCAGCGGGGCTTGGCGTAAAAGAAGCGGTTGGTAGTGCGAAAGAATTCGTCCGCACAGCGCTAATGCAGGATTTGCACATTGGCAGGGGCAACGGCGCGATAAATCACTATTTTCGAATTCCAGAGATGTTTTAAATCTAAATTTGGCGAAATTTTAAAATTCCGCCAAATTTTACCCCCAAAAATACGCCAAAAACATTTAAAATCAAATCATCAAGCTCGAAAATTCCGCTTTTAAAGACAAATTGTAAAATTTCGATTATTAGCGAGAGCAAAAGGCCAAAAATCAAAATTTTTCGCATGCTAAAATTTGGGAAAAAGTATCGCGCAAAGAGCCCAAACGGCACAAACCAAATAATATTTCCAAAAAACAGATAAATAAATTTTAAAGCCCCCAAATCCCAAATTTTGGCATAATCCGCAAAGGGTGTAAAATTATACTCGCCAGCTTGGAAAATTTTGCTAAGAGTAAAATTCGCCCTAAAAATCGTAATCTTAAAAAGCGCGCAAAGATAAATTATAAAAAGAAAACAAGCTTTGGATTTTTTCATTTGAAATTTAAAATTTGGGTAAATTTTGCCATTAAAAAATGGCAAAATTTTAAGTTATAAATCCCTAGGATCTGCGATTTTTCCTGCGATTGCGCTAGCTGCTGCGACGGCTGAGTTTGCTAGATACACCTCGCTCGTGCGATCGCCCATGCGGCCTACGAAGTTGCGATTTGTCGTGCTCACACATCTCTCTCCATCGCCCAAAATACCCATATATCCGCCAAGGCACGCGCCACAGGTCGGATTGCTCACAACAGCACCTGCTTCGACGAAAATATCCCACAAGCCCTCTTTTTGCGCTTGTAGAGCGATTTTTTGCGTAGCCGGTGTGATGATAAGGCGAGTTTTGCGAGCTACTTTTCTGCCTTTTAAAATCTGCGCTGCTATGCGAAGATCGCTTAAACGCCCATTCGTGCAGCTTCCGATGAAAACTTGATCGACTGCGATACTATCTTTTACCGCCTCTCTCACGCTTTTGCCGTTACTTGGCAAAAATGGATAAGCAATCACTGGGTCTAAATTCGCAGTGTCAATTTCTAGGACGCGCTCGTAGTTTGCCCCCTCGTCTGAGTAGTGAAATTTCGGCTCGCTTCGTAGCGTTCTAGCGGCCAAAAATTCTTTTGTTATCTCATCGCACGCGACGATTCCGCTCTTTCCGCCAGCCTCGATCGCCATATTACAAAGCGAAAATCTACTATCCATATCAAGGTGCGCAATCGCCTCGCCAACAAATTCTAACGCCTTGTAGCGTGCGCCATCAACGCCGATTTGTCGGATTACTTCAAGTATCAAATCCTTGCCGTAAATGTGCGCGCCTGGCTTGCCTTTAAAAACCACTTTTATGCTTTCAGGCACCTTAAACCAGTTTTTGCCCGTAATCATCGCATAGGCTAAATCCGTGCTTCCCATGCCGGTAGAAAACGCTCCAAGTGCGCCGTGCGTGCATGTGTGGCTGTCGGCTCCTATGATGACATCGCCCGGCACGACTAGCCCTTTTTCAGGCATTAGGGCGTGTTCGATGCCCATATCTTTTTCGTCAAAATAGTTTTTTAGGTTGTGTTTGTAGGCGAATTCGCGTGAAATTTTGGCTTGATTTGCGCTTAAAATGTCCTTTGTAGGGATATAGTGATCCATTACGATCGCAAAGCCGTCTGGATTTGCCAAGGCCTTTGCGCCGCTTAGCTCAAACTGCTTTATCGAAATCGGCGTAGTAATGTCGTTGCCAATGACCATATCGATTTTGCTTTCTACGATTTGCCCTGCGCTGACTTCTTCGCCCACATGTTCGCTGAAAATTTTTTCTGTGATTGTCTGTTTCATAACCTGTCCTTAAAAAATTTGGGCTAAATTCTATCAAATCTAACCATAAAACTTTATAATAAAAGGTATAATTTTGCTTTTGGAAAGGAAAAATCATGGAAATTTTAGAGATTTTAAAAGCCAGGCGCAGTGTGCGAAAATACGCTCCCAGCGAGATTAGCGACGAAATTTTAGACACAATCTTAAAGGCTGGCTTGCTAAGCCCTAGCGGACATGCAAGGAAATCTTGGGAGTTTATCGTAGTCAAAGATAAAGCAAACCTCGCCAAACTAAGCCTTGCACGCACGGGCGCAGCCGATATGCTAAAAGGCGCAAATGCCGCTGTGGTCGTAATCGCCGATGAGAGCGTGCAAGATGTCTGGATCGAGGACGCCTCTATCGCTATGGCCTACATGCACCTATGCGCGAGCGCGCTAGGCGTGGGGAGCTGCTGGATACAATGCAGACTGCGCGAGGCGCAAAATGGCGCGAGCAGCGAGGAATACCTGCGCGAAATTTTGGGTTTTAAGGGGAATTACAGAGCCTTAGCGATTTTATCACTTGGAAATCTAATCTCCACGCCCGCTCCACACGAGCTAGAACAGCTAGAATTTAGCAAAATTCACACAGAGAAATTTTAAGTGTAAAAATCAGAGACAACCAAATTTGCCGAATTTTACCCAAATTCGGCAATGAATTTATTTGCAACTAAGTTTTGGATAATTTGCCAAAAAGTAAGTTTTGGTTTTGCCAAAGAGATTTTTTACCTCATCTTCGCTGCCGCTGTTAGCTAATAATCTTTGTTTATAGATAGTTTGAGTCATACCGCAAGATTTTAGTTCGATGATAGCAAAATTCATCTCATAATCTTTTTCGCCCCTGCGTTGATTTGGATACCAAAGCATGGTTTGAAGCGCCTTATTTTCGGCTAGTTTTTCAATTTTTGCTTCGTGTTTTTTATCGAATTTCGCAATATCTTTTTTGGTGTCGCTTAAAAATTTATCAAAATCTTTTTTCTTCAAACCTTCGCTAAAAAGCACATCGATTTGCCCATATGTAGGATTTTGGGCTGAAAAGTAAGTAACCGCGCTAGTATCAGAGCCATAAACTCGTGGATATTCTTTGAATTTCTCAAAGTTTGTTTGCATATATTCTAGGTTTTGCGGGTGATTTAGCTTCGAACTTTTTATGCTAAGATCCTGCGCGCACTCGATTCTAGGATAGTTTTTCAAAAAATTTGCCTTTTTGCTCTGTATTTGCTTTCGCACGGTATCTATCGGCGTATCTTTGTCGAAATTCATCGCATAATGCACATTTACAGCCCCGCAATCTTTGATTTCATAAATTTTCAGATTTGCTTCAAATTTGTTTAAATTTGGATTATTTGTAGGGTAGAAAATTTCGGTAGAAATCGCCTTTTTATCACTTAATTTTTCGAATTTATACTCATTTTTTGCGCCAGAGCTTTTTTGTTTTTCTAACTCATGTTCCATGGCGCTGAGCCAACCCTCCATATCATACACGCCATGCCCATACGAAATCGTAATCAGCTTCGTCCAGCCAAAGCCCCTTTCGCCATCTAAAAAATACTCGGCGTTCATGGAGCTTTTGTGTCCTAGCGCGTAGGATTGCTTCTCAAATGTAATGTTTTGTGGCAAATTTAGCATCTTATCGATAGAGTGCGGACTGGCTTCGTTTGAAGGCACGACAGTGTAAGTATCGCGTCCTAGCCCTTGCAAACAGCCACTTAACACAAACGCTGATAATGCTAACGGCACTAAAATTTTAAATTTCATAATCTCTCCTTAAAAATAAAACCCAAAGTATATCATTTTTTTTAAAGTAAAAATGGAATTTAAAATTTTTGCTAAATTTTTTGCTAAAATAGCGTTTATGAAATACCAACACCTAATCCAAATTTGCGAATTTTTGCAAAATTTCAAAACTCTAAGCCACATAAAGCGCGTCGGCGATAACCTTTTTAAGCTAAGCTTTGATAGCTATGAGCTGTTTTTTGATATGAATAAAACCGCGTGCAATATCCACAAAAACGGCTCTTTCGTGGAAAATAAAATTTACAAAGCGCCCTTTGACGGAGTTTTAGCCAAGAGGCTCGTAAAATCGAAAATTTTGCAAATTTGTGTAGTGGAAAATAATAGAATTTTGCATATCAAAACCGAACTCAAAGCCAGCTACAAGGCGTTTATCACAAATTTATACTTTGAATTTACAGGGCGATTTACAAATGTCATCATCACCGATGAAAACGGAGTGATCCTAGAAGCGCTCAGGCACCTAGATAACGATGTGCGAAGCGTGCGCGTGGGGCGGGTTTTGGCGCCACTTCCGCCATATAAAATCAAAGAAAAAAATGTAGAAAAAATAGAGAATTTCGATGATTTTTTCGTAGGCGAGTTTGAAAAGCTAAATTTGGCAAATTTGGCCCAAATTCGAAATTCAAAATTAACCCAAATTGATAAAAAAATCGAAATTTTGCATGCAAATTTAAATGCCGTGCCAAAAGAGAGCGAACTTTTAGCAAAAGCCGAAAATTTGGCAAATCTCGGGCAGGTATTATCGGCGAATTTGTATAATTTAAGCGACTGGCAAAGGGAATTTTGCCTAAGCGATGAAAACGGCGAAAGCGTGGAATTTCGCCTAGAAAATCCGCCAAAAATCGCAATGAACGAATTTTTTAACGAAGCGAAAAAATTGCGCCAAAAGGCCGCAAATTCGCATATCCAAATCGCAAATTTAAACGAAAAAATCGAATTTTATGAAAATTTAAAAAATTTAATCGCTAACGCAAAAACATGCGAAGAGCTTGAAATTTTGCTTCCAAAAAAGCGAATTAGCGTAAATTTAAAGGAAAAAAACGCCGAACTTGTGCAGAGCTTTTATATCGGCGAGTTTAAAATCAGCGTGGGCAAAAATGAGAAAGGCAACGAATTTTTGCTAAAAAACAGCGCCAAAAACGACTTTTGGTTCCATTTAAAAGATCGCGCTAGCGCGCATGTCATCGTGAGAACAAACAAGCAAAATTTAAGCGAGGAAATCGCAAATTTTGCTGCTAAAATTTGCGTAAATTTTAGCGTCAAAGAGGCTGGAAACTACCTCGTTGATTACACCAAACGCCTAAATGTAAGCCCCGTGAAAGGCTCGTTTGTGCATTATGTGGATTATAAAACTATCGGCGTTTTAAAGCCGTGATAAGGCGAAATTTTATATAATCTCGCGAAATCAAATCTAAGGAAATTTTATGAAACAAAGATTAGTAACTGGCGGAATTTTGCTTGCTGTTTTTTCTGTTTTAATCCTGATAAATAGCAGATTTATCAACTTTTTCGTATTTGCCATAATGCTTAGCATAGGGCTTTTGGAGAGTTACAAGCTCTATGGGCTAAAAAATGTCAGCCTCAAATGGCTAGCCCTTGCGCTCGCATTTTTCGCGCTAATTCCGTTTGCCCAAGACGACGAGCCATTTATCAGCGCGGTTAAAGTATGTATCGCCTCGGTAGTCGTGGCTGCTTCGATTGTGGCTTTTAAAAAGCTTGAAAACGCGAAAATTATCCTGCCTTTTATCTACCCTTTCGCTCCGATTTGCCTAATGTGGGCGGTTTATGATGATTTGGGGATTTTTCACTTCGTCTGGCTTATCATCACCATAATCGCCTGCGATAGCGGTGCGTATTTCGCTGGCAAAAGCTTTGGCAAAACCCCATTTAGCCCTAGCTCGCCAAACAAAACCATTGAAGGCATCATAGGCGGAATTATTTTTGCCTTTATCACAAGCTTCATTTACGCGCGCATTTTCACAAACCTGCCGCCGCTTGAAATTTTATGCAAGACCCTAGTTATCGTGATTTTTGGCATTTTTGGCGATCTATTTGAAAGCTATCTCAAACGATGCGCAGGCGTCAAAGACAGCGGCAGTTTATTCCCAGGACACGGCGGTGTGCTAGACCGCATTGACGGGTATATGTTTGGCGCAGTGGCTATGGTGGTCGTGTATTCATGGTAGTGCTAGGTTCGACTGGCTCGATTGGCACAAACACCCTAGATATCGCGCACAAAAAGGGAATTTTAATCGAGGCTTTGGCGTGCGGGAAAAATGTGAGTTTGCTAAACGAACAGATTGCTAAATTTCACCCTAAATTCGTCGCTATCGGCGAAGAGAGCCTAAAATCAGCCGTCAAACATGACAAGGTTTTTGTCGGTATGGAGGGGATTTTGGCAATGCTTGAAGAGTGCAAATCTAGCACCGTCGTAAATGCCCTAGTGGGCTTTGCTGGTATGCTCCCTAGCCTAAAAACGCAAGAACTTGGCAAAACGCTATGCCTAGCAAATAAAGAAAGCCTAGTCGTGGGCGGAAAATTCCTTGAAATTTCAAAAATTCACGCCATTGACAGCGAGCATTTCGGGCTAAAATTTCTAATCCAAAACGCAAAAACCCCTATTTCTCGCCTCATCATAACAGCCAGCGGCGGGGCGTTTTACGATACGCCACTAACCGAGCTTGGAAGCGTGAGCGCCAAAGACGCGCTAAGGCACCCAAACTGGCAAATGGGCGCAAAAATCACAATTGATAGCGCGAGCATGGCAAACAAGCTTTTTGAGGTAAT
>JAGBJQ010000105.1 GCA_017934385.1 Campylobacter sp. | reverse complement strand
CGAAAGCCAAGAAAGAATGCTAATTTGCGCGAAAAAAGGTTGCGAAGATAAGATAAAAGAGATTTTTGCGAAGTGGGATTTAGACGCAGAAGTCATCGGCGAAGTAACCAATACCGGTAAAATGGAGCTTTACTGGCATGGTGAGCTAGCTGGCGAGATTCCAATCGAGCCTTTAAGTGAAGCAGCTCCGATTTTAGACCGCCCTACAAAAAGACCAGCGTATTTGGACGAAATCGCAAACCAAAATTTATGCACATGCTCTGATAAATTTGACATAAACGCCGATTTTGACAAGGTTTTTTCGCACCCTGATGTGCTAAATAAATCTTTGATTTATGATCAATACGACGCAAATGTCGGGCTAAACTCGGCCAAACGCCCAGGCAAACTAGGTGCTGCGGTAATGAGAGTAAAAGAAACTGGCGTAAAACTCGCAATTGCTATGGATTGCAACACTCGCATGAATTATATAGATCCTTTCACTGGCGCAGCACTTGCTGTGGCTGTGAGCGGACGCAAAGTTGCACTTAGTGGCGCGACACCGCTAGCGATTACAGATTGTTTAAATTACGGCAATCCGCAAAACCCAGAGGTTATGTGGCAGTTCGCACAGGGCGCAGAGGGTATCAAAGAAGCCTGCAAGGCTCTAAATACACCTGTTGTGAGCGGAAATGTGAGCTTGTATAATGAAACCGAGGGCGTGAGTATCCAGCCGACTCCTGCAATCGTAACTGTGGGTGTAAATAACTCAGAAATCGTGCCTAGCGATTTTACGGCTAGCGATGTGAGTGTGTATCTCGTAGGCGATACATACGGCGTATTTTCTGGTTCGCTCTATCAGCAGGTAATAAAGGGTGCGATCGGTGGCATGCTACCTAAATTTGACCTAGAAAAAGAGCGTAGATTGTGGGATTTTGCGATGAAGGCACGAGATGAAGGCATAATTGAGTTTGCAAATTCCGTAGGAATCGGTGGCGTGGCAATCACCCTAGCCAAAATGGCGTGTGTGGGCAAAATGGGTGGCGAGTTTAAAATGCCTTGTGAAGATGAGCGAGATATTTTCGACGAGAGTTTTACGAGGGCTGTTTTTGGTGTGAGAGATGAGGCGAAATTTGAAAGCTTGGCGCGTGAATTTGGGCTAAATTTTACTAAATTAGGCATTACAGGTGGGGATAAATTTAACATAAATAGCATTTCTAGGGAGCTTAGCACACTTAGCGATATTTATTTTAATTCGTTTGAAAAAATTATAAAAAGCGAAGATTAATAGTGTCTAGTATTTTTATATTTTTTGTAATTTTATTTATTATTTCGCAATTAACGGGTGTTTTTGGTAATTCTGGTTATCAAAAACGCTCACAAATGAGCCTAGAAGAGGCTAAAATTTTAATTGCACTAACTGCAAAAGTAGCTAAAAGTGACGGCGTGGTAAATGAAACCGAAGCTACGATGATTAGCGAGATTTTAGATGATTTGGTGCGCAAAATAGGTGGCGGCACAAACGAACGAGAAACCTTAAAACGAGTTTATAAAATCGAAAAAGAGCGCTTGGATAACACATACGCTCTTGCTTTCAAATTTAATCAAGTATTTACACCTAGTTCATCGCGCAAAACAGCGTTGATATATTTTTTCTTAAATGTAGCTTATATCGACCGAGTATTTACACAAGCAGAAAAAGATATAATATCTCAAATTTCGCGTGCTTTTGGTATTCCATCGCATATTGAAAGTCAAATTTTTGCTATGTTCGAGGCTAGTTATTATGGCACATACGGCGGTTCTAGCCAAAACTACGACAATCGCGGGCGTGGTGGCTACCAAAATAGCCGAAATTCTGGCGGTTACGGCGGCAGTTACGGCGGAAATTACGGCGGCGGATATCAAAATTCTAGCTCTGGTGGCGGATATGGTGGCTCTGCGCGCAATGCCAGCTCTAAAAAAGATCCTTACGAAGTCTTGGGCGTGGATAAGAGTGCAAGTTTTGGCGAAATAAAGAAAAAATACCGCGAACTAGTCAAAAAATACCACCCAGATATTTTAATGGGCAAGGGCGCAGATGACGAGATTATCCAAGAAGGCACGAAAAAGCTTCAAGAAATCAACGAAGCGTATGAGAGCCTAAAAGAGCGTTTGGGCGAAAGCTAAATTTTAAAATTTAAAAATTTCAATTTTTAAGGAGTGAGCATGAGAGCGTTAATCAGCGTTAGCGACAAAGACGGCGTAGTGGAATTTGCAAAAGATTTGGCAAATTTGGGTTGGGAAATTTTAAGCACGGGCGGCACTTATAAACTGCTTTGTGAAAATGGCGTAAAGGCAGTCGAAGTTAGTAGCTATACTGGAAGTCCTGAGATGTTTGAAGGCAGAGTAAAAACCCTGCACCCCAAAATTCACGGCGGAATTTTACACAAAAGAGACGACAAAAATCACGCCGAACAAGCCCTAAAACACGGCATTGGCGGGATTGATTTGGTTTGTGTAAATTTATATCCATTTAAACAAACCACGATTCGCACAGATGATTTTGATGAGATTATCGAAAATATCGACATCGGCGGACCTGCTATGGTGCGCAGTGCTGCGAAAAATTTTAAAGATGTTTTGATAGTAACGGACATTTTAGATTATGATTTAGTTATCGAAAAAATCAAAGCAAAAGCCGATGATTTGGAATTTCGCCGAAGCCTTATGATAAAAGCCTACGAGCACACTGCCGCGTATGATAGCATGATAGCAAACTATATGAACGAGCGATTTAACGGCGGTTTTGGTGCTAAAAAATTTATCACAGGCTCAAAAGTCATGGCGACAAGATACGGCGAAAACCCGCATCAAAAGGGTGCTTTATATGAATTTGAAAACTTTTTTAGCCTAAATTTCAAAGCCCTAAAAGGCGAAGCAAGTTTTAACAATATGACCGATATTCACGGAGCCGTAATGCTTGCTAGTAGCTTTGGCGAAGCCCCAGCAGTGAGTATTTGCAAACACGCAAATCCGTGCGGGTTTGCCATAAAATCAAATTTGCTAGAAAGCTACACAGAAGCACTTAAATGCGACCCTGTCTCAGCCTATGGTGGCGTGGTGGCGATAAACGGCACACTTGATAAGGCACTCGCAGAGAAAATCAATGAAATTTTTGTGGAAGTCATAATCGCAGCAAATGTCGATGACGCCGCGCTTGAAGTCTTTGCAAACAAAAAACGCATTAAAATTTTCACGCAAGAGAATAAATTTTTAATGCGTGAAAAT
>JAGBJQ010000104.1 GCA_017934385.1 Campylobacter sp. | reverse complement strand
CTAGGACATGCGAGCCTGAATACCTCGCGCATTTACACGCATTTCGATAATGAAAAACTCCGCCTAGCCGCAATGGTAGCGGAGGATTTCTCTGGTGAGTGAAATTTGGCGTGAAATTTGTGGAATTTTAAAATTTTTTTGATTTGTATTATTGAAATTTTTAAATTTACTTAATTTGTCATTGCGAGGCGACGCAGTCGCCGTGGCAATCTACAAGCCAAAAATTTCGGCGCAGTATTTTTGCAAAATATTAAATTTAGCCCAAATTCAAAAAATCGCTCAACGCTAAATTTAAATGGAATTTTGAATTTAAATTTTAAAATTCAAGCCCAAATTTTACTTAAAATTTTGCGTAAAATTTATCATAAAATTTATCGTAAAATTTCACGCAAATTTCAAACAAAAAACCAAATTTGACCCAAATTTCAGTCTAAAAGCTTGTCAAATTTGATTTTATAAATTTTATTTAGGATTGTTTGGATATCGCCAAGCGCGCTTTTGTAGCTCTCGATTTTCAAAAAATCATCATAAACGCTAAATTTCGCATACAAATCGTAAAAATTCTCGCCACTTCTATTTGTGATATTTTTCAGCGTCTCTTTGTGTTTTTCTAGCAGTGTCGAAATCTGCCCCGCAACCTCAAATTTAGAGCGTTTTGCTAGCTCGCTATCTAAATTTTCGTCTTTGGCTTTTTCGGCTGTTTTGACGGCATTTATGTTCCACTGCTGGTTTCGCACATCTACGCTCGCAACCCTTCTAGTGTGGTCAGCGTCAAGGTCAATCTTAGTCGGCGCATGGTATTCATCGACGCTGAAATCTTGGCCATTTAGCATGATATCGACGAGGCAAAACATAGTCTCTTTGTCGTTTGCGATGTGCAAAACCTCGATGAGATTGTCACTAGCGTCGTAAGCCGAGGCATAGACGAAGTGAAACTCCACATCTTTTCGCCCGATTCTGGTTTTGATATGGCACACGCCCTGATACAGCCTCGGAGCCTTGTCGCCGTAAAACCTAATGCGCCCCGCGCTGAATTTCAAAAATATATCGCCCACATCGCCAAAAAGCACATGCCCAGCCCTAAAAGTATCGACTTTGAGATTTGATAGCGAAACATTGTAGCGTTTGATACGATCGAAATTTTCGTTTGCCACGCACATATCGCAGATTTCTTTGTTTCTGCCTGCCCAAAATGTCAAAATATCCTCGTTTATAAACAGCTCACTCACAACCGCGCTATCAATCATTTTTCGCCTTTTATAAAAAAATAAAGTCTATATTGTATCCCCCCCCTTAAAATGGGCTAAAATTTGGAAAATTTGCGAGGAAATTTGAAAATTTTTATTGTTTTTTGTCGCGAAATAATCTTTAAAGGAAATTAATCTTAATTTTAACTTAAAGCAATTTTTTTGACCAAGAAGTTTTTCGCTACGCTCAAACTGCTTGGTTTTAGGCTCTTCTTAAATTCGTTTTTGCTATAATTCAACATTGTGGCAATTTCCAAATCCAAAGGTTTTAGGCTCTTCTTAAATTCGTTTTTGCTATAATAATTTTGGCGTAGAAAGAAGCCTTTTGAAAGTTTTAGGCTCTTCTTAAATTCGTTTTTGCTATAATTAGCAAAGAGCCTAGCGCACAGGCAAACTTGTTTTAGGCTCTTCTTAAATTCGTTTTTGCTATAATCTCACACTATCCCTATTGCGCTAAGAAATAGTTTTAGGCTCTTCTTAAATTCGTTTTTGCTATAATTTGCTGTCGCTCGGGTTTTCGTAATTCTCTGTTTTAGGCTCTTCTTAAATTCGTTTTTGCTATAATAGCCAATAGCAAAAGCCGATTTAAAGGCAAAAAACGCAAATTTTATGCCAAAAATATCTAAATTTTGGTATAATTGACAAACGAATTTAAGAAGAGCCTAAAATAAGGGAGTTTTCGGTCTCCCGCAGGGTTTAAATCCCGAGATTTTAATCTCACAAAACCGAATTTTATTTTGGCAAATTTATAAGTTTGCCAAATGTCCTTATTTTAACAACGCAAATTTAAAAATCTTCCAAATCATCAAAAAGCGTAAGCTGTTTTGGCTTGGATTTTTTCATCTGTTCATCATTTTCGCCTAGCAAAAGTTGCATTTTGTCAAACTGCTTTTCGGTGATGATGAGCGAACGAATATTTCCCTTTGGCGGAAGTATCTTTTTAAGGCGTTCGACAGCTGAATTTGCCGCTGTTAGCCCACGCACAACTCTCATATAAACAGAAAATTGCATCATAAAAAAGCCTTGTTTTAGCAGGTTGTTGCGAAATTTTGTCGCCTTTTTTCGCTCGTCTTTTGTAGCGACTGGCACATCAAACATAACCAAAACTCTCATAAAATTTTCCATTTACAGCCCAGCAAATTCTAGCTCGCAAATGCCACTCATAAGGCTATTTTTATAGCTTTGCACGGTTTTAGCAATAGCCATAGCAAGGCTAAATTTCTTACAGTTTATTTTCGCAGAAACTTCTAAAATTTCAGCCAAATTCGCCTTATCTTTTACGCTCAAAAATGTATCTTTGCTCTCATCAAAAAGCTTCAAAACAAGCTCATCACCAAAGGGACGATAAGGCTCCATTAAATCATCTGCTAGGTTAAAATTGTTAAAAATATTATCGTGCCCAACGCCAAAAATCGGTAGTAAGCCACTTGCGACTATGTTTCGCACCACGCACGAGCGAATTATCGCATAAACATAATTTAAAGCCGAATTTATCCAAATCGGCTCATCACGGCTAAATTCGCTACCAAAAATAGCTTTAAAATACTTTGCCGCCGCAATTCCTTCGCAGTTTTTAGCGTCAGCTAAAACAACTTTTTTGCTTAAATTTACCAGTTCATCGCCGACTTTTTTGTCGAATTTACTCGCTAAATTTGCTTGATTTATGATTTTCGTTTTTATTATGCTTTGCCATAAAATCGCCTTATGTTGCTTAGTTTGGGCAATTTGCGATTTTATGACTGCATTAGCTTGATAATGCGTAAGATACGGCATAAAAACGCCGTTTGGCGAGTGCGAAGCATCGCAACACAAAAGGACGATTTTATGCTCAGCCAAAGCACTAAACAGTGCCGAAGTTAGCGTGATAGCGGGGCTTTCTAAAATGATAGTGTGTATATCGGCTAGTGGTAGGCTTACGCTATCTTTTTCTGGTCGCTCAACGAGCAAATTCGCATTTTTTAGGCTGAGTTTTGCCTGAGTACCTATCATCAAACTTCTAAAACTCTCATCAAACCCTGCCATTTTCGCTCCTTTGTATTAAATTTACACCAAATTTAGCCTTTTTTGTGCTTTGTCGATGATTTTAATTTTATATCTTGTCTTGGCTGGTATTCGCACGCACTTACTTCGCCAAGTGGAGAAACTTTCATTTTTTTAAAAACTTTCAAACCTTGAATTCCAAGACTTTCTTGCACCACATCTATACTTTTTTTATTTATTTCTTTTAGTCTTATTTCATTTGGGTCTTTGCCGTCTTTAATAGCTTTTTCTTTTGCTTTTTCAAATTCATCTTTGGCTTTTTCTAGCTCTTTTTGAAATCTATCATTTTCTTTTTTTTCCAAATCTCCGTAAATTTTAATCTCATCGCTTGTTAAATCGGATTTATTGTTACTATGTTTTGCCACTCGAATTTGAGCCGTAGAAATTCCAAAACTCTCATAATAACACAAGATAGGATTTTCCATATCTGTTTTTTGAACGGCTATTAAATCATTTGGAAAGAGTGAAAATTTAAACTCATAGTTTTCGTCCATTTCTAACCACTCTTTCATTACGCCGTTTTTATCTTTGCCTTGCACTGCTGCACGATTTGGCAAAACTCCAAGAGCAAAATCCATAGCATAAATCGGCACTCCGTAAAATTTACCCGTTTGCTTGTTAGCAAAAATATCCACTCGTGGCATACTATCGTTTTTTACAAAACCACCGTTTTTAAGCTGGATAATTCGCCTTGTTTTGAGCGCCATTTCAAATCCAGCTTCGCTTTTATACTCTTTTATCATCTGCTCTTTTGAGGCTACGGTTTCTAAATGTAACGCCCCTGTAACCTTTTTTCGTGGTGGTTTGGAAACGAAAATTTTACTAACCGCATTTTGGGCATTTTTTCTAAAATTTTCTAAATGAATAAAATCATCAAGGCGAAGTTTTTTCTTTGTTCGCTCATCTTTATCGAGCCTATTTTGCAAAATTTCTTTATATTTTTCTTTGTCAAATTCGCCAAATTCATCTTTTAAACTCTCTAAAAGTTTTTTGGTTTCGATATGGCTCATAAATTCATTAAACGCTTTATTCATTTTTTCATTACAAAGTGCGACTATAAGGGCATCTTGTGCGTGGTGTAAATGAGTGTTTCTATTTTTTTCTTCAAGCCCTAAAAATCTACGAAGTGGCGTAGTAAAACCGCCGTTTATCGAATAAACATGACGAGAATTTTCGGATTTTAACGGCAAAAATTTCAGATAATCTTTCGTATAATTCATAATAAGGCGATTTAAATAAGAAGTATCGTTTAAGTTGCTCGCACGAAAACCCTGCTCACGGCTTTTAAAATCGGTATTTAAAAGCTTTTTAAATTTGGCTGGATTTGCCTTTTTATAGTGAATTTCGGCAAAATTTTTGATAAATTCCCATTTTGGTGTATTTCCCCAGCACTCAAAAGGCGTGCGGTTTTTCTTCTCTTGATTTTGCGAGATAAAAACCAAAACTTTGTTACTTTGGCTATCATCAAAGCTCCTAGAATACGGCAAAATATGATCAACTTCAAGCCTTTTTGGATCTAATAAATCTTCACGCGTGATTTTTTCTCCGCTGTAAGCGCAAAACTCATTTTGCTCGATGAAAAGCTTCATTTTTAGGATATTTGCGCTATTTATTTCAAGTCCGTATTGTTCTAAGCGATTTTTCGCGGCTTCATTTTTGGCAAAATTTTCGTTTTGTTTTTTTATCGCTTCGTTTCTGCTAGCGAAATTTTTACCGACTTCACGCGTAAGCTCAAAATAAATTTGATGAACCGCTCCGTGCTTTTTGATAATAGAATTTAAAACTTTTCGATATTCGCTCACAGCCCTTGCCACGACCGGATTTGTTAGACTTGCTCCGTGTGGCGTGTCGCAAAGCGGTGGTAATTTTTCGCTTTTTTCACGAATTTTTAGAGTTAAATTTGCTTCTTTACACGCCTCGTCATATCGTTTGCCACTCATCATCAAAGGCAAAATTTGCCTTAACGCTTTTTCGCTTAGCTCGATATTTGTGCTAAATTTTAGTTTTAAAAGTTCGTTTATCTGCTCATCGTCAAATTCATACTTGCTAAGAGCGATTTTAAGGCTGTCAAAATCCTTTTTATAGGTGCAAATTCGTGCAATATCATTAAATTTATCATTAAAAACATCGCAAAATTCACCGCCAAATTTAACAGAACAAATTTGAGTAAATTTTTTATATTTTTTAAAATCTATAAAAGTATCGCTTAAATCATCTTTTTTTGAGCCTTTAATTTTATAATTTTGCAAATTTATGGCTTTTGCCAAATCTTTATACTTAAATTCACCTTTTGATTTTGCAAGATTTAAAATTTCTATAATTTTTTCTTGTTGCAAAATTTCGCCTGTGTCTTTGTAGATATTTATAAGCGTATTTATAATCTTAGTTAAAGCGATAAATTCTTGTGCCAATGGCGTAAATTTCGCTACTCTTTTTTCTTTTTCGTAAAAAATACATTTGCCAACTTTATTTTCAAAGTCTTTTAATGGACGAGAGTAAAAGACCTTTTGTATGAGGTTTTGTGCAAAATTTTCACTAAATTTATAGCCAAATTCGGCTTGTTTGTCTAAAATTAGCGTAAGTTCTTCTTTGTTTAGACTTTGCGGAATTGAATTTTCATAATTCCCCGCTCCGTCTTTATCGCGGTTGCGAATACTTGAAATTTCCATTTTTTCAAAATCGTTTAAAAGCATATTAGAAGCTGTTTTAAAACCACGCTCAGTAAATTTTTTATTTTTTGAGATAGCACCTAAGACTTTTTTGCTCTCTGCGTCATCACTATCGCCAAAATACCGCAAATCATCATATCCACGGTGTTTTGCGATATGCAAAATCACTCTTGCAAGTTCAAATTTATCTAGTTTTCGCTCCAACGCAAATTTGCGAAGTTGCCACGGGTTTAGCGTGTTTTTATCAGTCGCGAAAATCTTCGGCAAATTTTTGCCCTGCATAATAAAATCGTTAAATTTAATATCAAATTCTTTGCAAAGTAGCCTTTTGACATCATTTAATCTTGCTTTTCGCCTTGCAAGACGCCTTCTCGCGCTTCTTGCTTCGCGCCTAGGCAAAGCAAGAGAGGAACCGTCTTTTGGATTTTCAGCCTTTTCAAAAATTCTCACACCACAATCAACAATATCAAATTTATCATCGCTCTCACCTGTATCAACTAGCGCCCAGCCGATACTTGAAATTCCAATGTCAAAACCGATTTTTCTCATTTTTAATCCTTTGCAAAATTCAAAAAAAACAAATTTTACAATAAATTTAATTAAAAATAAAAAAAATAAGCATAAAAAAAGCGCGCCCAGCACAGCTAGACGCGCTTTAAGACAAAATAAAAACTGAAATTATTTATCTCTTAAACCAAGTTCTGCAACTAGTTTTGAGTATGTAGCGTAATCTTTGTTTTTTAGATATTTCATCATTCTTTTTCTTTGACCTACGATTTTAAGTAGTCCAAGACGAGATGAGAAATCTTTTGGATTTGCTTTGATGTGATCTGTAAGATATGCAATTTTTGCAGAAAGTAGCGCGATTTGCACCTCTGCTGAACCTGTATCTTTCTCTTTTCTAGCGAATTTCGCAACTATTTGTGCTTTTTGAGCCGTGTCTAAAGCCATAATGACCTCCTGATCGGTGAAATAAAATAAGCGGTAATTATACTAAATTTACCTAAATTTTTGCTTTTTTTGGGTAAAATGGTCCGATTTATCAAAAAAGGAGAGAAAATGCTCTTTACAAAAGCGTCAGAATACGCCCTACTTGCGATGATTTGCATAGCTCAAAATCAAAATAGCGAGTCTGTGGATGTCGATACGATATCTGAAAAACTTCAAATTTCACGCAGTTTTTTAGCCAAAATTTTGCAAAGCCTTGCTAAAAGCAAACTTTTAAACTCGTTTAAAGGCGCCAAAGGCGGATTTAGCCTAGCCAAAAAACCTAGCGAAATCACCCTGTTTGAAATCATCACAAGTGCCGAAAAACGCAAAGCTTCGATTTTTGATTGCACACAAGAAGGCGTAAAAGGCTGCCCAAACGGACGAGCTTTGTGCCGCGTAAATCTCATGTTTAACGAGCTTCAAGACAAAGTCGATGAGTATATGCAAAATGTTACCTTGCAAGACATTATCAAAAAAGAGCGTTAATGAAAATTTACCACCTAAGCCACACCGATTTAGACGGATACTCTGCCCAGCTCGTAGTCGCGCACTACCTTAATGGCGTGGAGTTTTTTAACGCAAATTATGGCAAAGAAATCGTCGAAAAATTTGAGCAAATTTTGGGCAAAATCGATGAAAATTTGCAAACTAACCCAGACGCAAAATCACTTGTTTTGATAACTGATCTAAATTTACTCCCCGCTCAGTGCGAGAAATTTCAAACACAATTAGCGCAAAAAAACGCCAAAATTTTCTTGCTTGATCATCACCAAAGTGGCGCAGAATGCGCGCAGAAGCACCATTGGTATCTGCTAGATAATTCTCGTTGCGCTACCAAAATCACCTATGATTTTTTTAGCGCGATTTTTGGCGAGGACGAAGAGCTAGCAAAATTTGTCAAAGTCGTAAATGCAGTCGATATCTGGCTAAAAGATGAGAGCGAATTTGAGCTTGGCAAGGTTTGCCTTGGTATGGTTTCAAATGCAAAAGAGATCAACAAAATCATGTTCGAAGAGCAAAGCAGAGAGTATATAAATTTTTTGCTAAATAAAATTTTTGAATTTCAAAATTTAAACGAGGCTCACATCGCCCTAGATGACGCGCTTCATGCTATCAAAAAAAGCTTTTTTAATAGCAAGCGAAACGACACGCTAAGCAACCTAATCTCGGATTATGTCGTAACTCTTCTTGGCGCGCAAAAAGAGAGATTTAGTATCGAATATGAGGGCTTTAAGGGCATTTTAACCTATAATATCGGCAATGTCAGCGTCATCGGAAATGATTTTTTGGTCAAAAACCCAGATATTGATTTTTTTATTGATGTAACCTCAAAAAAAACGCTAAGTTTCCGTGCAAACGGCAAAGTCGATGTGAGCGCAATGGCGAAAAATCTACTTGGCGGTGGCGGACACGCGAACGCTAGTGGCGGGATTTTCATCGGCTTTAAGGACGCGAATTCATACGAAGCGATAAAGTCCCAAATCGAACAACTTATAAATTTAAAAACCCAAAAGGCAGACAATGAAATCTGAAAACGAAAATTTAAGCAACGATGATTTAATCTACGAGCTAAATATCACACTCGAAGCCATGCTAATCTACGCTGGCGTCAGACGCGACAAACTCCAAGCCGCCGCGCAAGCCTATATCGAAAATATCGACGAAGTCCTGCAAAACTCAGACGCGCAGGGTGCAGACGAGCCAATCGCTGTGGTGGAGTTTTTGCGCGCAAACAAACCTGAATTATTTAATTAAAATTTTAAAAAATTTATTGAAGGGAGATTTTTATGAAAAAATTTTTAGTTTTAGCATTTGTAATGCTTTTTTCGACACACGCTTTCGCAGCGGATAAAAAATACCGCTTGCGCCTAGCAAGCACTTGGGAGAGCACTATGCCAGTTCTGGGCGACGCGGCTAATGAGTTTAAAAAATACGCCGAAGAGCTAAGTGGCGGACGATTGGAAATCCGTATCGACACTCCGTCAAAGCACAAAGCCAGCTTTGGTGTTTTTGATTTCGTCAAAAGCGGTCAGTATGATTTAGGCTATACTTCGCTGTATTACTACAAAGGCAAGGACGCAAAGACCATGCTATGGACTGCCGTGCCATTTGGTATGACCACAGATGAGCAACATGCGTGGTATTATTATGGTGGCGGAAAAGAGCTAAATGACAAAATGTTTAGCGCGTATGGCATGAAGACATTTCTAATGGGCTCAACCGGCATGCAAATGGGTGGCTGGTTCAAAAAAGAGATTAACTCGTTAGCCGATTTGCAAGGCATTAAATTTAGAATTCCTGGCTTTGGTGGCGAAGTAATGAGCAAACTAGGCGCTACGATAAACACTGTCCCAACTGGCGAGCTATTTATGGCACTAGAAATGGGCACAATCGACGCTGTGGAATGGGTAAGCCCGGTGTATGATATGCCTCTTGGCTTTCACAAAGTTGCGAACTACTACTACACAGGCTGGCAAGAACCAGCTGGGGATTGCCAAATTTTGGTGAATTTAAAGGCTTTTGAGAAGCTTCCTGCTGATTTGCAAGCTATCATCGAAGCAGCAGCTCGTATGGCTGGCGAAAACTTCCAAAACAAGGGCTTTTATGAGAATTCTAAAATTTGGGCAGAGCTTAAAGCGCAGTTTCCAAATGTGCAAGTCCGCAATTTCCCAGCCGATGTAGTCGAAAAACTAAAAAGCGCGACAAATGAAATTTTAGATGAAGAAAGTGCGAAAGATCCGCTTTTCAAAGAAATTTTGGATAGCCAAAGAGCGTTTTTAAAAATCGGCCGCGAGTGGAACAAAATCAGCACAAACGCCTATATCAACAACACTTCAAGCGATTCAAATACTTCGAATTAATTTGTAGGGCAAGCTTGCCCTACTTTATAAATTTTAATTTTGTGGCAGTTTGCAACGATTCAAAAAATAGCACGCAGGACAAAATCCACTCACCCCCACGACAAACGGCACTAGCCCCACTGCGCCCCACCAGCTGTGATAAAACGCCCCAACTACCATGATTATCGCGCCGATTACTATGCGAATCATACGGCTTTTTATGCTTTGCATACTCTCTCCTTTTTTTTAAATTTTACGAATTTCGCGCGATTATAGCATTTTAAGAGCGCGCGCATAGTGATAAAATCACCGAAAATTTGTCAAATTTGAAAATTTTCGTGGCTAAATTTGACACAAAAGTGTCTGAAATTTTGAGTAAAATCCAATCGAAATTTAAGAGAAAGGATAGAAAATGCGAAATTCAGGCGTGCCATTTGAGATTAGCGAAAAGTTCAGACTTTGGGTTTTAAGGACGATAGCCTATATCAACGAATACAAAATGTTCGACAAAGAAGAGGAAGACGGGTATGATTTCGCTGGTTATCAAAGCAAAGTTGATAAAAATTTCATCAAATCCGAGCTTAGTAAATATGAAAATAAAAATTTAAAAACCTATAAAATTTTAGATGACAACCTAAATTTCATTTGCAAATTTTTAAATCTAAACCAGACCGAGCGCGATATACTCGAATTTTCGATATGCGTTCGCGTATTTGACAATCACAACTTTTTTAGAGGGTGCAGATACACAGATAAAATCACTAGCGCAAATCTACACTACGCTATCGCAACAATCCTAAATTTAGACCAAGACGCCGTAAGAAAGGCGCTGGATAGAAAATCAAATTTGATGAGTAGCTATATTTTTAATAAACTGCGCCACAGCAACTACAAACCCAGCATAGACGAAATACTTGACTACGCCGATGAGAATTTCCCATACAAAATGGTCGAAAGTGGCACAGATATTGAGTATTTGTTTTCATACTATTTGCGCAAATGTGGCGATTGCGAGCTAAATTTTAGCGATTACGACTATCTCAAAATCGATGAAGATAGCCTAAAAAGCTTCGTATCGCGTGGGCTAAAAGGCACAAATATCTTGCTTTATGGCGAGCCGGGCACTGGCAAGAGCGAATTTGTCAAAATGTTTGCCAAAAGCGTAGGCAAAAGCCTATACGAAATCCCATATTGCGATGACGATGACTTTCGCTCCGAAAAGGGCGACGCTAGATTTCGCAAGATTAAATTTACAGACAAAATTCTAAAACCGCGCGAGGCTTTGATAATGTTCGATGAAGTCGAGGATGTATTTAAAAGCAACGATATCTCCAAAGCCATGATAAATCGCACGCTAGAATCCAACGCCGTGCCGACATTTTGGGTCACAAACGACATAGAGTGCATGGATAATGCCTATATTAGGCGATTTGATATGGTGATTGAGTTTTCTTTGCCGCCAAAGTGCAAAAGGCTCGAAATTATCCAAAAATACGCCCAAAACCATATTTGCGAGCGCACAGCCAAAAAACTAGCCAAAATCCCCCAAATCTCGCCTGCGCTGATTTCTGGCGCAACAAAAGTCATTTCAAATATCCAGAACGGGGATAAAGATGAAATTTTCAAAAATCTCATTTTTGGAAATTTAAAGGCGCAGTTTGGCGAAAATTTCGGCACAAAAAAGAAAAAACAAAAAATCAAAATTTCGCCCAATTATGACATAGCCTGTGTGAATTCGGCGCTAAATTTGACAAATTTAAGCACCGAATTAAAAACGGCAAAAAGCGCTAGGATTTGCATTTACGGACCTAGCGGAACTGGCAAAAGCGAGTTTGCGAAATTTTTGGCAAAAGAGCTAGGCAAAGAGCTGATTATCAAAACCGCTAGCGACTTGCTAGATGCCTATGTGGGCGCAACCGAGCAAAATATCGCCATGGCGTTTAAGCAGGCTAAAAAGAAAAAAGCGGTGCTAGTTTTCGACGAAGTCGATAGCTTTTTGCAAAACAGACGCGGTGCGCGCGCCTCGTGGGAAATCACCCAAGTCAATGAAATGCTAACGCAAATGCAAGATTTTGGCGGAATCTTTATCGCCACGACCAATCTAATCGACACGCTTGATGAGGCTAGCTTGCGCAGGTTTGATATGAAGCTGAAATTTGACTATCTAAGCGCAAAACAAGCACTTAGGCTACTTGAAAAGGGCTGCGTGGCCATGGGTATAAAAATCACAAATTCGGCAAAAAAGCGCCTAGCAAATTTAGCCTTTCTCACGCCGGGTGATTTCGCTGCCATTATGCGCGCGCATAAATTCGCCCCTATCGCGAGCGCAGAGGATTTTATCGACCGGCTAGAAAGCGAAATTTCGCATAAAAATCATAATGCGCTAGCGGGCAAAATCGGCTTTATTTAAAGCGAAATTTGGCTGAATTTCAGCCAAATTTTATGATTTTTTCTAATCTTTCAATTTCATACTCCAAGCCTTCAAACCTTTGCAATTCACCTACTTCAATCTTTTGATTGACGCCGTTTTTGAAGTGCGAAAGCCCAGATATTTTGCCATTTATCGTGAAAAAATTTTTTCCAGATTTTTTGGCAAAATTTAAAATTTCAACCAAAATTTCAGCCATAAATTTCGGCAATTCATACTCGCCATAAGCTAGCCAAATATCGCTAAAATCGGCTTTGATTTTGGATTTTATCAAATTTAAATTATACAGCGCATCGCATTTATCATAGAGCTTTTCGCTTAAATTCGCAGGATTTGAACTTATTAGCGGATAAATGCTAAGCACGCAGTATCCATTATAGCCGCTAGCTTCGCAAAATTCGATGATTTTTCTCATTTTTTCGTTGCAGATATAAAGGTCGGATTCTTGGGGGTTGCTTAGCAAGATTAGCAGTTTTTTGTCATTTGCGCTCTCTTTGCTAGGGCGTTTTTCTAGTATGTATCTGTAAAATCTAGCGTCGCTAGCTTCTACTTTTTCGCAGATTGTGGGGCGATACTGGCTCGGATAGATAGCGGTAATGTCTCGTAAATATGTCATTTTATCTCCTTTTAAAATTTGCAATTTTACCAAGCAAAAAAGGCAAAAAAATGTCCGTTTCGTCTGCTACAATCACACAAACAAAGTGGTAAAAATTTAATTTAGACAAAATTATCTAAATTCCAAAGTATCGTAGAGTG
Organism: Campylobacter sp.; assembly: GCA_017934385.1. Taxonomy (GTDB): domain Bacteria; phylum Campylobacterota; class Campylobacteria; order Campylobacterales; family Campylobacteraceae; genus Campylobacter_B. The sequence continues at coordinate 3,959 of JAGBJQ010000104.1, read as the reverse complement.
GGTATCCTTGCCCACCACAATGGTTAAACAAAGGATTAAAATGATAAAATTCAATAAATGCAAAGAATTTGGTGAGCAAAAATACCCACCCTACAAAACTATAATTAATTTGTAAATTTCGTGGAGTTAAATTATGATTTCAAAAACTGCTTATATAAACGGGATAAACTGCCATAAATCATTGTGGCTTAGCAAATTTAGAAAAGATTTGATAACAGATGATAAAAACGAAAGCGTTTTACAAAGTGGTATAGAAGTCGGCAAAGTGGCAAGAAAGTGTTTTAAGGGCGGAGTAGAGATAGAATTTGACGCTTTGAATTTTGGCAAAATGATAGAAAAAACTAACGAATTTATTGCTAATAATCAAAAAATCATCTACGAAGCTACATTTTCAAATGAATTTGGATTTGCTATGGCTGATATTTTGGTTAAAAATGGCGATAGTTACGAAATTTACGAAGTAAAATCAAGCTCACGCATAAAGCCATATCACATAGATGATGCTAAATTTCAATACTTTGTCATAAATTCGCAAATTCCTGTTTCAAAAGTCTGCATAATGCACATAAATAGTAAATATGAACGAAATGGGGAGTTAAGCTTAAATGAGCTTTTTAGTTTTGATGACATTACAAGCGAAGTTGTGCAAAGCAAGAGCGAAGTAATGGCAAAATCAGAAGAAATTTTGCAAATATTAAAAGCTAAAAACGAGCCTTGCGTAGAGGTTGGCAAACATTGCTTTTATCCTTTTGAGTGCAAATTTTTAAACTATTGTTTGGGGCAAATGCCAGAATTTTCGGTCTTTGACCTACATAGGATACAAAAAGCAAAAGCCTGTGAATACTTCAACAACGGCATAAAAAGTTTTGAAGATATAAAAAATAGCGACATAAAACTTAACGAAAGGTGGCAAATTCAGCTAAATACGACCAAAGATAACCCATATATAAACCAAGAAATTTTGGATAATTTTTTTAGGAATTTAAAATATCCGATAAATTTTTTCGATTTTGAAACTTTTACAAACGCTGTGCCGAGATTTAACGCACAATGCCCGTTTATGCAAATTCCGTTTCAATACTCGCTTCACATTTTGCACGAAAATGGCGAGTTAGAGCATAAAGAATTTATTGGCGATGGCGTAAGCGACCCAAGAGCAAACTTGATAGAAAAAATGCTGGGTGATATTACACCAAATGGAAGTATCGTGGCGTATAATATGAGTTTTGAAAAGGGCGTTATAGAAAATTTAGCCAAATTTGATACCAAATTTGCTAGTAGGCTTTTGGCTTTAAATGAACGATTTGTTGATTTGATGTTTCCGTTTAGTAATTTTGGCTATTACGATAGCGAATTTAAGGGAAGTTTTTCTATAAAATCTGTTTTACCTGCTATGTTTAAAAATGACGATGAGCTAAGTTATAAAAAACTTGAAATTCAAAATGGTGGTATGGCAAGTGCGATTTATGCAAATTTTGCAAATTTAACGCAGAACGAAAGAGAAAAACAAAAAGAAAATTTGCTGAAATATTGCCGTTTGGATACTTTGGCTATGGTTAGGATTTTTCAGCGTCTGTTAGATTTAAAAATAGAACTTAGCAAAGTAAATTTAAACAAAGTTTATGAGTGGCTAAGTGCTAAGCAAAATTGCATTATCGCGATTTCTGCGATAAAAAGCAATATGACTAATTCGCAAATTTTAAAAGAAAAAAGTTACGAGCTTGAAAGAGATATTAAAAAAGCTAGATTTAAATTTGTCAAAATCATCGGCGGTTACGCAAAACGGGTGGAATTTGCTGCGTGGGAAAACTCATTTTTGGTTTTATTTTCAAAAAATGAACTTAAAAAAGCGATGAAATATTTTTCATATCTTTGCAAAAAATTTAATATAGATTGCTTTGTTTTGCTTAGTGATGAAAATGGCGAATATATAGATAAAAATGGCGAGATTGCGAATAAATTTGACAAATTTTCTTTTGAAAAGTTAGAAGAATTTTTTACAAATTTAAAAAACGGCGAGAAATTTTCATTTGATATGGCAATTGTAGAAGAAAATTTAGATATTACTCGCCGTTGGAATAGTATGTCAGAACACATTGTGGCTGATTATGTGTGCAAAAGATTAGATCTAGCGGTGCAACAAGGCACAAACTTTGAAGAACAATTATACAAAGAAAATGGCTAGTATTGCAGAATTAGCAAAATACCAACTCTGCGGTGTTTTAATGTAAAATTTCATAACAAGGGAGAAATATGAAGTATTTTTACATCCACGGATATAATTCGACAGGCGCACAAACCGCGCAAAATATCGAAAAACTGGGGATTAAAGTTGAAGTTCTAGGCTGGGATAGCAAAAAAGACTTCGAAATAAACTATCAAAATTTATTAGCGCAACTTCCAGAAAAAGACGAGTATAAAATAATCGCTTCATCGCTTGGGTGCTATTATGCCAGAGCGCTTGCTGAGAAAAATTATTGTGAATTAGTCCTTTTCAATCCGTGTTTTGACCCACAAAACTACGATTTCATCGCAGAACGAGCAACTTACAATTATAAATTTAACCCGTCAATTACGATTGCAATGAGCATTTTTGTATCCGAAAGCGATGAAGTTTTGGTAAATAATGTAGAAAAAGTTAAAGAATTATTCGGCGATCATTGTTATATCGAAGTAACGAACGAACGCCACCGAATAACAGATTTTTCGAAATACAAAGATACAATATTAGATGAAGGTTGGATATGAGTATGAAATTCAGCGAAAAATATTTCAAAAACAAAAATTTAAACATTGAAATTGTAGAAATCAAAGACATATTCAGGTATAAAATTTATAAAATTCGTATAAAGAGCAAAGAAGATTATGAAAAACTAAAAGAAGAAATATCATTTTTAAGGCGTGATTTTGAAGCTATATTTGAAGAAATAAGTGACGAAGTGATGACATTTTATCTCCTTTGAATTTGCAATTTTAGCAGGCAAATTTGACAAAAAATGTCTATTGATTTAGCTATAATCGTAAAAACTAAAAAATTTTTATAAAAGGTATAAAATGGAGTTAAAATCTATCAAAGATTTATTGGATTATAAATTTAAAGTTCCGTCGTATCAAAGAGGATACAGGTGGGAAAAGACACATGTAGAAGCACTGCTTAATGATATTTTGGAATTTTCTGACAAACAAAATAAACAAAATGATGAGTTTTATTGTTTGCAACCTTTAATAGCAAAACCATTAAATGTCGAAAAAAATATAAATTTATCAAAAATAAAAGACCAAGCAGATGAAAATGGCGATATAGAATATGAAAAATTGCAAAATCTAATAGACAAACGCCCAAAAGCCGAATTTAGTGTCATCGACGGACAGCAAAGGCTGACAACTATATATTTGATTTTGAAAAAATTAAGAGATGAGAAATTTGAATTAGAATACGAAAGAGAAAATGTATTGAACTCTGAATTTAGCAAAGTTTGCTATGATAGTGCTGATAAATTTTATATCAGCACAGCAGTAAAAACCATAGAAGAGTGGTTTAAAGATAAAGATAAAAATAAAAATTTTAAATCAAATTTCAAAACTACTCTTTTAGAAAAAGTCAAAGTTATCTGGTATGAGCTTAAAGAAAACGATGATGAAAAACAAACTTTTGAAAATGTAAATAGTGGCAAAATTCCGCTAACAAACGCAGAACTCATCAAGGCAACGCTGATAAATTCGTGCGATAATGAAAAAGATAAAATCGAACTTGCCAAAGAGTGGGACGAGATAGAATATTATCTGCAAAATGATGAAGTTTGGGGCTTTTTGACGACAGCAGAAGCGTATCCGACTAGGATAGAGTTGATTTTTGAAATTTGCTTAGAGCAAAAACACAACGACGATGATAAATATATAACTTTTAATACATTAAAAGAAAAAGTTGAAAAATTTAAAGAACCCGATAAAAAGCTGTT
>JAGBJQ010000014.1 GCA_017934385.1 Campylobacter sp. | reverse complement strand
TTTTGTTTGTAAAATTATGGGCCAAAAACTCCGCCGTGTGCTGAGCGGCGATGACAAAAACAAGCATTTCGCAATCCAAGGCTTCTTCGATACTGACGAAATTTGGCAAATTTCGCGGTGTGCGCGAGGTGATAACGCACTCGTTTTTTTCGCTTAGCGCGCCACAAAGCGCACTCCCCCATTTACCTGCACCGATGATTGCTATTTTCATTTTGCCTCTTTTTTGAAAAATTTAGCTAGGATTTTAGCAAAATTTATTTTATTTTTTCATAATACGGCATAAGGTCGAATTCGCGGGATTTTTGCTCGAATTTTTCGTAGTAGGCGTTAAAATTTTGCGTGGTTAAAAGACCGATATTATCACGCAAATATTCAAGCATTTGTGAGTTAAATTTATGCGAATAGTGCGTTAAATCTTTGTAATTTGCGATATTATCAGGGTAGTCGGTATCGCCCCAAGCGTAAATTTTAAGATTTTTGTAAATTTGGCTTTGCTCAACCAAATAACGCAAAACTTCTTTTGTAACCAAAAAATCTTGCTTTTTAGTATGAAATTCTATGGCATTATGTATGCGAGAATACGGTGGCAAGACGAGATAAAACTCAGTTTGTGGGTTTTGCGAAACAAATTTTAAAATATATTCATCGACATAATTTTTGGATTTTAAAATTTGCTCATCTAAATTTTCAAGGCTTTGAACTTTGCCGTTTTTTATTTTCGATATGGCATTTTTTATATCTTTGAAACTATCTTTTATTTGCCAGTTATCTTTGTATTTTAGCCAATTTTCAAAACCACCAAATCTAACGCTATGATTTTTACTTTTAAACCAAGCTTTTGGTCTGTCAAAATTACTATTTTTACATTGATACTTTTTGCCAAATTTAAAAATTTTCTTTAAAAATTCATCTGTAAAATAAACCTTAATGTCATTAAATGGATTTTTATCATATAAAAAATTAAATTCACTAAGCACGTAGTTTGGATCACCTTCTCGCTGTTCTAAAAATTTATTTGTATCTAGTGAGTAGATAATTTTTTTCAAATTTTTATGTCTAAACGCAAAATCCAAAATTAATGCCCTTTCATAAAAATCACTTGATGAAAGCGATAAATTCATAAATTTCCCGCCCAAATTTGCGTTTGCTTCTGCGGCGGAACTGTTTTCTAGCATAGAAGTGCCAAAAATCAAGCTATCGAAATCATAGTGTTTGATTAGTCCTGCACTTGCTAATCGCATATTATCCCAAATTTCGTTTTTGCAAGAATATGGCTTGTGATACAAACGGAGCGGGTCTCTATACCAAATCACAAATAAAAATGCAAAAATCATAAAAAACGAAAAACCAAAAAATATAAAAACAAATTTTTTTCGTTGCATTTTTTATCCTTAAAAATTAAAATATATAAATTCGCTATATTTGCTGATACTCATAGATAAAAGAGCAGTTAAAATATAATAGCAAAATATATTGTGTTAGAAATTTTTGGTTTATTTTCTAAAATTTGAAACGAATTTTTGAAACAAAGCACCAAAATAAAAGCTAAAATAAGATAAAGAGCTAAAAAAGATAAATTTAAATTTATCGCTTTGTCTGTTAAATTTAAGATTTTATCAAATTTTACCCCATTTACCCCAACCAGACCTTTTAGCACTTTTAGGGCATCTTCAAATGAATTTGCTCTAAAAAATACCCAAGCGAAATTTACAAAATTAAATGTGATTATCCAAGCTAGGATTTTTGGCAGTTTGATTTTTGTAAGCGACCAAAGGCGATGTATTACTAGTGCAACGCCGTGCAAAAAGCCCCAAAATACAAATGTCCAACCAGCCCCGTGCCAAATTCCGCCGATTAAAAATGTGGCAAACAAATTCGCACAAGTTCGGGGAAGTCCACCTCTATTTCCCCCAAGCGGAATATAGATATAATCACGCAAAAATCGCCCTAGCGTGATATGCCACCTTCGCCAAAAGTCCTGTATATCGGTAGCTTTATAAGGCGAGTTGAAATTTATAGGAAGTCGTATATTAAACAAAAGTGCAGCGCCTATCGCCATATCGCAGTATCCACTAAAATCAAAATAAAGCTGAAAAGTATAAGATAACGAAGTCTGCCACGCCGTAAAAAACTCTAAAACTTCCATTTTATCAAAGCCTTGTGTGGCATAAACGGCGAAAGTATCAGCGATGACGACCTTTTTAAAAAGCCCCATTGAAAAGATAAAAAGCCCTAGCAAAATATTACTATAATTTTTTACTTTATTTTTGAGTTTGGCAAACTGCGGCATCATCTCCTTGTGATGGACAATCGGACCTGCGATGAGCTGCGGAAAAAACGACACAAAAAGTGCGTAAGATAAAAAATCATACTCTTTTGTCTCGCCTTTGTAGCTATCGACTAGGTAGGCGATTTGTTGAAATGTGAAAAATGAAATTGCCAGTGGCAAAGTGAGTTTTAAAAACTCAAATTTAGCCCCAAAGATAAAATTTGCATTTAGTATGAAAAAATCTGCGTATTTAAAATAGCCCAAAAGTGCGACATTAGCGCAGATTCCGATGATAAGAAGTGTTTTTGGTGAGATTTGCTTTTTTAAATTTGCGTTGCCAAAATTTCGTGATAAATACGAGCCAATCGTGAAATTAAAAACCATAGAAACTAAAATGAGTGGCAAATACGCAGGGTTCCACCAGCTGTAAAAAAATAGACTAGCCACAACCAAAAATGCTTTTGCTGCTTCGCTTAATCTTTTGTGATTAAGCCAAAAATATACAAAAAATGTTATCGGCAAAAATGCAAAGATAAAAACCGGGCTGTTAAAGAGCAAATTTAATCCTTTAAATTATTTTAAAAACGCTCAAAATTTGAAAAACTTATGCCGACGATTTTGCGTGTTTTCGAGTGTTTGCGAGTGAGATAAGGCTGGTATGCCTATCGAACGAAGCAAACACGATGAATCACGCAAAAGCTAGGCTGGTTTCAATGCAAAATGAATTATTAAAGCTTTTGCTTTAACAGCTCATTAACCTTTGCTGGATTAAACGCTCCCTTGCCTTCTTTCATAACTTGCCCTACAAAAAAGCCAAAAAGCTTATCTTTTCCGCTTTTGTATTCTGCGACTTTGTCGGCATTTGCGCTTAAAACTGCGTCTATTATAGCGATTATCGCGCCGTCATCGCTAACTTGTTTTAAGCCAAGTTTTTCGATTACGCTATCGACGCTTTCATCATTTTCCATTAAGAAATCAAGCACCTCTTTTGCTGCTTTTTGGCTGATTGTGCCGTCTTCAATGCGGGTTAAAAGCTCGTTCATTTTCGCGCTATCAACAGGGCTATTTTCGATAGTTACGCCGTTTTTAAGGCGGCCGTTTAGCTCGACATTTAGCCATGTTACGCATAGTTTTGGCTCGCGCCCTGCGTTAATCAAATCCTCGAAATACTTCGCATTTTCATAGGTTGAGATGATGACTTCCGCGTCCTTTGGTTTGATACTAAGCTTTTCGACATAGCGAACTTTTTTCTCATCAGGTAGTTCAGGGATATTTTGTCCCTCTTTCATCATCTCATCATCGACTATCACAGTTAGCAAATCAGGATCAGGGAAATAGCGATATTCTGCGCTATCTTCCTTGCTTCTCATTGATTTGGTTACAAATTTATTCGTATCAAAAAGTCTAGTTTCTTGATAAACTAGCTCGTCGTATTTACCGTCTTCCCAAGCTGAAATTTGGCGCTGGACTTCGTATTCTATGGCTTTTTGGATAAATTTAAATGAATTTAAATTTTTAATTTCAACGCGAGTGTAGAGCTTATCATCGCCTTTTGGGCGAATTGAGACATTTACATCGCAGCGGAAAGAGCCCTCTTGCATATTTGCGTCGCTGATATTTAAAAAGCGCAAAATCGAGTGCAGTTTTTTCAGGTAAGCCACAGCTTCATCGCTAGAACGCATATCTGGCTCGCTTACGATTTCAAGCAGCGGCGTGCCTGTGCGGTTTAGATCGACTAGGCTTCTGCCGTTTTCGTGGCTGTTTTTACCCGCGTCCTCTTCTAGGTGCGCTCGCGTGATACCTATGCGCTTTTCCGCTCCGTCGATATTGATAAAAAGCTCGCCGTTTTCGACGATAGGGATTGTAAATTGTGAAATTTGATACGCTTTTGGCAAATCAGGGTAGAAATAGTTTTTTCTATCGAAAATCGACTTGCGATTTATGGTCGCATTGACCGCGGTGCCAAAGCTTATGGCTTTGATAACAGCTGCTTTATTTAGCACAGGAAGTGCGCCCGGCAAGGCTAGGCAAGTAGGGCAAACATGGGTGTTTGCCTTATCTCCGAAGCTAGTGGCGCATGAGCAAAAAATCTTGGTTTTTGTATTTAATTGACAATGAACTTCAAGTCCGATTATGGTTTCAAACATAAATTTTACCTTTAAAACAAAATTCTGTGATTTTACTACTAATTAAATTTGAAATCGGTTAAATTTTGAAATTTCAGCCCAAAATTTGGCAAAATTTGAGGCTAAATTTTATTTTTTGTTTTCTAATTGCTCTTTTAGATCGAGCAAATCGACTAAAAGGCAGGTGATGATGACACACACGACCCCAGGAGCTGTGCAAAGTAGCAGAAATTTAAGACCCAAAAAATAAAATGCAGGATATGAAAAAAAGATAAACGCACCGACGAATATAAGTCCGAACGATGCGCCTACCAAAAAGTATAAAAAATTGCGTTTAAAATTAATGCTCATCAACTACTACGGCGCCAGCTAGATAAACATAGCTAAGAACCATAAAAATAAAAGTTTGCAAAATCGCCATAAATGTTAGTAGCGCATAAGGCACCATAGGCACAAGTGCAGGGAATAGCGTAAGCATAACCAAAAGGAACATATCATCGCCCTTGATATTTCCGAAAAGACGGAAAGATAACGACACAACGCGCGCGAAGTGTGAGATAAGCTCGACGATAAACATAAATGGCGCAAGAGCCTTTACTGGACCCATGAAGTGTTTGAAATATCCCACGACGCCGTGCTCTCTAATACCCTCGAAATGGTAGTAAAACCATACACAAAGTGTCAAAGAAAGTGTCAAATTTAGGCTAGAAGTAGGGGATTCAAAACCAGGAATTAGACCGATAATATTGCTTAAAAATACAACCAAACCAAGAGTTGCTACAAGAGGGAGATATTTTTTGGCTCTTTCTTCGCTACCCATTGTGTCCTTGCCGATAGATAAAACACCGCCGACATAAGCCTCAGCAATATTTTGCATACCGTGTGGGACGAGTTGAAGTGAGCGAGTAGAAAAAATCGCAATAGCTATAATGATAGCAACTACTAAAAAGAAATAAAATAGATAAATAAAAGTGTGGTCGTAAGTAAATAAACTACCAGCGAACAAGAATATGTCTTTTAACATAAATTACCTTTTGGGATTAAAATTTTGCGCACATTTTACCTTTTTAATCGTTAAATTTGGTTTAAAATTTGAGCGAATTTAAGCAATTTGTTGCGCATTTTGCACTTCTTCTTCCATAATCGCGATATGCTTTGCGCGCTTGATTTTAGCGTCATCTTTGAAGGTCGCTCTGACCTTATCCATGCCGGTGTAGAACTCCTTCATCAAAATCACGCAAAGATATTTTCCAAACTGCGTCGTGGTGATTTTGCCGCCTTCCACGCGGATTGCGTTTGAAAGCCTAAGTAGCGAGATTTCGCGCCCTAGCTCTTTGCGTAAATTTATGCCGTTTGCGCTTTGGAATTTTGCCATGTCAATCTCGCCGTTAAAAAGCTCGGTCAAAAATATATATTTTGCCCTCTCGCTCTCGCTAAAATCGCATGTGGCAATCACTGTGCTTTTGCCCTCTTTGATGCGATTTGAATAATCGCTTAGGTTGAAAGCGTTTATCAAAAGTCTGCCGTCCAAAAAGCTAAACGCACCGCTTCCAATGCCCAAATATTCGTGGTTTGCGCCCACATACTCATCGGCGATATTTGAGCTTTCTCGCGCAAACGCCCATGAATTGTTTTTGTGCCATGAGCTAAACTCATCGCAGATTATTTTGTAAAATTCCTCTTCGTTATCCACACTGCTTATGCCTAAATTTCGCGCGATTTGATCGCGCATTAGAGGCGATTTCATCAGCGGATACATGGTGATTTGCTCTGGATTTACGGATTTTGCCATAGCGATGTCGTGGAGTAAATTCTCTTTTGTTTGAAATGGGAAATTAAAAATCAAATCAAGGCTTAAAATCGGCAACACTCCAACCGCCTTGCTTAGTTTTTCGCGCAAAACCTCGCCACTGCCGAATTTCTCATATCTCGCAGCCTTGCGCAAAATTTCATCATCGAAGCTTTGCACGCCCACGCTTAATCTATCGATTAGCCCACGAAACCTTGCAAGCGAGGCAGGGTCGATGTGGTTAGGGTCGCTTTCGCATGAAATTTCCTCGATATTAAAAAGCGATTTTGCAAGCTCCAATGTGCGTAAAAGCTCGTCCTCGTCGATTAAGGTTGTGCCACCTCCGACATAAAGTGTTTTGAAATCATATCCTGCCTCTTTCGTGCGACGCATTTCTGTTATAAGTGCGCTAAAATAGGCTTTGCAGGCGTCTTTATCATAGGCGTATTTGTGAAATGAGCAATACGGACAAAATGTGTGGCAAAACGGCACATGCATGTAGAGCATGTAGTTTTTCGCTGGATCTGGGATTTTTTCTATATTTTGGTCAGAAATGTCGATTCTAAGGGAATTATAAAGTGAATTTTGCATTGTTTTACTAGCATATTTTTTGGCAAAATTTTGGATTAAATTTGTGATTATTCGCATAAAGCTTAAACCTTCTTTAAAATAAAAAATTAACTTTTAAATTTAGCGAAATTTATCTTAAAATTCATATAAATCGCAGAAAAATCGTGTATAAAAGCGTCGGAACTGCGATTGTAATCAGTGAATTTCTAAATTTAGCGTGCGCCAAAAACGAGAGCGCTAAGCAAAACACAAGCCCACAAATAGTGGCAAAAAATGCGGTATTTTCGCCGTTTTCGCTAAATTTTGGAATCATAGTTTTTAGCGCATAAATCATAAGCACTATCATAATCACGAGCCCAGAGTTTTTTTGCAGATACACGAGCGTGGGGTTTTTGCTCTTTTTTTTAAAGAGCCAAAACGGCAAAAATCTCGTAAGCACGGTAGCTATGCTAGCCATTGCGATATATGCGAAAATCTCCATTGCTAGGGCCTTTCGAAAAATTTGCGAAATGCTAAAAGCGCAAAAATCGCGCAAAGCAAAGTGCCAAAAAGATAGTATTTCACAGGGAATACAAACAGCCCAGCAAACGCGCAAATAAGGCTAAAAATCAAGATTTTATGCTGTGGGTTTGATTTAAACATTTCATAACTTAGCATCGCAAAAAGCGCCACAAGGCTAAATTCAACCCCGCTAAAATCGACATTTAAACTAGCTCCAAGGATTGATCCAATCGCCACACCGCTAATCCAATACGAGTGGTTAAAAACAGCCGTGAGATTATAAATCAGCCCTAACTCGCGCGCTCTTTGCTCGCTAATGCCATTTTTGCGCTCATCATCGCTTAAAAAAACGCGAGTTTTAAGCAGAGCAAATGTCTCATCAGTAAGCGCATAAATGGGATAAATTTTGCGTGGGATTGCGCGCAGTTCGTCGATGAGTGACATTGTGTAGAAAAAATGGCGAAAATTTAGCAAAAACGAGATGATAAAGGTATCTATCAGTGAGGCGCCAGTTACGATAAACGCCACCAGCACGAACTCCACGCTCCCTGCATAGACTAGCACGCTAGTTATCATCATCACCCAAAACTCCAATCCCTGCGAAATGCCGTAAATTCCAAACGCGATTCCAAGCGGAATATAGCCTAACATAACCGGTATTGTGGATTTGAAAATTTCGAATTTGCTCATAAGACGGAGTAAAATTTCGCCCAAAAAGGGCGAAATTTAAATTTTAAGATTCAATGTAGGTTTTGAGTTTGCGACCGATTTTTGGGTGTTTTAACTTTTTGATCGCAGAACTTTCGATTTGGCGCACGCGCTCTCTGGTGATATTTAGCTCCTTGCCGATTTCCTCTAAGGTGCGGTCGCTCTCATCGTCTAATAACCCAAATCTCATGCGAATCACCGTGCGCTCGCGATCGTTTAACTGCTCTAAAATATCGTCGATTTGCTCTTTTAAATCTGATTTTAGAATTTGCTCGATTGGTGAGATTGAGTTTTTATCCTCGACAAAATCGCCGAATTTGCCGTCGTCTTCGTTGCCGATTGGCGCTTCTAGGCTGATTGGCTCTTTTGTGATTTTGATGACTTGCTTGACCTTATCCACGCTAAGTCCCACTTCCTCGGCGATGACATTGATATCTGGTTCTTTGCCACCTTCTTGGATATATTTGCGTGTGATTTTGTTTATGCGATTGATAGTTTCAATCATGTGGATTGGAATACGGATTGTGCGGGCTTGATCGGCGATTGCGCGCGATATGGCTTGGCGTATCCACCATGTGGCGTATGTAGAAAATTTGTATCCTCTGCGATATTCGAATTTATCCACAGCCTTCATAAGTCCGATATTTCCCTCTTGGATTAGATCCAAAAATGGCAAACCACGATTTGTGTAGCGTTTGGCGATACTCACAACTAGGCGCAAATTTGACTTTGCCATGCGAGCTTTTGCGTTATCGCTTATGCGTTTGCCACGCTTGATTTGCTCTAAAATTTCTTTTAGTCTCTCAGGCTCTAAGTTGAAGCTTTTTTTGCTTGCCTCTTTTGTCAAAAACAGCTTTTTGATATCCACATAAGTCGATACCATGGTCGCTTCTGGCACACGGGCGATGATATCTTCTTTGCTTAGTTTTGTTATGTCTTTTAGGATTTTTTCGTGGTTTTCACGAAGCTCTTGGCTAAACATTGGAAGCTTGTATTCTAGGCGTTTTAGCTCTTTGTCAAACCCTGCGTCGCTTTTAAGGGCTGTTTCCATTGATTTTACGATTTCGGTAATTAGCTTGCTAGTTGGACCCAAATCCATAAGTTTTTCTTTTAAAATTTTCTTTTTAAATGCCAAATTTAGCTTAGATAGTGTGTCGTTGCTATCTTTGATTTGTTCGGCGTTTTTTTCGGCAAATCTCATCCACTCTCTCTTGGCTTTGTCTAGGGCTTTGAAGCTTTCGATGACTTTTAGAGTGCGTTTGTCGTTTTTCTTAGGGGCTTTTTTGACCTCTTTTTCCTCATCTTCGCCCTCGCTCTCATCATCGCTAAAATCATCGTCGATTTCCTCGTCTTCCCCGCCTTCCTCGTCGCTATCATCAAAGCTTTTGAAAAGCTCTTTTACGCGGCGTTCGCGGTTGATTAAAGGCTCTTTGTAATCCAAAATAAAGTCGATTAGGTATGGCACAGAGCAAAACGCATCGATGATGATATCCTCACCAAGCTCGATTTTTTTGCTGATTTCTATTTCGCCGTCTTTGGTCAGAAGCGGGATTTGTCCCATTTCGCGCAGATACATACGCACTGGGCTATCAGAACGCGACCACTCCAAAAGCTCGACATCGTTTGAGATATCAAAATCATCGTCCCAGCCCTCGTCAAGTAGCCGTTTTTGGGTAGCTTCTTTTAATTTTGCATCCTCGATATTTCGGATTTTTGAAATTTCAGCAGCCGAAATAAGCTCCACATCGTATTTTTTGATAAGAGTTTCGATTTTTTTTACGACAGCTGTCTTTGGAGCTGTATCGAAAAATTTAATCAATCTTTCAAAGGTTATGTAGCTTTTTTGGTTTTCCTCAAAAAATTGTTCAAGCGTAGAGTTAAGTTCTTTTGCTGATACTGCCATCAAATCTCCTTGTCTGCAAAAATAACCTTTAATTATACCCAAATTTTATAAAGCAAAACTTAAATTTATAAAAAATTCCCAAATTTAGGGCAAAATTTCAAAATTTAAAATTTGGCTGAATTTTTAAAATTTTGCAAAATTCATACGCTGTTTTTTGGCTAAATTGATTTAAATTTAATCTAAGTTTTGCTAAAATCAAAAGTTTATTTTAAAACTGAAAAGGTGAAAATTATGGCAAAAGTATGGAAGTTTGCAGACAATATCGACACGGACATCATCATCGCGGCTAGATATTTGAATACATCTGATGCAGATGTGCTTGCAAAGCACATTATGGAGGACGCTGACAAGGATTTTTATAACAAAATTTCGCAAGGCGACATCATCGTAGCTGGTAAAAATTTTGGTTGTGGCAGCAGTAGAGAGCACGCTCCAATGGCGCTAAAAGCGGCAGGTATTTCGTGCGTAATCGCGAAAAATTTCGCTAGGATTTTTTATCGCAACAGCTTCAATATGGGGCTTTTGATTTTAGAGTGCGACCAAACTGATGAAATTGGCGAAGGCGATGAGCTAAAAATCGATTTGGATAATGGAATAATCCAAAATTTGACCCAAAATACGCAGTATAAATTCGGCGCAATTCCACCATTTATGCAAAAACTGCTAAATGCAGGTGGCGCGATAAATTATGCGAAATCTCAAATGAAATAATTAAGGAAATTTATGAAAACTTATAATGTTTGCGTCATAAAAGGCGATGGAATCGGCCCTGAAATCGTGGAAGAAGCGGTTAAGGTTTTAGATAGTGTGAGCCATAAATTTGGCTTTGAGTTAAATTTCGACTACCATTTAATGGGTGGTTGCGCTGTCGATATTTTCGGCGTTCCGCTCCCTGATGAGACACTAAATGCCGCCAAAGCAAGCGACGCTGTGCTTTTTGGTGCGATTGGCGGGGCTAAATGGGACAATTTAGCGCGACATTTGCGCCCTGAAAGCGGACTTTTAAAACTTAGAAAAGAGCTTGGTGCGTTTGCAAACCTGCGCCCAGCAATCATTTTTGATGAATTAATCAACGCTTCCACTCTTAAACCAGAGACCGTCAGAGGCGTGGATATCTTGGTCGTGCGCGAGCTAACGGGCGGAATTTACTTCGGACAACCACGCGAAAAACACGAAAAAAGCGCATTTAACACTATGGTTTATAGCTACGAAGAGATCGAGCGAGTATCGAAAATCGCCTTTGAAGCGGCGATGAAACGGGGCAAAAAAATAACCC
>JAGBJQ010000103.1 GCA_017934385.1 Campylobacter sp. | reverse complement strand
TAATTGTTTTATAATTTCAAGCTCTGCTTTATTAGTAGCCATTGTTTGCCTTTATATCGTTCTTTTAATGATATAATTATAGCGAAATTAAACTTAAAAAACAATACTATATTTTAACAGAGCCTAAAATTTAATGTGCGTAAATTCGCTGTCATTGCGAGGCGTAATAACGCCGAAGCAATCCAGTAAAATTTAAAGCAAAATTCTACTTAAATTTAGCATTGAACGAACACTGAAATTTTAGGCGAAATTTTATAAATTCTGCAAAAACACTGCCTTGAAATTTTATATTCGTAGATTGCTTCGAATTTTTGCTTCGCAAAAATTCTCGCAATGACAAATTGGAAGTAAAATTTAAGTTGAAGTGTGCTGAAAATTTTACTGGATTGCTTCGTCGCTTTGCTCCTCGCAATGACACGGAATTTGCGTTTCTGGTAATTTTAGTTCGTAGAATACTTCGGCGATAAGTCGCCTCATAATGACAGATTATGCAAATTTACAATTTCGGGACAGTGTTTAAAAGGTTGCGCTAGCGGGTTATGCTAAATTTAAAATTCTATCAAATTTCGCTTCAAAAGCCTGGCTAAATTTCGCCCAAGCCTCTCGTAGCCCCCAGCTTCTAGGTGGATTTCATCGGGACAGATTAGCCCCATTTTGCGCCAGCCCTCCCAGCCTCCATCCTCGCTCATCGCCATGTCAAAATCATAAAACATAAGCCCCATATCGCTGACTAGATGCCTTATCACGGCTGCTGCGCGCGCAGCGTTTGGCACTTTGGGGCTACGAGGCGGGGCGATGAGCAGGATTTTTGCCCTGCGCGAGCTTTTGCGAAGCGAGCGCACTAGCCCCCGCAGGCTTGCGTAAAATTTCGCCTCGTCAAAGTTGCTATCAAGGGCGTCGTTTGTGCCATAAGCGATGATAAAAAGCTCGTAATTAAGTCGCGCTAAGTCCCTGATAAAGGCGTTTTTGCCCCATTTTTGATACACGCTCGAATATGCGCCATTACTTGCGCAACTATCGGCGAAACTGCCATTTTTGCGGTAAATTTTATACCCGCCAAGCTCCGCACCCTCGCGCAAAGCTCGAATTTGCACCGGAAAAGCGAGCGTAAAGCGCGTGTATTCCCAAGAATTTCGCAAAAGATGATTTATGCGAAAATGTCGCCCATTAGCGTCGATAATCTCGAAAATTTCGCCATTTCCGCCCACTCTGTGAAGCACTTCGACCTCAAATTCGCCACTTAGCTTTTTAAGCTCTATTTGCAAACCAGCCCCATTTCTCGCCCTTGCGATGACCCCGCATAGCGGGAAATCCGGGTCTGTATCCCTGCGCGATGAGATGATCTCAAAGCCCTCGTTTTTAAATCTCACTACCTCGCTAGCGTGAAATTTAGGCATTAGCGGGGCGATAAAGCCCACGCTATCGTCACTTCCGCCAAAAAATTCATCTCTAAATGCCTGTATTAGCGCGTCGCTTCCTAGGTGCGAATCTCCCAAAAACTTCACCCCAAAGCCCTGCGCTAGCGCGCCACTAATGCAGAGTAAAACCGCGAAAAGCACGCGAGCAAGGCTATTCAACGCTAATCCTTGCTAAGATTTTTTGGGTTATGATTTCACAACCTTTTTTGCTGATGTGGATTCCGTCGTCTTGGCGGACGCGAATTTGGTTTTTGCCGTTTTTGAGATAAACCTTGTATGCGCCGTTTTCGCACACAAATGGGCTTGTAGGCATGTAAATTTCGCCGAATTCTTTATTTACGCTTTTATAAACTTTGTTAATCGCCTCGGTTTTTTGCTCAAATTTTGCTTCGTTCATGCACGGAAGCCCCAGCCACAGCACCTTTGCGCCGTATTTTTCGGCAGTATCGTAAATCTCCCTGACCCTGCTAGCGTAAAATTCACTCCAAACCTCGCTCCCTACGCTTCGCACAGCCCCATTAATCTTGCGCGGGTGAGTATCGTTCGCACCCAAAAACACCACCACTAGCCCGATATTTTCGTTATTTGCTAGATTTTCGGATAAAACCTGCTGCCAGTTGTGCCCCTTTTTATCGACTAGGCCGGTTGATTGCTTGCTAAGATCAAGCACTTTTAGCCCTGATTTTGGGAAAAATTTCTTAGCGCTCATACCCACATACTGCATTAGGCTATCGCCGATAAATAGCACGGTTTGACCGGCTTTAAGCGCGATTTTATCGCTAGATTTTTTCGCAACTTTTGGCGCGAGAGCAGGAGCTGTTTCGTTCGCCTCGCTAGGCTTTGGCACGGTTAAATTCGCGCTTTTGTTGTTATCAATTTTAGGCAGAGTTGTATCGGTTAGCTTGACTGCTTCGATTTTTTTAAGCTCACGCTCGATGATTGCGTCTTTATCGCTTGGAGCGATAATGGGCGCAGTGTTACTAGCGAGCGTGTAAGTGGCTGTTTGTGGGGAGAGGCTCGCTATTTTCGCCTTCAAATTTGGCGTGAAATTTTGGATTTTTTGGCTAATATTTGATTGTAATTCGCCCCCAAATCTTAAAGGCGAATTCGCCAAATACTCTTCTAAACCGAAATTCGAGCCAAAGCGCGAATTCGCATAATAAATCAAGGAATTTTGCGCAAAAAAAGCCAAAATCAAAAACGCCACAACCAACGAAAACAAAAATTTAATCATCTAAAAACTCGCATAAATAAAATTTGGAATTCCACTTGGCATCAAAAGATAAATCGCGCAAAAAACCGCGCCCAAAACTACCCCTTTTAACCAAAATGGCAATCTCTTTAAAAAGCCCTCAATTAGGCGGTTTGTAACCAAAAATTTAGGATAAATCAAAACAAAAATCAAAACGGCTAAAACTAGCAAAATTTCAAATTTGCTCTGATAAATCGGCGCTGTGATTAAAGCCGAGAAAATCGCGCCAATCTCGCTAAAATCAGTGTTTGCGAAAAACACCCACGCAAAACTGACATAGATAAATGTAATCAGCCTAGAAAAGTGTAAATTTAGTGGCTTTACTTTGCAGGCTCTAAGGCACTTTAACCACACGCACGCAACTCCGTGTAACGCCCCCCAAATGGCGAAATTTAGCCCCACTCCATGCCAAATTCCAGAGAGCAAAAATGCTAGCATTATATTAAAATTCATACGCCAAAACTTCCACGCACCGCGCACTTCGACAAATTCGATTATCTCTTTTTTAGCTTTTTTCTTTTTCTTTGCGCCGATTTTGAGCTTTATTGGCAGTTTTTTGCCCCAGCCACAATTCCCACCAAGCGGAATATAAATGTAATCGCGGATAAAGGTAGAAAGGCTGATATGCCACCTATCCCAAAACTGATCAATATTTCGCGCAGTATATGGCATGTGAAAGTTGCGTGGCAAAGCAAATCCAAGTGCCAGCGCTAGGGCGCGCGCAATGTCGATAAATCCACTAAAATTCGTATAAATCACAAAAGAATAAAGCAAAATCGCCAGCACAATTTTTAGCGCGCTAACCTCGCTAAAATCGTAAATATTGCTAAAAATCTCACCCACAAACGGCGTGAGATGACCGCAAATGACAAGAACTTTAAAAGCGCCGATGATAAAAAGCGCGAGAATTTTATCGCCGTTTTTAAAGCTCTTTTTTTGATTAAATTGTGGCAAAACTGGATAAATTTTAATGTATCCTTTGGAATTTTTATGCGCGGCTGCCCTACCTATGGGGCCCATTACCACGCTTGGGAAAAACGCCAGGTAGCAAAGCAAGCTCAAAAAATCCGCGCTCTCGCACTGCTTTTTGCCCACAGCCACGAGATAGGTTATCGACATAAAAGTGTAGTATGAAATGCCCAGTGGCAGGGCGATTGACTCGATTGGGGAGAGACCAAAAAAATTTGTAACAATGGCGAAAAATTCTCTAATATGGCTAAAATATTTGAAAAAACACAAAAAACAAATAGAGCCAAAAACTGCCGATAAAATGGCAAAATTGCCCGAATTTCGCTCTAAAAATTTACCCGCACTATACACAAAACACGAGTAAGCAAACAAAATCGCGCCAAATTTTGGGCTTACAGAGCAGACGAAGCCGTAACTTGCAGCCAAAATTAGGATTTTTTGGATAAAGACGCTGTCTTTTTGCGACCAATACAGGGCAAAAAACAGCGTAAAAAGCAAAATAAACTCAGGCGAAAAAAATGTCATTTTGATTGATTATGAAGCGCGCAGGGCTTGGCACTGCCCTGCCCGCACTCCACCACTCCTATCCTCTTACGATTCTCACAGCTTCTACCATATTTTTTAGGCTTGGTTTTACCTCTTCCCATTTGCGAGTTTTAAGCCCACAATCAGGATTTATCCAAAGCTGACTTTTTGGCAAAACTTCCAAAAGTGCGTTAATTTGCGCTACCATTTCCTCTACGCTTGGCACGCGAGGGCTGTGTATATCATACACGCCAGGTCCTACTTCTTGTTTGTAGCCAACTGATTTGAAAATTTTCAAAAGTTCATTGCCTGAACGCGCCGTTTCTATGCTGATAACATCGGCGTCCATTGCTTCAATCGTTTTGATAATATCGTTAAATTCAGAATAGCACATGTGAGTGTGAATTTGCGTCTTAGCGTCTGCGCTTGAAACTGCGACTTTAAACGCTCCGACTGAAAATTTTTCATAC
>JAGBJQ010000102.1 GCA_017934385.1 Campylobacter sp. | reverse complement strand
GTTACATATACGGTAAAAAATGTATGCAAAATTCCAATCATGAATAATGAAAATTTGCAAAAAATTTTCGAAAAACATGAAATAAAATTTGAAAATTGCCATTTTCGTCACTTAGTTATAAACGATTTTAAAAATTTATCTTTTAAAAATTGCAAAATTGAGATGTTTGATTGTAAAAAAAGCGATAGTAATATAAAAGAAAATATCTCGTTTGAAGATTGTCTATTTTACTCAAACGACTACAATATCGATTTTGATTCAGCAAACTACAAAAATGTATCGTTTGAGCGTTGTATTTTTAAATCTAAAATTCAGATGAGAAAAGCCGAATTTGAAAATTTTAATTTGCAAGATTGCGTTATTGGTGGCGAATTTGGGGCTGAAAAATCGATTTTTAAAGGCATTGCAAATTTTAAAAAAACCAAATTTGGAGTTAGAGCAAATCCACAAAAAACGGTGGATTTATCAGAAGTTATATTTTACGATAACGCCTATTTTGATGAGTGCAAATTTAATCATTTTACCACTTTTCACAGTACTACTTTTAAAAAAACAGCTTCGTTTTATGAAGCAAATTTCAATGTCTTTCCAAATTTTAGCCCAGGAGATTTTCAAGGAATTTTAAATTTTAATAATATCCGTTATGGCGATAAATCAATCTATAAATTTTCTGATTTTGATACCGTCAAAAACAATATAGAAAATGCTTATAGAGATGATGATTTTTTAAAAAATGCCATAAATTTTCGCGATTCTTTCCGTGGGATTAAACATAAGTTATTAGAAAATGGAAATTCCATAGACGCTCTTAATTACGGCAAAATGGAGCTGTATTGCAGAGAAATAGAGCTAGTTTATAGTATGAATAAAGATGAAAATTTAAGAAGTGATTTTAATAAAAATTTATATTCATTTAAAATATTTAATTTATTTAATCCAAAAATTGCTACGATAATAATCGCAATAATTTCGTTGATTTCATTTTTCGCAATGCATTGTTGCTTTAAAATTTCATTGAAAAATACCTTAGCTTTTGTGTTAATTTTAGGAATTTTATTATATGTAATTTACTATGGTGTGATTTTATTATTATCTCTCATACAAAATATAAAAATTTTTTCTATCATTCCAAAATTAAAATTGCCGAATTTTACGCAGTGGTTCGAATATGCAGGTTTGTATCTATATCGCAACACAAGTGATCATCACACAAATTTAAATAAAATTTTTCATTTCACACTTTTAATGATAGCAGGTTACGGAGCGTCACTATTTATTACAGGATTTATCCATAATTTTGTGTTAAGCCATGCGTTATACACAATTTTAAATCTTTTACTTATATTAGCAATACTTATAATTTGTAGCTTTTTTTATAAAAATATTAATGATATGAGCGGTTATGCAATTGTGTTTTTAATTCTTATTTTTATGTTTTTTTCTCTATTCCTACCACTATATAATTATGTTCTATTTGTGGTTTTGCTTTATGTGATTATGCTGTTTATTTTATACAATTGGTTTATATCAAAAAATCCATACGCTCTGTTTTTTATAAAAATTTTTACTTATATCGGTGTGTGCGTTGTTTTATTTTCAAGTCCCCAACTTATAAATCCAACACTTAATATCTTTGATAAAGAAAATTTAGAAAATAGAAATTTATCGAAGAAACTTAATCAACTTAACTATGCAACTATCGCAAATTTAACAAAGTTATCTTTTAAAGATTATGAAAATGAAAGCAACACAAAATTTGATGCAACTAATATAATAAATCAAAAAAAACTTATTTTGGAAAATAAATTTGTGTTAGAAGAGGTTTTAGGATTTTTATTTGCTTCAAATTCTAAATAAATTTTAGATGAAATTTTAAAATCCCTGGGTGATACCAAAAAACTGGAACAAATTTTGCAAAATAATAAAAATAGAAAAGCTGCCTTAAATTTGATATTTACAGCTAACAAACAATATCAACGCAATGACTATGATATGGAACTTGCAGACGATTTTAGGACGGAATTTAGGCTATCAGACACAACTGAAATAAAAAAAGAGATAGATATGCTAGTGGATACTTTCATTAAGCATAAAAATGATTTTGATAAGTTAAAACCAATAATAGATAATAGAGATATTTACTATGATATTTATAAAAGCATAAAATTAGATATAATCACCGAGCAAACACGCAAATCTACATATATTTTATATATCATCATTATGATTTTGTGTTTGTATTCGCTTACAAAAACAGCTAGAAAAAATTCTAGAATTTTTTAGGGTTTATAGTTAAAAATTGTGATAAATTGCAATATTTTTTACATACAAAAACAACAACTATCACAATTTTTACCTGCCTTTTTTTGAAAAACTACCCTAATAAAAATCTACTACCCTAAAAAATGCCGTAATTATGTCAAAATAATTTACAAATAACCAAAACAAACATTAAAATAACTCAAACAACACTATAACGCTATTTAAACAAACTTGAAAGCAACCTAAAAATAACTTAAAAATAACTTTTTGGTGGAGGTGTGCGGGATCGAACCGCAGTCCAAAAACAAACGACCAAAGCCTCTACATGCTTAGCAAAAGTGAAATTCTCGCCCCGGCTTGCTCACTTTCCAAAACAAATCGCCAAAGCAAAGACTAAATTTCGCCCCGCGCCTCGTCAGAGCGCAAAACTACGCTATCTAGGATTACCCGCTACTGCGCTTAGATAGTATGGGCGCAGTGCAGGGCTCGACTGCGATTACGCTACTTTTGCGTAAGCAGGAGCAAAATTTTTGTTATTTGCGTTTAATTTTAATTTGGATTTTATACGCTATATCCGAAGCGGCATGCCACCTTGACCAATCCATTTCTGTCGAAGCCAAGTCACCCCCAAAAGGAAGTCGCACATTTTACTTCAAAAATTTTATATTGTCAAATTTGGGTTAAATTTGCAAAATTTAGGCTATAATCGCAAAAAATTTTTAAGGATAAAATATGGCAAAAATCACAATAAATAATCTTTATAAAATGAAAGAAAACGGCGAAAAAATCGTTATGATAACAGCCTATGACGCACTTTTTGCCAAAATTTTTAACGATCAAGTCGATATGGTGCTAGTCGGCGATAGCCTAAATATGAGCTTTGGCGGACACGCTGAGACTATCGGCATAAGTGTCGATGAGATGATTTATCACGCAATGGCTGTTAGGCGCGGTCTAACTCGCCCGTATTTGGTCGTGGATATGCCGTTTTGCTCGTGCGCAACGCCCGAACTTGCGCTTAAAAACTGCGCCAAAGTCTATGAAAAAACAGGTTGCGACGCCGTTAAAATTGAAGGTGGAAAGGACTTTGCCGCTACCGTCGAGCTTCTTAGCAAAAACGGCATTGCTGTGATGAGCCACATAGGACTGCGCCCGCAACTCTCTCGCTTTCAGGGTGGTTACAAGGTAAGCGGCCACGAGAAAAACGCGCTAAATTTGCTACTTGATGACGCAAAAGCTGTGCAAAATGCGGGAGCGGTTTTGCTTTTGCTCGAAGGCACGGTCTCTGGCGTGGCAAAAGAAGTTATGAAAGTAGCAAAAGTGCCAACGATCGGTATCGGTGCGGGTGCATGCGATGGACAGGTGCTAGTGTGGAGCGATATGCTAGGGTTTTTTGACGAATTTAAGCCAAAATTTGTAAAACGCTACCTTGACGGCGCCACGCTCGTGCGAGAAGCTGTGAAAAACTACGCTAGCGATGTAAAAAACGGCAAATTCCCAAGCGAAGAATTTGAGTATTTGAAGTAAGGGTATGGTATGAAATATAGTATTAAGTCGCTTTTAAAATACATTGTGAATAATTGGGCTGACTTTAAAGATTATAAAATTTTAACAAATTCGCAAATTAATAATAAAGCAAGAATACAAAAAATTTCAACAAGCGAAATAATCAATATCGAACCAATCGATTTTGGATTTGCAAATTTAAACCAAAGTTTAGATTTGACTAGCAAAGAATTGACTAATAATAAGGATAGATTGTTAAGCATTTTAAGAAGTGCAAAAAATACAAAAAAATATAATATTAAAACGCTTTTACAAGAAATTTTAAAAAAAAACAATGAGTTTAGAGTTTTAAAAAATTCAAGACAAAAAGAAGTCGCAATCATAGAAATTATAAAGACAAAATCAACTATTGAAATACAACCAAACGAATTTGGCTTCAAAGGATTGGGTGAAAACAAAGAAATAAATAAAAATGGAATTTCAAAATTTAGCGATATTTTGTTTGCGAAAATAAATACTAAGATGAAATCTGAATTATCATTAAAAAATGCAATTCAAATACCAAAAAAGAAAAGTTTGGAATTTAAAATAAAACATTTTTCGATTATTGGAGATTATGGAGCAAACGAAATTTTGAATTTTAGACTGGGAAATAAACAAGATAAATTTAATGTGGTTAGAGAAATAATTTCTGCTCATGCAAAAGACGCTATTTTGGAATACTGCGCAAATATAATTTTTACAACCCCTGTAAAAATAGAAATGAGTTTTAAAAGCGAACTTGATGTTACAAATCATTTGTATGTTTTTAAGATTATCGAAGATAGGCTCGTCGAAAAGGGTATTATCAAAAGTGATGATGATACAATGGTAAAAGAAATTACACTTAAAAAACATACCGACGGCGATGCTGCCGTAATCGTCAAAATTAGTGAAATTTAAGAGAGTATATAATGGACAGAATCGTAGAAATAGAAAAATTAAAACTAGATGAAGCGTCGGAAATTTCGCTAAGACCGGCGAATTTCGAGGATTATATCGGGCAAGAAAAAATCAAATCGAACCTAAACATAGCAATCACGGCCGCCAAAAAGCGCGCCGAGTGCCTAGATCATGTGCTGTTTTATGGGCCACCAGGGCTTGGCAAGACCACGCTTGCGCACATTATCGCCACGCAAATGGGGGCTAATATCAAAGTAACCGCCGCTCCGATGATAGAAAAAAGCGGCGATTTAGCGGCGATTTTGACAAATCTCGAAGAGGGCGATGTGCTTTTTATAGATGAAATTCACCGCCTCTCCCCGGCGATCGAAGAGGTGCTGTATTCTGCGATGGAGGATTTCCGCCTTGATATCATCATCGGCTCAGGTCCAGCGGCGCAAACTATCAAAATCGATATTCCACACTTTACACTCATCGGTGCAACCACGCGCGCGGGCATGATTTCTGCGCCACTTCGCGATCGCTTCGGCATGCAGTTTCGCTTGCAGTTTTATACCACCGAAGAGCTAGCCAAAATCGTAAAAATCGCCTCAATCAAACTCGAAAAAGAGTGCGAAAAAGACGCTAGTAGCGAGATTGCGCGTCGTAGCCGTGGCACGCCACGCATCGCGCTTCGACTTTTGAAACGCATAAGAGATTTTGCTGAGGTCAAAGATGAGAAAATCATCACCAAAGAGCGCGCGAACGAGGGTTTGGACGCGCTTGGGGTCAATGAGCTCGGATTTGATGAGATGGATTTGCGATACCTTGCGATTTTGGGCGAAGCGGGCAAGAGAGCCATGGGGCTAAGCACCATCGCAGCGGCACTTAGCGAGGACGAGGGCACGATCGAAGATGTCATCGAGCCGTATTTACTCGCAAACGGCTATATCGAAAAGACAGCCAAAGGACGCATTATGAGCGTGCGCGCAAAATCAGCCCTAGGATACGAAATCAGCCCCGATGAACGGGGACTTTTTGATTAAATTGCGTTAAATTTGCAAAATTTACGCAAAATTTTGCAAATTTATAGTCTAAATTTTAGGGGCATTTGAGATTGTTTATATTTCTTTTGCTCAAAACTTTTCAAC
Source organism: Campylobacter sp. (assembly GCA_017934385.1). Lineage (GTDB taxonomy): Bacteria > Campylobacterota > Campylobacteria > Campylobacterales > Campylobacteraceae > Campylobacter_B. The sequence continues at coordinate 8,889 of JAGBJQ010000102.1, read as the reverse complement.
TTTTTGCGCAATATATTCTGCACGATTAAATTCTGCCATTTTTGCTCCTTTGTTATTTTTGTTTATTTAATTTTTCTTGTTCTTTTGCTAATTTTCTCTCATAAAGTTCTCGGTCTTTTTTTAGTGCTTCTTTAAATAATTTATCTGATATTTTTCTTAATTCTTCAACAAACACTTTCATATTTTCTTCGCCTATAACTTCTTTATATTTTTTAAATATTTCTTGCGAACTATCAGTATCTCCTTGTTTAGTATATACCCTATCTTTATAGTTAAGCTCAAAATGATATATTTCACTTATTTTATAATCTTCATTTAGATATGCTATCAATGCCCTAGTATCTTTAAAGGCTTTGCTAGGCTCGGAGCAGTTATTTTGATATAAATTAACTTCCATTTCAGTTGCATCTTCGTCAATACTTGCTCTACGCCTATAACATTCATAGTATTTATCTCTAAGTATAGAAAATTTAGGCTCTCCGCCGACATTGTGTTTAAGTAGTAATTCTAGCATAGGTTCATAGTTTGGATAATATATTAGTCTTTCATACAAAGACCTAGAAAACTCTAACTTAGCCAAACATTCATCTTCATTAAATAAAAACTCATAATATGGATCATCTGGTCGTGGAGAACAATTCCATTCCATTGATTTTTTTAAATCATAATTATATTTTTTATAGTATTCTTCTATGGTATTTGCAAAAAATTCATCATGGCTATAAGGGTATGGCTTATATCCACTTTCCAAAACCATTTGGGCTATTTCTATAAGATTATGGCTCACTACAAATTCAAAAAAGTATATTGGATAAAATGGCGGTCTAGGTGTTTCTCTAACCTTATAGTAATTTACCTTGGCATCTCCGTCAGTAGCCACTATGCTTTCTATGCCAAAATTGGCATTATAAAATATAGCATTGGGAAGTTCCCACCTGCTCTGAATTCCTACAACTTCATCAAATTTAACCCCATTATCGTATAAAAGCTTTACACTTTTTGTAGCGTTGTTTTCTATCGCATACGCCATAGGACTTAGTTTGTATCTATCTTTTTTGTGCGGGTCTGCACCTAAATTTAAAAGCTCTTTTGCTGTGTTTATGTCATCATAAAAACTAGCATACATTAAAGGCGTTACGCCATAATGCAAAGGCTCATCTACGCTAATATTATTGTCTTTCATATAAGCTAAAATTTCTTGTGTATTTTTTGATTTTAAAAGTAGCCTTAAATTTTCCATTTTATCATTATTCATAACATCGTCTGCATCTATATCCCAATAACGAAATGCAAAGTCATCAACTTCTTCTTGGGTTACATATTTACTTAATCCTTTTACTTGCGAAACATTTGTATCGGCAGTAACTGAAAATGTTTTTATTTTTCTACCACCCATAAAATCAGAATTTAAAGCAAGTATAGCGACAAAAATAAGAACAAAAATAACAAGTGGTTTTTTATCTGACATATTTTTCCTTGATTTTTTGAGGGCTAATTTTACATTGGAAGTGCTTAAATTTACTAAACAAACAAAGGCACAATGAAAATTTGCAAAATTTACGCTAAATTTTGAAAATTTTAAAAAATTTCAAATATCAAAATTCAGGCGAAATTCGTTTTTATCATAGCTTATTAGCCCGTCTCGTGCCATTTTGCTAAGTTCGTTTGACATAGCGCTTCGATCCACACCTAGATAATCAGCCAGCCCCTGCCTAGAAAACGGCACACAAAAGCTGGTGCTTGCGTTTTTGAGTGCTTGCTCACCAAAATAAGAAAGCAATCTCTCTCGTATAGTCTTGGGCGCAGTGTGCATCATACGGGCTGAGAGATTTAGGTTTTTGTTGCTTGAAATTTTAAACAGATTATAGATGATTTTGTGATGATAGGGGCAATTTTCGGCACAAGAAGTTAGAATTTTGCGCAAATTTAAAAATAAAATTTCACTTGGCTCTGCGCTTACGACATCGCATTCTAGGGGTTTTGCGCTTATGGCGTAGTTTGCAGCAAATATATCGCCTCTGGTAATACGCCCAAAAATATTGCTATTTCCACGCAAGAAATTTACGACAATATCCACGCTCCCGCTTAGCACGAGCCCGATTTTTGTAGTGCTGTCCCCACAGCGAAAGATTATCTCATCTTTGGCGAATTTCGCCCTTTGTGCTTCCAAGCAAGGGAGCAAATCTGCAATCTCATCTTCGCTTATGCCGTTAAAAAGTATGGTTTTGGATAAATTCATAAATTTTGCCTTTTTGTTGTTATAACAACAGAAATTAATTTTGCATTATATTATAATGCGCCTTGAATTTCAAATTTCAAAGGAGAAATTATGGAAAATATGTTTTGTTTCCAATGCCAAGAGACGGCTAAAAACACAGGCTGCACGGTTAGTGGTGTATGTGGCAAAAAGCCAGAAGTTGCAGCTATGCAAGATTTATTAGTTTATGTTACAAAAGGGCTTTCAAGCGTAGCTTGTGCGCTAAGGGCGCAGGGTAAAAGCGTAGCAAAAGAGGTAAATCACAGAGTAACGATGAATTTATTCGTAACTATCACAAACGCAAATTTCGATAATCCCGCGATTATCGCAATTATCAAAAAAACCATAGAAATGAAAAAATCGCTTATCGCAAATTTAGGCGATTGTTCAAATTTGCCAAGCTTTGCCCTTTGGGAGGGAGAGGAGAGCGAATTTGCGCAAAAAGCAAGAGAAGTCGGCGTTTTAAGCACGGCTGATGAGGACAAACGAAGCCTAAAAGAGCTTACCACTTATGGATTAAAGGGGCTTGCTGCGTATATGAAACATGCAAATGCCCTAAATAAGGAAGATGATAGCATTGATATTTTTATCCAAGAGGCTTTGGCAAAAACCCTTGATGATAGCCTAAGCATTGATGATTTAATCGCTCTTGCCATGGAGACTGGCAAATTTGGCGTATCTGGCATGGCTTTGCTAGATAGCGCAAATACAGGCGCTTACGGCAATCCTGAGATTAGCGAAGTAAATATCGGCGTAGGGAAAAACCCAGGAATTTTAATCTCAGGGCATGATTTGCGCGATTTAGAAATGCTATTGGAGCAGACACAAGGCAGTGGCGTGGATGTCTATACACACTCTGAAATGCTTCCAGCTCACTATTATCCGTTTTTCAAAAAATATCCGAATTTCATAGGAAATTACGGCAATGCGTGGTGGAAGCAAAAAGAGGAATTTGAGAAATTTAACGGACCAATTTTGATGAGCACAAACTGCGTCGTAATCCCGCCAGAGAGCTACAAACACAGACTTTGGACGACAGGTGCTGTGGGCGTGGAGGGTTGCCCGCACATTAAGGGCGAACACGGCGAAAATAAGGATTTTGGCGCCATAATCGAGCAGGCCAAAACCTGTGCCCCACCGACACAAATCGAAAGCGGTAAAATCGTAGGCGGTTTTGCCCATGCACAGGTTTTTGCCCTAGCTGATAAAGTTGTAGAAGCTGTAAAATCAGGCGCAATCCGTAAATTTGTCGTCATGGCTGGGTGCGACGGACGGGCGAAATCTAGGGAGTATTACACTGAATTTGCAAAAGCCTTACCAAAAGACACCGTGATTTTAACCGCAGGTTGTGCGAAATACAAATATAATAAGTTAAATTTGGGCGATATCGGTGGAATCCCGCGTGTCCTAGACGCTGGTCAGTGTAACGATTCATACTCACTTGCGCTAATTGCTTTGAAATTAAAAGAAATTTTTAATCTAAATGATATAAATGAACTTCCACTAGCGTTTAATATCGCTTGGTATGAGCAAAAGGCGGTAATTGTGCTTTTAGCGCTTTTATATCTTGGCGTGAAAAATATCCACCTTGGACCTACACTTCCAGCGTTTTTATCGCCAAATGTGGCAAAGGTATTGGTCGAAAACTTCGGCATTGCGGGTATTAGCTCGGTTGAGGCCGATATGAGATTGCTTGTTGGATAAATAATAGTTCTCCTTTTATGCTCGCCGTTTTGGCGAGCAAATTTTAACCCCAAATTTGCTATAATCTTTCTTTAAATTTCATAAAAAGGCTAAAAATGAAATTCATAAAATTTTGCGCTATTGTGGCGTTTTGCGCCGTTTTTTTAGGCTGCGAAAGCGAAAAAAGCGTGGATTATTACAGGGCAAATTTAGAGGTCGCCAAGGGCGTCGTGGCGCAATGTAACGCAAAGTCCAAACAAGGCAAAAACTGCCAAAACGCAAGAGCAGCCCTGCGCGAAGTCGCCGAGAAAATGAATTTCGCCAAATCAAAGGTAAAATTATCGTTTAACACGATTTTTAGCGATTTTGGCGCGTATTATGTCGCAAAGGGCGAATTTAGCGAGCCTAGCTCGATGACAAATGTAGCTTTGCCACTGCAAATCGGCGATAAAACCTGCGCCCAGTTTCACCGTGTAAATGGCGCAAAAATCGAGGTTAGCATAAACCGCGATGATGAAATTTGCGCTGGGGTGTTTAGCGATGTGAAAAACGGCGTTTTTGATATCGGTAGTGGCGCGCTTATCGAAACTGGCGCTCTTGGCGTCGGTAGCGGGGCTATCATCGAGATAAAATAGCAAAATTTGAAATTTAAAAATTAAATTTATAAAATACCCCTTTTGAAATTTAAAGGATAAAATTTGGCAAATAACGAAAATTTAGACGCACTTTCGCACTCACGCCCAAATATCGTCGATTCCAAGGGCGAACCGCTGGGCAAAGCTAGGGCGAAAAACGCAAAAACGAGCAAGATTTTTTTCATCGGCATAATTTTATTTCTGTTTTGTTGCGTGATTTATCTGTTTTCGCCGTTTTTGATGACAATTACAATCGGTGTTTTGATCTCAATTTCGACATCCGGATTGCATATAAAAATACTTTCATTAGTGCGAAACAAGCGTGTTTTGGGCTCAATTTTGACGACGCTTGTGCTTTGTGCTGTGCTTTTTGTGCCATTTATTTATGCTGGGACGCAAATTACCAAAAACATCGCAAATTTCGATATGGCAAGTTTAAATTTAATGGTAGAAAACGCCAAAAATATGGATATTCAGCTCCCAAAGGCACTAAATGGATTTGAGGCGCAAATCAAGGAATTTTTGGCAAATTTAGATGTAACTGGGGCTGCAAAACAGGCATTTTCGTATTTTTCTGCTGCTGGAAAATCAAGCCTAAAATTTGTCGCAGATATGGTGCTAATCATTATTTTTTGCTTTTTTTCATACCTTTATGGTGCCGATATTGCTAGTTTTATCAAAAAAATCGTTCCAATCAAATCAGAACAGCTCGATTATGTTTTTGCAGAGACGGCAAATGCGATGAGCGTGGTGTTATACTCGACTATTTTCAATGCTATTTTGCAAGGACTTTTGTTTTCGATTATCGCTGGAATTTATGGATTTAACCCTATGCTAATGGGCGTGATTTTTGGATTTTGCTCGCTAATCCCTGCAATCGGTGGCGCGCTCGTGTATGTGCCTACCGCGCTAATCGTCTTTATCGGGGGTTCGACGAGCGGTGCGCTTATCATTTTGATTTATTGCGTGGTGATGATTTCGACAATCGCTGATAGCTTTATCAAACCGCTTGTGATTAAATTTATCAACTCGCGCCTTGTCAAAAATCCCGCCAAAATCAATGAAATTTTAATCTTTTTCTCAATGCTAGCAGGAATTTCGACCTTTGGGTTTTGGGGTGTGATACTAGGCCCTGCGATACTGACGCTGTTTTTAAGCGTGCTAAGCCTGTATGATTATCTCAAAAGCGCAGATTTTCAGTGAGTTTTCAAATTTATCGCTACAATCGCAATCGCGACGCCGTTATCGTGCGTAATCGAAAGCGACGAGGCTTTTATGCGGAATTTCTTTTTTAGTTTTTTTGTGAATTTAAAATTTGGCGCGCCGAATTTGTCTTTGTAAATTTTGGCGTCTTTGAAGCTAAATTTCGCTCCAATACCTACACCAAGCGCCTTAGATAGAGCTTCTTTGGCGGCATACGCCCCAGCGATACTCTCGTCGCGCACGAAAATTTCCCGCTCGCTCTTGCGCAAAATTTTATGCAAAAACTTCGCGCCGTATTTTTCGCGAAGTCTTACGATACGGGAAATTTGGGTAATATCCGTGCCGATTTTTAGCATTTTATAGAGTTTCTTTAATCTCGATATCTAGGATTTTATCGCCTTGGCGGATACTATCAAGCACCGCTAGGCCGTCATTGTCCGTAACCTTGCCAAATACCGTATGCACGCCGTCAAGGTGCGGTTGCGCGCTGTGGCAGACGAAAAACTGGCTTCCGCCTGTGTTGCGTCCAGCATGCGCCATGCTTAGGCTACCGCGCTCGTGGCGGTGTTTTTGACCTACGCACTCGCAGTTTATACGCCAGCCAGGACCGCCTGTGCCAGTGCCATAAGGGCAGCCGCCTTGGATTACGAAATTTGGGATAACTCGGTGGAAATTTAGCCCCTTATAAAAGCCTGAATTTGCAAGTGTGGCGAAATTTGTTACAGCCTGAGGCGCCTCATCGCCGTAGAGTTCTAATCTCATGTCGCCTTTGTCTGTGTGGATTATGGCGAATTTTAGCTTTGATAGCGCGCTTTCGTCGATTTCATAGACTTTTAATTCTTCCATTTTTTCTCCTTATTCGATATTTGTATATATTGCTTGCACATCGTCGTCGTCTTCGAGGCGGTCTAGTAGCGCGTCGATATCGGCGATTTGCTCGTCGCTGAATTCGTGTTTGTCGTTGGCGATGAATTTTAGATTTCCGCTAATTAGCTCCAAACCTAGCTTTTCGATACCCTCATTTAGAGTGCCGAAATTTTCGTATTCGCCGTAGATGATTAGCGTTTTTTCGCTCTCGCCTTTGTCGTTTTCGAACTCATTTACCTCGATTTCGCTTAGTCCGAAGTCGATTAGTTCGAGTTCTAGCTCCTCGATATCTGCGCCATCTGGGAATTTCGTCTCAAAAACCGCTTTTCTGGAAAACATAAATTTCAAACTTCCGCTTGGCAAAAACTCGCCCTTGCCTTTATTGAAGGCTGATTTTATGTTTGCAACTGTGCGAGTAGGGTTGTCTGTGGCGCACTCTACGATGACAAGTGCGCCGTGTGGGGCTTTGCCGTCGTAAAATACTGTTTTAATATCAGCGCTGTCCTTGCCACTGGCGCGTTTAATCGCCGCGTCGATATTGTCCTTTGGCATGTTTTGTGCCTTTGCAGTCGCGATTGCAGCGCGAAGTTTGGCGTTCATTTCAGGATCTTCGCCACCTTCTTTGGCTGCCATTGTGATTGCCTTGCCAAGTTTTGGGAAAAGTTTGCTCATTTTCCCCCATCTAGCCTCTTTTGCCGCTCGTCTATATTCAAACGCTCGTCCCATAAATTATCCTTGTGAATTTAAAATTTAAAAACCTGCGATTGTAGCAAAATTTGGCTTAAATTTTGTGTTATGGTGGATATTTGCGGTATTTTAAATCAAATTTCGCTAAAATCACAAAATTTTTAAATTTCAAAATTTTGGGAAATGAATATGCCACTTTTCAAACGAAAAATCGCACAAAATCAGACGCAAAACTCCGAACTGCTCGAACAACGCTACGCAAATTTATTAAAATTTCAAGCTAAAATCGAACTTCTAAAAACCATAAAAGAAGAAGAGTATCAGACGGATTTTTTACACGATATTTTTGAAAACTGCCTAGGCTACACGCTAAAAACGACAAATCCGCAAAATTTCAACCTAGCAAGAGAGCGCAAAAACGAAACTGACGCCAAAAAAGCAGACGGCGCAATCCTAGGCACAAACGGCGAAGTTATCGGCGTAATTGAGCTAAAAGACCAAAAAACTCGTGATTTAGACAAAATAGAAATCCAAGCCTTCAACTACCACAACTCTCACGCCAAAAGTCGCTATATCATCATCTCAAATTTCGATGAAATTCGCCTATATATCGACAAAAAGACAGCTTACGAAAAATTCAGCCTTTTTACGATGAGCCGTGCGGAATTTGAGTTTTTTCACCAAATTTTATGCTTTGAGAACATAATCTCAAACGCAACGCTAAATTTGCTAAAAGAAAGCGAGAATTTCGAGCAAGAAATTTCTAAAAAACTCTACGCTGATTTTAGTGAATTTCGCCTAAAACTCTTTGAAAATGCCGTTTCGCTAAATTCACAAATTTCGCAAACTACGATTTTAAGCCTAACCCAAAAACTCTGCGACCGCATTATTTTCGTGCTTTTTGCCGAAGATATGGGGCTTTTAAAATCAAATTTGGTTAGCGAAATAAATGATAAATTTACCCAGTTAAAGGACATTGCCGATATGTCGCTTTATCAAATTTGGCAGAAATATTTCGAAGCGATTGACAAAGGAAGCCAAAATTTGCAAATCCCGGCTTACAACGGCGGACTTTTTGCCACTGATGAGACGCTAAATTCGCTAAAATTTAGCGATGAAATTTTACAAAGCTATATCGCCAAACTCTCATCTTACGACTTTGTAAGCGATATCGGTGTGAATATCCTAGGTCATATTTTCGAGCAAAGCCTAAGCGATTTAGAAGAGTTAAATTCGCAAATAATCGGCGAAAAATTTGAAAAAACAAACTCCAAACGCAAGAAAGACGGCATTTTCTACACACCTGAATACATTACGAAATTTATTGTCGAGCAAACGCTAGGGCAAATTTGCCAAGCTAAAAAAGATGAACTAGGATTAAATGGCGAGATTATTCCGCCGAAAAATCCAAAAAAGCTAAACAAAACAGAAAAACAAACACTTGATAACATTTATGCTTATAGAAATTTTTTACTTGATTTAAAAATCATCGACCCGGCGTGTGGCTCGGGAGCATTTTTAAATCAAGCATTAGAATTTTTAATCAAAGAGCACGCC
>JAGBJQ010000013.1 GCA_017934385.1 Campylobacter sp. | reverse complement strand
GCTCGTAGTTATTTTGACTAACTCACCCACGCTTTTGCTAAAATGCTCTATTTTGCTTAGTTTTCTCTCCAACCCAGGACTCGATACTTCTAAAAAATACTCGCCCGAAACAGGCGGTTCGACATCGAAAATCGGCGATAAAATGCGACTTAGTTTTTCGCAGTCTTCTAAGCTCACTCCGCCAGTTTTACTTACAAAAACTCTATAAATCGTTTTGCCGTTTTCACTCGCTGTTTCGCTATCGTAAAATTCCAGTCCGCACTCGCTGGCAAGGGCGTTTAAATCAACCATTTTTATTTAAATCCTTACTAATTTTTTCAAACAAATCGTCCATTTTGTTTTGGTATTCAAGTTTGTCGTCAAATTTAAAATGAAGTGCCGGTGAGCGATACCAGCCCTCGACTTCCATGCAATGATTTTGTATAAATCTACTTACTTTTTTAAGTTTTGCCAAAATTAACTCTTGTTCTTTTGCATCTAAGCCCATTTTATCGAGATATACAAAGGCATCGTATCGTCCCCTTTTGCACTCGACATCGGTTACGCAAAGTCCGTGCAAAAACTCATCATCAAGTTCGCTTAGGGCTTGTGGAATAAGCTCTTTTAGCACACTTGCGGTTCGTAGTCGTCTAACTTCGTGAGCGTTCATAAATCACCTTTATAGCGTGGCTTGTTCTTCTTTTTCTTTGAAGCTTTCAATAAAGTCGCCCACACGCATATCGTTGTATCCGTCGATACCGACACCACACTCGAAGCCCTTAGCGACCTCTTTTGCGTCATCTTTAAAGCGTTTTAGTGAGCTTATGTTTCCTTCGAAAACCACCACACCATCGCGGATAACGCGAATTTTAGCTCCCCTTTGAATCGAGCCTTCTGTTACCATACAACCCGCGATTTGTCCGATTTTTGGCACATTGATGACTTGGCGAATTTCAGCTTGACCAAGGTCTTCTTCTCTGATAATCGGGCTCATTAATCCGCCCAAAATCGCCTTGACATCGTCAAGCAAGTTATAAATGACATTGTAAGTTTTTATCTCTACACCGCGTTCTTTGGCTTTTTCTTTGACTTCGCCTGTCGGGCGAATATTAAAGCCCAAAATCACGCAGTTTTCACTAGCACTTGCTAGTCCAACATCGTTTTGCGTGATACCACCGACACCTGAGTGGATAATATCCACTTTGACTTCGTCATTGCGAAGTTTTTCTAAACTTGCCTTAATAGCTTCAAGAGAACCAACCACATCGGCTTTTACGATAACAGGAAGCGATTTTAACTCGCCTTCTGCGATTTTTGCGCTTAGTTCGTCGATTGTAACCTTTGTTGATTTCGATAGCTCTTTTTGGCGTTGGTGCTCGTAAATTCGGCTCGCATACTCTCTTGCTTCTTTGTCGCTATTAACTCCGATTAGCGTTTCTCCGGCTTCCGGGACTTCGCTAAGACCGATGATGACACCACACTCACCCGGAGCAATCGAGCTTAGCTTTTTGCCTTTATCATCATTTAGAGCTCTAACCTTTCCATACGCCACACCCGCAACTACCGTATCACCCACTTTTAGTGTGCCGTTTTGGACAATGACGGTGGCGACAGGACCACGACCCTTTTGAAGTGAGCTTTCTATTATAGTGGCTTTTGCTTGGCGAGTTTTGTCGGCTTTTAATTCAAGCAAATCGGCTTGAAGCAAGACGATTTCGAGTAAATCTTCAATTCCCATACCTGTTTTAGCTGAAATCGGCACAAATTCATAGCTTCCGCCCCACTCGGTCGGCATTATATCAAGCTCAGATAGACCTGTTTTCACCAAATCAGGATTTGCGTTTTCTTTATCCATTTTATTAATAGCGATGATTATCGGCACACCGGCAGCTTTCGCATGATTTACGGCTTCTTTTGTTTGTGGTTTTACGCCATCATCTGCCGCAACCACGATGATAACAATGTCGGTAACTTCGGCACCGCGCGCGCGCATAGATGTAAAAGCTTCATGTCCTGGGGTATCAATAAATGTGATATTTCGTCCGTTTTTCTCGACCATATACGCACCCACATGTTGAGTGATACCGCCTGCTTCGCCACTTACGACGCGTGAATTTCTAATAAAATCAAGCAAACTAGTCTTTCCGTGATCGACATGCCCCATAATGGTAATTACTGGCGCTCTTGTGGTTAAATTTTCTTCTACAACCTCATCTTCGTAAGCCTTGACATAGTCGAATTCTTCGGCTTCATTTACGATATTTACTTCAATATTAAATTCATCTGCTAAAATTTCAATCGCATCTTCGTCCAAAAAGTCGTTTTTAGTCGTCATCATGCCGAGCAAAAATAGCTTTGAAATGATTTCGCTAGGCTGTTTTTTGATTTTTTCGGCAAATTCATAAACACGAATTTCTTTTGGGATATTTACAGAAGTTACGCTCTGCTCGTCGTCTTTTTTGACTACTTTTTTGTGCTTTTTGCGACTTCCGCGACTAATGCCCGTATCGTTCCCGTAAAACTGCGTTTGCGAACCTTTGTAGATATTTGGCTGATTTTTGCTTTTTGTTTTATTTTCGACTTGGATAGGCTTAACGGTGAGATCCGGCAAAACTACCATATCTTCATCATCATCGATGACTATGTCGGCTAGTTCGTGATCACTTACAAGCTCGATTTTTTGAGTATCTTCTTTTTTAGAGACAGCGATTTTTTTCTTTTCGGCTTTTTTCTTTTTCAAATTTAACTCAGCGTTTGAGAAAATCGCCTCCAAGCTAGCGCTTACCTTTTCGCGGCTTTCGCTTGGTTTTTCCACCTTTGGTGCTTCGGTGTCTTTTTTCTTTTTGACTATCACCAAACCACGGCGCTTTTGCAAACTCTCGCTAGCTAGGCTCTCGCCACTATTTATTTGAGGGGTTTGCGCTTCGGGCTTGGATTTTGGCTCGGTTTTAACTTCGGCTTTTGCTTCGATTTTTGTTTCGCTTTTTGGTTGAGAGTGCGGCTTTTCCTCTTTTGGCTCAGGTTTTGGCTCAGGTTTTTGCGCCTTTGGCTCAGACTTTGGCTCTTTGCTTTGAGAATTTTCAGCCTTTGGCTCTGTTTTTTTGCTCTGAGTTTTTTTAGGCTCTTCTTTTTTGGTTTCGCTCTGCTTTTTTGGTTTCGCAGGAGCTTTTTTAGCACTGGATTTTGGCTTTAAAGACTCTGGCAAAATTCCTGTTTGAATATACTCATATATAGCCGCTGCTTCTTCGTTGCTTACCTTATTTGACGCGGTTTTGACCTTAGTATAGCCCATTTCTTGCGCTTTTTCGATGATGTCTTTGCTTGCGTATCCAAGCTCAGCCGCGATGTCACTGATTTTAACTCCCTCAGCCATTTAAAACCCTCTCCTTAATAATCTCAAAATTTTCATATTTTCTAAATTTTGATAAATATTTAATAATTTTTTCTTTTTGATTTATACATTGATTGCAAATATAAAATTGCCGTTTTGAATTTTCTTTTTTGAAATTTTGCACAAAGGCATTAAGCCCCGCCTTAGCAAATCTACCTCTACAAATAACGCACATTCTTATCGGTTTATTCATAAAATTATATCTTACTTTTTCTTAGCTAATATTAAAGCCGTTATTATCTATATTTAAAATTTCTACCTTGAAATTTTTAAATTTATCCGCCAGCACATTTTTTATCTTTTGCGCGTCGCCAGCATGGGCTAAATTTAAAAATGTCGAGCCACTACCGCTGAGCGAACTCATAATCGCGCCATTTGCGTAAGCCACTTCGCGCACGCTAAACAGCTCAGGTAGCGCACTCATACGCACCTCCTCGTGCATTTTATCCACACAAGCAAGCCTTAGGCTATCATAATCTTTTTTCATAAAACAGGCTGTCAAAAACGCAGCATGCGAAAGGTTACTCACGCAATCTTTGATAGTAAAACTCTTAGGCAATTTTCCGCGAGATTCGTTTGTGGGCATTGGCGTATCCGGGATAACGACGATAGCCTTGATATCAGCGTCGATCTCGCACTTTTGCGAATAGACATTTTTGCCAGAAGTTATGCTCGAAACAAACCCGCCATAAGTCGCCGGGGCGATATTGTCAGGGTGATTTTCGTATTCTAGGGCGAGATTTAAAATTTTGCCCCTATCCACGCTAAATCCGCGCATATAATACGCTGCCGCGATTGCTCCGACTATCACAGCCGACGAGCTTCCAAGACCGCGCGAAAATGGGATATTGTTTTGAAATGAAATTTTGAAATTTTGGTTTGGATTTCCGCCTAGTTTAGTATAAATTTCGCGGAAAATGTTTAAAAACGCATTATTTTTTTTAAGCCACGCCTTTTCACTTCCATATCCGTTGAGCGAGATACAATGAAAGCTATTTTCGCAAATCTCTACTTCGTTAAAAAGCTCTAAACTAAGTCCTAGTGCGTCGAAGCCTGGCCCCAAATTTGCGCTGGTGGCGGGAATTTTTATAATCAAATTTTCTCCTAAACTGCATCAATAATGTAATTTGGTAGTATATCATTGCTTTTATTTAAAGTTGATAAATTTTGCGGTAATTTCATAGGAGCAGGCTCTAATTTTGCCATTTTTATCTCGCCATTTTCGTAAATGTATGAAAATGCCTTATTTGCCCTGATCGGCAAAAATCCATTTAGCTCAAATCCACTGACCGCGTAAAGTGGCAAATTTAGGGCGATACTAAGCGTTTTTAGCATTACAAAGCTAACTTTTATGCCCATAAAAGAGCCGGGTGTATTCGCATAAATAAGCTCTGAAATTTTATACTCTTTTAAAATTTGAGAAAATTTTTCTACCAAAAATTCATCGGCTTTTTGCCCTGGCGCGCTAGAAAATTCTAAAATTTTGTCATTTTTCTCGTAAATACCGACAAGCACGGGCGAAGTGAGTGCTACGACTAAAACGCTGATTTCTTTGATGATCTGCCCTTACGCGAAAGCTTTTTGATACTCTCTTACGATTTGCGCGTTTAGCTCGACTAATTCATAATTTTTAGCGTCGCTAAATACAGCTTCGGTGAGCTTGTGATTTAAATCATGGCTTCCAGCAAATGATGTATAATCGCCCAAAATAGGCGCTCCACTAAGTGCCAAATCGCCAATAGCGTCTAAAATTTTATGGCGGACGAATTCGTTCTCATAGCGCAAACCCTCTGGGTTTAAAATTTTATTATCGTCGATTACGACGGCATTTTCTAGGCTTCCACCAAGTGCTAAGCCCATAGAACGAAGCGCTTGAACATCTTTTAAAAATCCAAATGTTCTAGCCCTAGAAATTTCTTTAATATAAGCCTTTTTGCTAAATTCAAAGACATGGTGTTGTGTGCCGATAATTGGATTTGCAAATTTAATCGTATAATCAAATTTAGGCCTTGCGCTTGGGCTTAGACGGACAAATTTATCGCCCTCTTTGACCTCGACATCGCGTTTGATGATAATGACTTTTTTATTCGTATCTAGCTCTTTAATCCCAGCCTCGTCCAAAAGCATACAAAAACTCGCCGAGCTTCCGTCCATTACAGGGATTTCGTTCGCATCGACGATAATTCGGATATTGTCGATTCCATAGCTTGAAATCGCGCTCATTAGGTGCTCTATCGTAGAGACATAGCCCTTTTCATTGCCCACGACAGTGGCCATTTGGGTATTTACGACATTTTCGGGCGTTGCTTTAAAACTAATTCCAAGGTCGCTTCTATAAAATACTATTCCGCTACCTGCTTCCAAAGGCTCCAATGTAAGTCTGATTGGCTCACCTTTATGCAATCCGATACCGACACTATGGACTTTTTTAGCTATTGTTCTTTGTCTCATTTTTCCCTCATTTCATTAATTTTTGCATTATAGCGAAAAATTTGAAATTTATTTTCCTTTTTCGATAACTTTTTTCGCACTTTCGAGCACATCGCTCACATTATCTTTGATCCACTTCGGATCCATCCACTCCTCTGGCCTTACTTCCACGCCCTGAACCACTATGCCAAAGTGCAAATGATCGCCAAAGGCAAAGCCAGTGGCGCCAGTTTGGGCTAAGATATCGTTTGGTTTGACCTGATCGCCCACACTAAGGGCTGAATTCGAGCAGTGCGCATACACGCCATAAACTCCAAATCCATAATAAATGCCCAAATTTAGGCCATAAATTCCATTATCTTGCAAAAACACGACCACACCATAATTGCTCTCTTTAATATCTGCATTTGCCACGCTAGCAAGATCAAGCCCCATGTGCCAGCTCTCACTAACTTGCTCGCTGTTTAAGAAAAACAGCCTGTGATCGGCGAAACTCGCTACCGCAGCGCCCTTTGCAAGCGGATAAAACGGACGAAGCGAAAACTCGCTTATCATATCCTCATGCACCCTGCTCGTAAATGCGTGTAGATCCTTGGCGTTTTGTTCGCGCAAAGTTTCATTTACAAATTTAAATTTATCCAAATCGCTCATAGAGTTGAAATTTTGCGCATGTTGGCTAGCTAGATCGCTAACCTTGCCTGAGAGAAAATTTTCGCTAAGTTTGATTTGCGAGACCTTGTATTTTTTGTCGCTGTAAAAGTAGCGAATCTGCGACGAGCTGACATTGCCTGCTTTATCGGTTGCTACGATTTCGGCACGAAATTCATCTTCGTTTGCTGGCCAGGCTACAAGCGAAGCGTAATAGCCTTCTTTGACAAATGGCGTAGCTTTGAAAATTTTGCCATAATTTGTGCGGATAAAAACCTCATCTAGCATTTCATCGCTAGCACTAAAAACAACCACAGCCGAGCCGCCTTTGGTGATTTTATACGAATTTGCTACCAAATTTATCAAAGGTTTTTTGTTGTCGATGATTATATTTACGACTTTATCGGTTTTGTTGCCTTTGGTGAAATTCCATGCGCTAATATCGCCAGCTTCGATATGGAGTTTGTATTTTTTATCTTTGTTTAGGATTAAATTTTTTGGAAATTCAACTGCAATTTCTAGCTCTTTTTGGCTTATGCCATACTCTTCATCTTTTAGCGGAGTTAAATTTTCCCCGTCATTTAGGCTTACTTTTATTGATTTTACGCCTGTGTCATCTGAAATTTTAACCTTCAAAGGCGAGATTAAATTCCAGTAAATTTCATCTGCAATTTCGATTTTAGGGGGATTTTGTTCAAATTTAGGCGAGGTTAAAAAATGAAAAACTCCATAAGCTATCGCCAAAGTTAATATTAAAAAAATGAAAATTTTAGGATTTATTCTGCTTCGATTTCTATACATAAATTACCTTGATTTTAAATTAAAGCCTGATTTTACTGAGTTTTTGTAAATCGTAAGTAAAGGATTGGTTAAATTTCATTAAGGTTAAATTTTGGGTAAAAGTGAAATTTACCCAAAATTTACGCCAAATTTTAGTTAAATCTAGCTCCAATGCTAAATTCGAAACTATTTGTCTTATCGTGTGGTTTTTCGTTAAGCGGTTTTGTGAAATACAGCTGCAACGGCCCCATTGGTGTGAGCCACTCGATACCAGCACCTGCGCTATATCGCTCTTCCTCGTTCCAGTCATTGTCGCCTATCATACCATAATCGAAAAATGTTACAAGGCGCATTTTCATACGATCGATTAGCGGGAAGCTTAGCTCGACTGAGTTGTTGAAGCTTTGCATACCGCCGGTTTCGACATAACGGCAGCTACCACTAGCTACGCAAATTTCTTTACGCGGAATCGATCTAGAATTATATCCTCTCACCGTCCTAATACCGCCTAGGAATAGTTTTTCGTTGATTGGAAGCGGATCGCCTCTATCCCAAACATATCCAGCCGCAGCTTTGTAGCGGAAAATCAAATCGTAATCTATATAATCACGCAATCCAAAGTAGTAATTAAAGCTTCCTTTGGCTTTGGTAAATTCGATATCTCCGCCAAGTCCAGCGTATTCTAGGCTAGCTGTGGCTATGATACCGCTTCGTGGCAGGTAGTAATCATCTGTGCTATTGTATGTAAGTGCCGGCGTAATCGAGCTTTTTATGCTTTCGTGGTTACGATAACCAGCGGCTGCGTAGTATTCGTTTAGCCCTTCGATTTCTGTCTTTTCTAGGTAGTATGTCAGACTTGCGCTTAAATTTCGTCCTAGCTTTCTGCCAAGCGTCAAAGCAAATCCGTAAGATTTCTCCTCGTAATCGTCCCAGTCATAATCATTAGCAAATACCATACCACCCAGGCTGTATTCTGAATCGAAAATTCTAGGATTTGTAAGGCTTACTCTACCGCTTAATTTATCATCTGATTTTTCTACCGATACTGAGCCGCTTAATCCTGTTCCAAAGACATTTCTATCGCTAATTCCACCACTTAAAAGCAATCCATCATCGCTACCATATCCGATACCGCCTGTAATAGAGCCAGTTGGTGTATCTTTGACTATAACTTCCAAATCTAGCTGATCATCGCTCACCCTGCTCTCTTTGATTTCGACATCTTCGAAATATCCCGTGCGTTTAAGAGCCGCGATAGAATCAGCATAATCTGTCCTGCTAAATAAATTTCCCTCAGTTAGATACATTTCGCGTCTAACGACTTTATCTTCTGTTTTGTCGTTTCCAGAGATTGTTACATTTCTGATATAGACTTTATTTTCAGGTATGATTTTATAAGTTATGCCTATGGTTTTAGCCTCTCTGTCTTGATCGGTTTGCGGGACGACCTTGACATAAGCATATCCTTGATCGGCGACTAAGGTTTCGATTTTTTGGATATCGCGACGCATCCAGTCTGAATTCATCGTATCGCCCTTTTCGAGTTTTAGATCGCTTATGACCTTTTCTTTATCCATAGTTACATTTTCTGGGCAGTCGATATCTATACTGCTGACCTTATAACGCTCGCCCTCTGTTACATAATATGTCAAATCCGCGGTGTAATCGCCAGTATCGGCATTTACGATTGGGGCAGATACCCTAGCGTCAAGGTAGCCTTTTTTGTAGTATTCTTCTTGGATTCTATTTGCGTCGTTTGGCAACTCGTTAGCTTTTAGCTGTCCGTCGTTAAAGCCCCATAGCCAGCCAAATACTTCGCGTTGTTTGTTTGAAACAGCTGGTTCGATATCATCGTAATCTAGCTTTTTAGCGCCAACTAAATTTACCTTTTCGATGATGATGTTTTCGCCTCTATTGACATCGACTATGACATGCACGGCGTTTCCTTCACTATCAAGCGGTTTTGGGGTAACTTCGACAACAGTGTCAAAAAAGCCCTTTACTTCGTAAAATTGCTTGATTCTAGCGGCAGCGTTTTTTGCCAAAACCTCATCATAGACCTGTCCTGGGCGAAGTCCGATTAGATTTTTGATAGCGTCTTGGTCGTTTGTAACGACATTTTTGATATCGACTTTGGCCACGCTTGGTTTTTCTTTTACGCTAATTGTTACATTTCCGCCCTGTTCGCTGATATACACATCTTCGAAATAGCCCTGAGCAAAGAGATTTGAGATCGCTCGGTTTGTGTTTTCGCCTGTGATTTGATCGCCTATTTGTAGGCCAGAAATAGCAGCTGCAACTTGCGGAGATAGGTGTTTTAAACCCTCGAATTTAATAGTTTGGATTTGCGCTGCGCAAGCAACAGAAACCCCACCTAATAATAAAAACAAACTTTTTCTCATAAAATTTTACCTAGAAATGAAAATAATTGCGTATAATAGCATATTAAAATTAATCAAAAAGAATTTACAAAGGAAAATTATGAAAATAGGCATTATAGGCTTAGGTTTGATAGGTGGCTCGCTCGGGCTTTGTATGAAAAAATCAAAGATTATTAGCACGGTTAGCGGATATGATATTTCTAGGGAAAACGAAAAAGAGGCCTTGGAACTGGGGCTGGTGCATGAAATTTTAAGTATCGAGGAGATGAAGCAAAAATGCGATGTGATTTTTCTAGCAATCCCAGTCGAGGCGATTATCACGACGCTAGCCCAGCTAAAAGACGCGCGCAAGGAAACCACAATCATCGATTTAGGAAGCACGAAATTTAAAATTTTGCAAAGTTGCCCGCCAGAGATTAGAGGAAATTTCATCGCCGCTCACCCTATGGCAGGCACGGAAAACTCAGGCCCAAGCGCGGCGTTTTCAGAGCTACTAAACGGCGCAGTAGTCGTCATCTGCGACGATAACAACGCCGATGAAATGCATGTCAAACGCGCGGTTGAAATTTTTTCGTTTGCGGGTATGAAGATTGTCTTTATGGACGCACTCAGCCACGACCACCATGTGGGGCTCATCTCGCACCTGCCACACGCGATTAGCTACTCACTCGTAAATAGCGTCTTAAAAGAGGAAAATCGCCGAAATATCATAAATTTAGCCGGCGGAAGCTTCACTGGCATGGCAAGAATCGCCAAATCAAGCCCTGAAATGTGGGTCGATATCTTCAAACAAAACAAAGAAAATTTGTTAAAATCGATAGAGTCTTTCAAAAAAGAGCTTCAAATTTGCACCGATATGATAGAAAACGAAAAGTGGAGCGAGCTAGATAGCTGGATGCACAGCGCAAGGACACTGCGCGAGATTTTGTAAATTCTGAAAGTTAATAATAAAAATGCATTATCTATTGATTGCTTTTGGATTTTTATTTATATCTATCATCATACTTATAACTAAAAAATTCAAAAGATTTGCAATGGAACATGATTTTTCAAGCCCAGATAATTTTTATATTATTGCAGCTTTTACGGCTTTTGCTATAAGCATTATGTTTTTTTATCTAGCTTTCCGCTCCGAAAAAAACATAAAAAAATACCCAGAGTATTTAAAGTGTCTTAATTGTGAAACGACTTGGTGGTTTGGACATGTTAAAAATTCAAAAGACAAATGTCCTAATTGTGGCGGTAAGTTGGTGGATTTAAAAAAATATGTAACACATAAAAACAGAGAAAGAAATTTAGAAAATAGAAAAAATAAACCTAAAAAAAGAAGTGTTAGAAATAAAAGAAAAAATAACAAAGGTAATAAAAATGAATAAAATCCTAAATTTAACAATTTTTATAATATTTGTATTTTCTCAAACAACACTTCAAGCTTCGTTATTGCCAAATTCTCAAATTCAACAATCAAATTTGAATTCGGTCAGCACCGTAGGGTGCTACATTTTTAGCCATATCGCTCATTTTTTAACCTTTCTTGAATTTAAGAGATGAAATGCAACAATTCTAACCGTATCTACGGCAACCAACAAAGCAAAACCTTGAAACACAAAATTTATGATATATAAGCTGACGCTATTATCAAAATATTTATGCAATTCTAAATTAAATAAAGTTGTAGTATATATACTACCCGTGAAATTTTTGAAAGCCACATTAAAAAGAAGAACAAGTGCTATAAAAGTCCAAAATCTCCTTTTTTTATAA
Organism: Campylobacter sp.; assembly: GCA_017934385.1. Lineage (GTDB taxonomy): Bacteria > Campylobacterota > Campylobacteria > Campylobacterales > Campylobacteraceae > Campylobacter_B. The sequence continues at coordinate 11,007 of JAGBJQ010000013.1, read as the reverse complement.
TAATCAATTAAAATTTCACTTAATTCATGTTTTTGAAAATTGCCTGTTCCAAAAAATTCTTGCGAACGCTCATAGGCTTTTGGGATATCTATTATCAAATAAATGCAAATTCCAATAATAACTAACCAGCTAAAAGCATAGTAAAATGCGATAAAATCGGACTGTTTGCTAAGAGAGGCAACTATTTTTATATTTGGAAAAAATTCCGCCATAAAGTTAATAAATTGCGTTATAAAATTTGAGAATTTGATATCTTTTGATAAAAATAGAGGCAAAATCATCACTATCATATAAAAATAAAACGGCTTTAAACTAGAAATTTTATCGTGCTTTTTGATGTAATCATTTAAAAATAGATGAAAATTTTCATCTTCATTTATTCGTATATTTTGCATTTTTTCCCTTTATTCGATTTGTAATACTAACACTTCTAAACTAAATTTATACTTAAATAGTAAAGTATCATCAGGCATTTTCTTCCTCCTTATTAAATTTTATTGATCCAATTAAAAAATACTCTTTTGTAAATTCATTAAATTTTATATCATTAAAATAGTTTGAAATTTTTTTGTTGTCTTCTAAACTAAGATGAAAGCCGTTTTTTTCAAAAATAATATATTTTTTTTTTGCAAAAACGATTTAAAATTTTAAAAACCAAATTTTCCACAAATCTAATACAACACGCCACAGGTCGAATAAATATATCTGTGAAATTTATATCATCTGGTGATGGAAATTTTCCAAGCACAGGTTTGTTTGAGTATGTTATGTTAGCATTATTTAAATCCATTTTATATCGTTTTTTATTTCCGTTTGCATCATAAAAATCATATTCTATGTAGTTATCATAAATTTTAGCAACTAATGGCATTTTTTTAATTTTTTGTATTAACTTAATATTGTCAAATATTAAAATAAATGCACCGCAAAGCGTAAATCCAATCCCGCCTTTTCTATACAATTCTTTTAATGGATCATCATGCGAAATACAAAGCAATACAAAACACACAATTAAACAAAACATAATCCACGGAATTGCCCCAGCAATGCGAGCTTTAATGAACCAATTATTTTCTATGATTACAAACTCTTCCGATGTATTGTTATTTTCTTTATTTCCCAAGGTGCTACCCGTTGAACTCATAGTTCTCTCCTTGTGTTATAAAAATTTTTATCAAAAATTCCAAAGCTTGATTTAGCATTTGAAATATTTAATTTCACATTTTCTAAAAAGTATTTTTTAAATTCTTTAAATTCTTTGTCGCTACAAATCATAATATTCATCACTTTTCCATTTTTACTATAAATGGTAAGACAATCATAAACGCTATCATTGATTTTGCCACCATTTATTGTATGGGTTATGATTTTTGGAATTGCATAAAATACAAAGATAAGTGCAAAAATAAAAAACAAAATAATCGGTTCATTAAACGCAAAAATCGCATAAATATATGTTGAGATTATAATAAAAAGTAAAATTTTAGCAATAAATGGAATTTGTTCGTTTCCGTCTCTAAAATCAATGCTAAATTTAACATTTTTAATCTCTTTTATTTGTATAAAATCAAAAGATTTATCATTTTTAATTTGACTTATCATTTCATTTTTCAGAATAAAATAATTTTTGCCCAAAAATTTCATAATATAAGGAATTGCTACCATAAAAGACAAAATCGTAAAACCATTGACTTTTTCTGGTTTTGTGATACACAAAATAACAAAAGCTAAAATCATCAAAAATATACCAATCAAATTTACTTGTGGCTTGTAATCTTTTATAATAATCGGATTTTCGTCATAATTTCGTAAATTTGATTTTTCAACATTTGGCTTATTGTTTAAATTTTTATTCTCAAAATTTTCCAAATTTAATCCTTTCGCAAATTCTTTCACAGAATTTACAAATAAAAGTGGCATCTTGACAGCCACTATTACAGATAAAGGCAAAATAACAGAAGCCCAAATTCTTTAAATTCATTGCCACAAATTTAAAATTCAAGGTCAATGTTGTTGTAAAATTTCAAAACTTCGTTCAATGATAAATTTAGGTTAATTTTGCTTCGAATTTTACTGGATTACACGATGAACGCGTCATCTCGCAACGACAAAAAACCAAAATTTAAAAAAACTCCAAAATTTTATCTCGCATTAAATTTGCATTTTCTATGTGATTTATCTCTTCGCGAAATGCGCTAGCGTTTGCGTAGCCTTTGGAGTATTCGTGCAGGTGTTTGCGGAAAATCGCCACGCCGTGCGCCCCATAGTGCGCTATCATCTGCGCAAAATGCTCCAAAATAATCTCTTTTTTCAGCTCTGCGCTCGCACTTTGCCCCTGCTTAATCTCAGCAAAAACCCACGGGTGCCCGATACTTGCCCTGCCTATCATAAGCCCGTCTGCGCCGGTCGTACTTCGCACAAATTCGGCATTTTGCGAGCTAATGTCGCCGTTGGCGATGAGCGGGATTTGCACGGCACCTTTTGCCTGTGCGATTGCGTCGTAATCGACCTGCGCGCTGTATCCACCAGCCCTCGTGCGCCCATGCACCGCGATAAAATCAGCCCCGCCTCGCTCCACCGCGCGCGCGATATTTTCGATATCCACGCTAGCAAAGCCAAGCCTAACTTTCGCGCTTACGAATTTTTTGTTTGAGTGGGTTTTGATGATTTCTAAAATTCGGGCTATCTTGTCCAAATCTAGCAAAAGCGCGGAGCCTGAGTTTTGCTTCACGACCTTTGGCACAGGGCAGCCGCAGTTTAAATCAATCCCGCAAAATCCGTCAAATTTATTCAAAATCAAAACCGCCTTTTTTATCACTTCCTCATCGCTTCCGGCGATTTGGACGAAAAAGGGCTCTTCTGCCTCGTTTTTTTCTAGCATTTTTAGGGTTTTATCGTTTTCAAACACCAGCGCATTTGCGCTAATCATCTCGCTTATCGTCGCGTCAGCGCCGAATTTTTTCACCACACCGCGCAGTGGCGGATCTGAAAACCCAGCCAAAGGCGCCAAAAAAAGCGGTTTTGTCTCGAAAAATTTATTTAAATTCATTGATTGTGTAAAAATGGCGCAAATTTGCAAATTTACAAAATTTACAAATTTGCGCCCCGAAATTTAGAATATCAGCGAAGCTGGCACTGATTTGCCATTGTCGCGTAAAAATAGCAAAATTTGGAATTTATCAAATTCGTCGCCGTCGCTCATGTGAAGTTGCTCTCTTAGCTCATCAATCATACCAAGCTCATATAGCGCATACAAATACGCCTCTGTCGCGCTTGAATTTTGGTTTTTGAGCCTTTCGAAAAAGGTTCTGTATTGCTCCGGATTTAGGTGGTCTTTGAGCTTTTTGGCAAAATAAATGAAGTCTTTGTCGCTGAATTTATCGCTATTTATGAGGTTAAACAGCTCCTCGCTACTGACCTCAAACTCGCTCTCATCAGTAGCTCTTTCTACGATACGCTTGATATCGTCGCTATCTTGGAATTCATTATAGGTTTTAATCGCGCTATAATCGCCCTTATCGACTAAAATTTTATATGCTTTTTTGGTGATTTGATCGTTATAAACGCCCTTTGTTTTTAAAATTTCGCGAGCATAATCAGGCTCAGCATCAAGGCGGTTTAGTTCGTTTTGTAAAAACATACCGTTTGATTTAGGGAGTTTGTATTTTTTCAGATCCACGACCTCGCCGTTTTTTACCTTTTCGACGACATCAACTATCTCTTTTAGGCTTTCGTTTTTGATATCAAGCTCGCTACTATCATACCATGGAGACAAAATTTTAGTTATATCGCTTGGATCTTTGAAAAACTCTGTTTTGAAATTTCGGTTCGTCTCTAATCCCAATAAAACCTCTTTTGTCATCTCGTCATACGAGCTTACATCTTTTTGTATAGCGCGATTTTTGCGATAAACCATAAAACCATAAAAGCCCAAATGACAAAGCGCTAATAACATATATAGTGCTAGTGGTAGCACAACCCACACAGCCACAGGCAGTGTGAGAGAATGCCCGAGCAAGCTTAGGGTATAACTTGCACTTTCTTGCGTAAAAATCACAGCAGCAATTATACCGATATATATAACCGAATATACAAAAAATTGTTTCGTTTTCATCTCATCTCCTTTGTGATTTTTCAGCTAATTCTTTACAAGAAATACATAGCCTTGATTCTGGACGCACTTTTAATCTCTCTGGACTTATTGGCTCGCCACACTCCAAACAATCGCCATAAGTGCCATTTTCAATGCGTTCTAATGCAGAAACTATTTGATTTAGGCTCTCTCTTTGTTTTAGCCCAATCGAATACTCAATCGTCAAATCCGTATCCATGCTAGCTACATCAATCTCATCTGTCGCGCCGTGCTCTCTAAGCTCCTCGATATCTTTTGTCGCGCTGTTGATATTAGCGCTTAGCTCGGCTTTTCTTTCTTCTAAAAGTTTTTTGTAAATTTTCAACTCACTTTTTTTCATTTTACCCTCACTTATGGTATGGATGATTTGTATTTATACAAAGCGCACGAAAAATTTGCTCAAAAAGCATAAGCTTTGCAATTTTATGTGCCAAAGTTAGCTTTGTTAGGCTGATGATTTTATCGCATTTGCCCTTAAAATCATCGCTTAGCCCGTAAGCACCACCTATGAAAAATGAAACCAAATTTTTCCCGTCTAAAATTTTAGCAAATTCCATACTACCAAGCTCTTCGCCCCTCTCGTCAAGGGCGATATTATAACCTTTCAATCTAGGCATATAAACCTCGTCATACGCCCTAAGTGCGCTGGCTCTATCAATCGTCTGAGCCTTTGCAATACTAGCGTTAAAGAAAATTTCATCTTTTATGCTAGCAAATTTAGCCGACATTTTGCGATATTCGTTTAGCTCGCTCGCAAATTCGTCGGTGCCTTTTTGTATAGAATTAACGATAATCTGCACTATTCGTCTTCTTCGCCGTGCGTATCAAATAGCCCCTCATCGCTACTATCATCGAGTTGGACTGGGGTATTTGTTAGCATATTTACCATATCGCTTAGATACTGACGCATTTGCGCTCTTGGCACGATAGCGTCGATTAATCCATGTTCTAGCAAAAATTCTGAGCGTTGGAAACCCTCTGGCAAATCTGCTCCGATTGTTTGTTTGATGACCCTTTGACCAGCAAAGCCAATCAATGCACCCGGTTCAGCAATGATGATATCGCCTAGCCACGCAAACGACGCACTAACTCCGCCCATCGTAGGATCTGTCAAAACAGAGATAAATGGGATTTTGTTTTCGCTTAAAATTTTAAGCGCGGCCGAAGTTTTGCTCATTTGCATTAGCGAATATGTGCTTTCTTGCATTCTAGCTCCACCGCTAGCTGATACGATAATCAAGGCTTGCTTTTTATCAAGCGCGCGTTTGACGGCTCGCACGATTTTTTCGCCCTCTACCGAGCCAAGACTTCCGCCCATAAAATTAAAATCAAAAACGACCAATTGCACAGGTTGTTTTGAAATTTTGGCCTCGCCAGCGACGACAGCACTCGATCTGCCTGTCTTTTCCTGCCCCTCACTTATGCGTTTTTTGTATGATTTTTTATCAACAAATTTAAGTGGATCAACGGGTTCGAGGGTTTTATCACACTCCACAAACGAACCCTCATCACAGATTAGCGCGATTCGCTCATCTGCGCTAAAACGCATGTGATAGTTACATTTAGGACAGACATGGTGGTTTTGTTCCACCTCCTTAAAATACATCAAAGAAGCACAACCAGGACACTTAACCCAATGCGCAGGTGCCTCAGAAGCTTCTGGTTGGGCTCTACGAATCTTTGAAAACAAATCTCCAAAATTCATAATATTCCTTTAATTTTGCAAAATTAAACTCTCAATTTTAACCTATTTTTCTTTATTTAAATTTAAAATTTCGCTAGAATACAACTATGCAAGGATTTATATTAAAAGTCACAAAAATCAAAGACGAAGATTGTATAGTAGATGTGCTCTGCGCTGACGCCTTGGTGCGCGCGTATCGCTTTTATGGTGCCAGACACCCAAATATCACACAAGGATACAAAATAGATTTTGAGCTAGTCTCAAACCAAAATTTCCTCCCGCGCCTAAGCAATGTCATGCACCTAGGATACGGCTGGCTGATAAATAGAGAAAAACTCATTTTTTGGCAGCAATTCATCAGGCTACTGGGCGCGCATTTAAAGGACGCAAACGAGCTTGATAAATTTTACTATGAGCTTTTAAATTCCGCTGCTTCGCGCTTTGGCCGCCAAAATCCACGCCGAATAATTATCGAAAGTTACGCTAAAATTTTAGAATTCGAGGGCAGACTTCACAGCGAGCCATTTTGTTTTTTATGCGATGAAGAGATTAGCGGCGCAGTATCACTCACACGCGGATTTTTGCCTGCTCACGAGCATTGTTTGCACCAAAAAGGCTTTAAGTGGGGCGAAATTTTAGAATTTCTACAAAGTCAAAATTCGCTAAATTTAGAAGATGACGCGGTTGAAAGGCTGTATGCTATCACGCTTCAAGGATTTTAAATTTTGCTTATTTGCTTAGCTTTTTATACTCCGAGCATGAAATTTTATCACCCATAGCGCAGGCTCTGGCGTAGTAGTTTTTCGCCCCCTCGATATCGCTTTGGCCTTGGAAAATAATAGCTAAATTTCGGCACGAAGTCGCGACATCTAGCTTGCAAAGTCTATCTGTGTAAAAAATCGCTGATTGGATATTTTCAGGCGTGCCTTGGGCTTTAAAATACAAATTCACCAAGGTTTCGCAAGAATCTTTATTGCCGTTTTTGCAGTCATTATCCAGCCTTGCCACAGCTTTTGTGTTTTCCAGCGTCACAAGGGCATTTTCGCAGTATTCGTCCTCGCCATTTTTGCACAAAAACGCGCGAATTTCACTTAATCTTTTTTTGTTTTTATTCGAAGCAGAGTGCAATCTCTCAGCCCCTTTGCACGAAAGGACATTTTTTTGCTTACAGCCGTTTTCGTATAAATTCAAGGCTGCGTTTTTATCCGCCTTGATTCCAAGGCCATTTTCTAGCATTTGCGCGTAAGCTACGCAGGCGTTATCATGCTTTTTATCGCACGCTTTTTTAAAAAACAAAACCGCGCCCTCATCGTCTTTGGCAATGCTTTGTCCCATATAAAGCAAAAGTCCCACCTCATAGCACGCCTGCGCGTCGCCCTTTTCGCAAGCGATAAATTTAGTGTCTTCAATAGCAAATAAATTTGAGAAAAATAAAAAGATTAAAATTAGTTTTTTCAAACTAACCCCTTTGAAGTGAAATTTGGGCTAAGCTTAGCCCAAATTTGTTAATAAATAGTTTTGATTACAACGCGTCTATTTGGTTTGAGGCACTCTTTTAGCGCAGCGCCTTTTTCGCCTGGGCAGAATTTAACCTGATCTGCCTCGCCCATGCCGATAGCTTGGATTTTGTTAGCCGGGATTCCATTTGCGATAAGCTCATTTTTTACAGTATTTGCGCGTTGTTGTGATAGAGTTTTATTATAAGCGTCGCTTCCTAGCGGATCAGTGTAACCATAGACCTTAACGCTTCTTACCATATTTACATCAATATCTTTGGCGACAGCCGCGATTTTTTCGTGGCCTTCGGCTTTAAGATTGTCTTTGTCGAAGTCAAACAAAAAGTCAGATTCTAGCTCGACATTTTGGTTAGGTAGCTGCACAGGGGCGACATCGGCGCAACCTTTTGGATTATAAAATGTGCTTCCTACGCGATAATCTTTATCGTAGATGATTTTGAATTGGCAAATTTTATCAGGATCGCCAGCTTTTTTCTTTAAATTAAATACATAATCCCACTCTCTAACCGCATACAAGCCCTCTTGGTGGTGCGGGTGACCGATTAGAAAATATACTTGGTCTTTGCTCATGCCTTTTTCTACTTTGCCTAAATTTTCGGCATTTGGGTGAGTTGGAGCGTCAATCCATGTTTTGTTCATATCTAGGAAAGTTACATCGTCCCATTGCATGACGCCGTCTTCTGGGATATTGTCGCTTACATGAGTGGTGCAACCACTAAAAAATAAAATTCCAGCTAAGCTTAGAGCTGATAGTAATGATTTTTTCATTTTTTACCCTTTAAATTTAAAAAAAGCGAAACCGAAATTCATCGGTTTCGCACTAGGCTACCTTAGAAGTGGAAGCCTAAAGACGCGCCTGCGCCAATGTTGTCTTGTGTATCAACTGAGATAGATGATTTAAATACCCACTTACCATTGTCTGACATTTTTGATAGACCGATAGATAGAGCACCCTCATCTTGATAATAACCAGTACCCACACTTAGCATACCCTTGCCAGGGATTGTTGATTGTGGTAGGTTGCCGATAGCGATAGCAGAAGCGACACCAGCCCTAGCCTCATCTCTAACATTATCAATTCTTTGATTGATATTTGTTATGTTGTTACCCAAATGCTCAGCGATACCCTCGATAGCAGAGTATAGTTGTGAGCCGTTGATCGCATCGGTGCTGTCTTTGCTGATTAGACCAGGTGCGACATTTTGGATACGACGAGTTTCATTAGCATTACCAACGCTTACTACGCCTTTAACTTGATTGCCACCAGCGAAATTTTTCATACCAATTACGACATTTTCGCCAGCTGCGTTTTTCGCAGTTACGCTTGCGCTAGTGTAAGCGTTGTTTGTGCCTTTACTTCTAGTGCCTTCGCCAACATAAGCTGTTCTGCTACCTAAGAATAATGAGTCTGCAACTGTACTAGTTACATTATTGCCCATTACAAATGTATCATTTGTAGATACGGTATTGTTATTACCCATAGCGTAGCTTCCACTTCCACTAATAGTATTTGGATTACCAAACGCACCAGAGTTGTTGCCTGTTACTTTATTACCAGTTCCAACTGAGATTGATTGTTTTCCGCTAGCTTGTGCGCCATTACCGATAGCGATAGATTGCTCGCCACTTGCCACAGCCTCATGTCCGATAGCTAAGGCATTTGTTGCACTAGCGTCTGCTTTTACACCGATTGCTGTCGCATATCCACCAGCAGCAGATGAGTCTATCTCATTTTTCTTATCAGGTTTAACAGTAACGCCTGTTTTATTAGTATGGAAGAACTGAATTCCTTGCTCGTTCATGCTATTGATAGCCTCGATAACACTTTGATTATGGTGTTCTGTTTGACCCTCGACATTGTATGTTACGATATCGACATTAGTTTTACCGCCAGTAACAATATTTGTGACATTTGTGATATCAGTTTGTGTAGCTTTCAACTGACTAACATTGACAGCATCAGTATCAGCCACACCAGCTACAACATTGTGGATTTGATTACCGCCCATATCAACATTGTTCTTAGTTATAGTTGGACCATTTTTAATAGTCAAACCATCGTTGTTGATAGTAGTATCACCAGTTTTAACGCTTCCGTCGTTTCCTAGGTCGATATTTTGAGCAAGTTTAATGATTAAATCGCCACCAACATTTTCTACACCGATATTGCCCTCTGTCAATTTAGCATTAGCTGCGGTGTTGCCCTTAATATTTAGCGTTTCGTTAAGTTTTTTACTTGCTACATCGCCTTTATCACCTTTAAATTTCAAGCCGTCATTTAAAGTAGCGACAGTCTCAGGATTACCACTAGCATCTTTGTAGGTAATTCTAGTATTAGTTGTGCCATTTTGACCAGAACCAGCAGGATCAACTTTGGCTACCGTAATATCTGCACTTACAGCGTCATTTCCATCTTTACCGTTAGTAATCTTAATGTGACCTTCACCAGTATTGTCATCTGCAAAGATTTCTACGCCAGCTTTACCATTTTTGTTATTGACTGTTACAGCACCGCTTTCTGCACTATCACCCAAGCTAAGTTTATTAGCAAGTTTTAGGTCATAAGTGTTGTTGTTTTCGCCACCATGAGTAAGTTTTAGGTTACCATCTGTATAAGTGCCGTCTGTCGGAGCGACTGTGCCACCATTGACAGTAACTTTTGTCTTGTTACCCTCAGCCGCATTTTTGAGTTGAGATACATTGACTGCATCTGTATCAGCTGTGCCGGCTGCAACATTGTGGATTTGATTTCCGCCCATGCTAACATTGTTATCTGTAAGCTTGATAATTTTATCAGGGTCGGTATTGCTTATAGTTAAACCGCTGTTATCTACCAAAGTATTTCCAATAGATAAATTTCCATCTTTTGTCAAATCTACATGTTTTGCAAGTTCGATAACCAATTTACTTCCGTCATTGATAACACCGATATTGCCTACTGTTAAATTAGCTTCGCCTGCTGTATGAGTTCCTACTATATCTAGTTGCTGATTTAATTTTTTAGCGATAGGGTCATTGCCTCTATTGTAGTTGCCTTTAAATTTCAAGCCATCATCAAGTGTAGCTACCAAGTGAGAGTCGTCATTGCTATCTTTGTATTGAATTCTATCTAGCTTATCAGTAGGTTGTCCATTTACACCAGGGACTTCTTTTACGACAGTGATAGTAGCACTTGCTCCGTCTTTACCGTTTAGACCGATAGAGCCTTCGCCGTCCTTAGAAGCAAGAGTTACACCGTCTTTGCCGTCATTGCCTAGTGCAATTCTAGCTCCGTCAGTTGCGTTAGCATCGATACTTACAGCATCTTTACCATCTTTGCCTTGGACTTTGATTGAGCCGTCTTCACCAGGATTACCAGGTGTGCCATCGCCTACTTCACCTATTACTAGGTTATTAGCAAGTTTTAGGTCATATGTGTTGTTGTTTTCGCCACCATGAGTAAGTTTTAGGTTACCATCTGTATAAGTGCCGTCTGTCGGAGCGACTTTGCCACCATTGACAGTAACTTTTGTTCTATTACCCTCAACTGCATAGTAAAGTTGTGAGCCATTGATTGCGTCTGTGCTAGTTGCATTGATTTCACCAGGAGCTAAATTTGTAATCTTAACTGGTCTGGTTGAATTCTCTTCTCCGTTTTCATCATAGCTTACTAATGTGATAGTGCTGTTATTATC
>JAGBJQ010000101.1 GCA_017934385.1 Campylobacter sp. | reverse complement strand
TTATCTGCATCGTCTGCGAAGTGCGCGCTCATCAAATTTGCAATTTTCATAATCGCCTTTTTTGTGGCAAATTTTTTGCCACACTCGATACACTCAAACAGCTCGTCGCGGGCTAAAATTTGATACTCGAAAAACTCTTTTTTAAGCTCTACGCCACACAAATCAAGTGCCATTGTATCGGCCTCGGCGCAACTTCGCACGCAGTAATCGCACCCCACGCAAAGCGAAGCGTTAAATTTGAGCGAATTATCGCTTTTATCGGCAAAAAGTGCGCCTGTGTTGCACGCGCCTGCGCACGATAGGCACAGCGTGCAGGTTTGCTCGTTTATGCTGATTTTAGCGTGGCTTTGCGACGCGCCGTTTGCAATCACGCCGTAATCGCCCTCGCCCACCATAAACGCCATGCGAGCTGAGAAAATTTCAATTTTGCTCAAATTTGTCTCATTTAGGCTAAATTTCCACTTTTGCCCGCTTTTAGCCAAATTTAGCGCAGTATTTAGCTGGGCTTCATTGCTAGCCACAAACACTCCCTGCACGCCATAAATCGCCATTGTAGCGCTATTTATGAGATTTATCGCATCTTTTGTGGCTTCGCAAATCTCATCTCCAAAAAACACGATTTGCGAGCCTGTTTCTTGCATTATGCTAAGCAGTGAAATCTCATCAAGCTGAAATTTAGCAAAAATTCCAAAAGGAAGTACGCCACAGGGCAAACTCACGCCCGAAATCTCGCCAAAGCTCGTCTCATGGGCAAGAAGTGGAATTTTGCCAGCGTAGAGTTTTGCCATTTGGCTAATCGCGATTGGTGGCTGTTTTGCCGAGCTAATCGCACCTGTGGGACAGATGCTCACACACCTACCACAGGCTATGCAATCGATGTGCGAAATTTCAAGCTTGCGATTTTGCTCGTCTTTCAAAAGTGCCACGCTAGGGCAAACCTCCACGCATTTGGCGCACAGCTCCACTCTCCTGCCCTCGTATTGACAGAGGTTTGCGTTAAATGAAATGTTGTTTTTGTAAGTGTAAATCGGCGATTTTTCGGATACGAGAGCTAGAATTTCATCATCATTTAGCCCTGCGATTTCATAGCAACCACTTTGGCGAAGTTGATAGCTTTTTGCATTTTCTACTAAGAAAAAATCGGCCTCGACCTCGTATTCATCGGTGCAGTTTAGCACGCTTACACTCAAATCCCCAATCCCACCATAGACGAATTTCACCTCAGCGTGAGTTAGGCAAATCACCTTAAATCCAGCGTTTTTGAGCGCATTTACACTGCTTTCGCGCTCATTATCGCTTACGAAAATTATATTTTTCCCCACTGGTTTTTGATAGGCATTATCCGCGCCATAATCAAACATCACCGCCTTTGCTTCGTATAAAATTTCGACATTTCTAGCGATTTGAAGCATTTCATCGTTTGTGGAATTTATATAAAAATTTATCTCTGGCGCGTAAATTTCAGCCTTTAAGCTAGGCGAATTTGCCACGACAAAGTGTCTGTCGCTATCAGCGCAAACCTCTATGCTATCGCCTAAAATGGCCTCTTTTACCCCCACTGGGCTAAATCCGTATTCACTCATTTTCTATCCTAAAAACAAAATTCGCATTTTTTACACTCATTTTCTAAACAATCGTTAAATGTAAATTTAAACTAAACATAAGTTAAATTTGTAATTTTTTTGACATATAAAATTTTAATATAAATATTGATAAAAAGAATTTATAAAAACAAAATTTATAGGATTTTTTAAATGCAAATCAAACTTCCCAAAGTCGATAAAATCGCAAATAGCGCGGAATTTCACGGACTTTTGAAGCCTGTGGTTTTGCGAATCGCAAAAGAGGTAATCGCCGAATTTCGAACCAGCCTAGTAAATGGCGAAAATTCGTGCGCTAGCGAAGAGCAAATCATCGCGCAAATCAAATCTCGCTACGAAAAATTCGCAAATCTCGCACTTCGTCCGCTTATCAACGCAACTGGCGTCGTGCTTCACACAAATCTCGGTCGTAGCGTGATTTCGCCTGAAATTTTATCTCGCGCGCAGGGGGCGATTTGCGCCTACTCTAACCTCGAATTCGACCTAGCTAGCGGGACGCGCTCCAATCGCTACGATTATACTAGCGCGCTTTTGGCTGAGCTTTTTGGCTGCGAGAGCGCACTTGTGGTAAATAACAACGCAGCGGCTGTGTTTTTGGTGCTAAATACCTTTGCTAGGGGGCGCGAAGTCGTGGTAAGTCGTGGTGAGCTAGTCGAAATCGGCGGGAGTTTTAGGGTAAGCGAGGTCATGGCAAACTCTGGGGCGATTTTGCGCGAGGTTGGCACCACAAATAAGACTAAAATTTCGGATTATCAAAACGCCATAAACGAAAATACGGCAGTTTTGATGAAAATTCATCGTTCAAATTTTGAAATTTCAGGTTTCACGCAAAGTGTGGAAATAGACGAAATTTCGCGTTTAGCAAAATTTGCGAGCGAGAAAAAGGCTGAATTTTACGAGAAAAAAGAGCTGGAATTTAAAATTTGCGAAGAGGAAAAATTTAGCGAAATCATTGATTATTACGATCTTGGAAGTGGGAGCGTGAATGATTTAGGCGCGAATTTAGCTAAAAACGAGCCAAAAATTGGCGAAATTTTAGCCTCCGGGGCTAGGCTGATTAGTTTTAGCGGGGATAAACTTTTTGGAAGTGTGCAGTGCGGAATTATACTAGGCGAAAAATCCTTAATCCAAAAACTGCGCAAAAATCAGCTTTTGCGTATGCTTCGGGCTGATAAAATCACACTTGCGATTTTAAACGAAACGATTAAGGCTTACATTAATAAAGAATTTTCGCTAATTCCTACGATTGATCAAATTCACTTGCCCCTTAGCGAGCTTGAAAGGCGCGCCAAGGCTGTTTTGGACGCGCTAAAAAACACTAAATTTCAAGCAAGCCTTATTCGCACAAAAACCTTTGTGGGTGGCGGGAGTCTGCCTTGCAAAAACTACGATAGCGTCGCTTTAAAGATTGAGCAAAACGCTAGCCCAGAGGAAATTTCGGCGAAATTTAGGGCGCGCGGGATTATCGGGCGCATTGAAAATGATAAATTTCTGCTTGATTTTCGCGCCATTTTAAAACACGATTTGCAAAAACTAATAAAAATTTTAAAGGAAATGTATGAATAGCGTCATAATCGGCACAGCAGGGCATATCGATCATGGCAAAACCGCACTCATAAAGGCGCTAAATGGCGTCGATGGCGACAGATTGGCAAGCGAGATTGAGCGCGGAATCACGATTGATTTAAGCTTTTCAAATTTAAAATCAAAAAGCGCAAATATCGCATTTATCGATGTTCCTGGACACGAAAATTTAGTAAAAACCATGATTAGTGGGGCGTATGCGTTTGATTGCGCGCTTTTGATTGTCGCTAGCGATGACGGGCTAATGCCCCAAAGCAGGGAGCATATCGAAATTTTATCGCTTTTAGATGTAAAAAGCGTGGTTTTGTGTATCACAAAGTGCGATCTCACAGACTCTGCGCGCCAAAGCGAAGTTAAAAAAGAGTGCGAGGAATTTATAGCCAAATTTTCAAATTTGCAAATTTTAAACACATTTTTCCTAAGCACAAAGACAAATTTAGGCGTTGATGAGCTTAAATCTTATCTATTTAACATAAAGCCAAAACCGCGCAAAAATGGGGGAATTTTGCATTATTATATAGATAGAATTTTTACTTTAAAAGGCATTGGCACGGTGGTAACTGGCTCGCTTATTAGCGGAGCGATTTCGCGTGGCGAAAAGCTTCTTTGCGCAGATTGTGGCAAAATTTTAACCGCCAAAAGCCTGCAAATCCACGATACCGACACGCAGGTTGCGTATGCGCCAAACCGCGTAGCAATCGCACTTGATGCTAAAACTAGCGAGTTAGAGCGAGGCTATATCCTTACTAAAAAGGGCTTTTTTAGGGGATTTAACGAAGCCGATACGCTCTTTCGTGGCAAAATAGCGCATGGGGAGGATGTGAGCTTTTGTGTGGGCTCAAAGCAAACGCCGGCAAAAGCGCGCATTATCAAAGAGCTCGATAGCGGCGAATTTTTGGTAAATTTCAAATTTGAAAAAACTATGTTTTTGAAATTTGACGAGCCATTTGTCTGCTTGGCAAACTCTCGCGTGTGTGGGGGCGGAAGGGTGCTAAATGCGGTCATTGAGCCACTAAAAAAGGCAAATAAGGCTGAGTTT
This sequence comes from Campylobacter sp., assembly GCA_017934385.1. GTDB lineage: Bacteria > Campylobacterota > Campylobacteria > Campylobacterales > Campylobacteraceae > Campylobacter_B. Next base: position 67,072 of record JAGBJQ010000101.1, on the reverse strand, counting down.
TTAACAGCACTTTTGCACAAAAATTTCAAAAAAGCTTTTGAAATTTTAAGCAAATTTCACCGCCACGGATTTGGGCTGTTTTCGGCGTATCAGAGATTTGATATGGATTATGATAGCGCAAAAGCGATCGCCAAAACGATACCAAATACATATTTTGACGAAGCGACGCTGTGCGTGTATGATAATAGCGCGATTGGCGATATCAAAGAGCTAATTAAATTTATCATAGCCAAAAACCCGCACGCTGTATTTTCCCCAACCTCAATCGCCCTAAAACTCTCTTGGGCTAGCGAAAGCTTAGCCTCCCTCGTGCTTAGCGAGCTAGAAAGGGCCTGCGTGATAGAAAAAACCGGTGGTGTGTATATCAAAAAAGGTGCGAATTTACAGGATTTAAAACAGAGCTTGGAGGGCAAAATTTTTGACATCATCAAAAAAGGCGGAATCGCCCCGCTTGCGCCATATAATATCTACGAAATGCTCGATATCGACCGCGTCAGTGGCGATGACGCGCTAAAAAAACTAACATATTCTAAAAAGGTAGTTCGCCTAGCGCACAATCTGTTTGTGGAGGCTGGAAATTTAAGCCAGATTATCAAAAAGCTTTATGATTTGATAAAAGAAGCTGGTTTTGCCGATGTATCAAATGTCAAAGAGGGGCTAAATTTAAGTAGGAAATTTGCGATTTCTTACCTAGAATACCTCGACAATCTAGGCGATATCATCACAATCGATAATAAACGCTACCTAAAAAAATAAGTTATTTACAAATTTTGGCTAAAATCGTTGGATTTTTTAAAAAAAGGAAGAACATGAAAAAAGTTTTACTTTTCTCGCTTGCGGGCGCGCTAAGCCTAAATGCCGCGCTTAGCGATAGCGAAATTTTATCTATGTATGGCGGTTTGCCAGCAAATTTAAAAATCAGCGTGGCTGAGCGTATGCCAGTAGAGGGGCTAAAAGATATCCAAGCTGTGATTTTGAAAATTTCAAATGGCGAAATTTCACAAGAAGAGGTGATTTTCACTAGTGGAGATTTGGTTTTAATGGATGTAATCGACCCTAAAAAACAGATTCTTTACAAAGAGCAAATCAAACAATCTAGACTTTCAAAAGGGGTAGCAAGCGTCTATAAAAGCGAAAACAAAGACAATATCATTACCCTTGGAAATGACCCTAAAAAGCCAACCTTGCTAATGCTAACTGACGCCGAGTGTCCGTTTTGTCGTAGAGAGCTAGCCGAAATCGAGCGAACTCTTAAAAGCAACAATGTCGAAATCATAATGACATCAGTGCATGGAGATAGCGGTCATGCTAAATCAGCGCTGATTTACAAAGAGGTCAAATCAGCCAAAACTGACGCCGAAAAAATCGCTGTTTTGCGCAAATACTATGCCGAAGATAACAAGGCAAACGCTTCAAGCGTAAGCCCAGAGGAACTAAAAAGCGCAAAAGCTATCGCCGATAAATACTTCTCAGCCGGCATGAATTCAGTGCCATTTATCATTGAAACTTCAAAATTAAAATAAATTTCAAAACTACGCTTTAAATTCCACGCTAAATTTACGAATTTAGCGTGGAGTAAATTTCAAAATTTCATTAAAACAAAAATTTTGGAAATTTTAAAATTTCCAAAATTTTGGGTAGGTTATTTAGATTTTTTTGTAGAATTTGTAGGGTTTAAATTTCGATCGATTATACGAACATTAGCATTTGAACGAATTCTATCGTTAAATTCCTCGACCATTTTTTTGCGTTTGTTTGTCACATAGGCCTCGATTGCCTTTTCTTGCACGCTTTCGAAATCTGCCATTTGCACGCCCTTTTTGTCATTTACATAAAACATCTCATATCCATTTGCCGTAGGGATAACTGGCGAGAATTTGCCCTTATCCACGCTAGTTACGATATATTTTAGCCCAGCGTCCATTTGATTGGCTTTTAGCGTGCCACGCATGACATATACATTGCCAGGGCGGGCGTTTGGATTGCGTTTGATTGGATTTAGCGCACTTTCAGTTTTTGCAATATAGCGAGTTAGAGTAATACTATCAAAAGTGGTAAATAAAGATGGATTTTGCTCATAAAATCTGCGCACATTTTGTGGTGTTACGGTGCGTTGCACATCGGCAAAAAGCGGTCCATAGAGCTTTTCTTCTAAAATTCCACGACGCACATTTTCTACGAAAACTTCTTCTGGTATTTTTTGTTGTTTTAGCGCTTTTTTAAGCTGATCTAAACTAAGTTTATTTTGATCCGCAATTGCTTTTATACGATTTTCGATCTCTATTGGACTAACGGTAATTCCACGACGCTTAATCTCAGAATCTTGCAATTTTTGCTTGATTAAAATTTCCATTGCAGCACTCGGGCTTGCACCAGTAGCTTTTTGAACTTTTGCTAATTCGTAATTCGTAATCGGCTCATTTTCGACAACAGCCACGACGCTATTTACGACATTTGCGTTTAACGCGCCAAAACTTAAAAGTGCAACAACGGCTAGTTTTTTTATCATTTTCAACCTTTATTTAGTCTTTTTGCTTTATAATCCCACGATTATAACATTAAAAAGTAAAATTTTAAAAAGGAAATTTATGATTGTAACTCGTTTCGCACCAAGCCCGACAGGGTATTTGCACATCGGCGGATTAAGAACTGCGCTGTTTTCATACCTATACGCAAGAGCAAATAACGGCAAATTCTTGCTTCGCATTGAAGATACGGATTTAAAAAGAAATTCGGTAGAGGCCGCAAAGGCTATCGAAGAGGCGTTTAAATGGTGCAGTCTAGACTACGACGGCGAAATCGTCTATCAAAGCTCACGATTTGATTTATACAAAGAATATGTCCAAAAGCTCCTTGATGAGGGCAAAGCATACAAATGCTATATGAGTAAGGCTGAGCTAGACGCGCTAAGAGCCGAGCAAGAAGCCAGAAAAGAGCGCCCAAAATACGATAATAGGTATCGCGATTTCACAGGCACACCGCCGGTTGGTATCGAGCCAGTAATCCGCATAAAATCGCCACTTGATGGCACGATTGAGTTTAGCGACGGAATTAAGGGCGATATGAAATTTGAAGCCAAAGACATTTTAGACGATTTTATCATCGCTAGAAGCGACGGCACGCCGACTTATAATTTCACAGTCGTTATAGATGACGCACTAATGGGCGTTACAGACATCATCAGAGGCGACGATCACCTATCAAACACCCCAAAACAAATCGTGCTTTATAACGCACTTGGATTTAAGGTTCCGAAATTTTACCATGTCGCTATGATAAATGGCTCTGACGGCTCAAAACTCTCTAAACGCCACGGCGCGACAGATGTCATGGAATACAAAAAAATGGGCTATTTGCCACAAGCTCTGCTAAATTTCTTAGTCCGCCTTGGCTGGTCTCATGGGGACGATGAAATTTTTAGCATGGACGATATGAAAAAACTCTTTAATCCTAATAATATCGGCAAAAGTGCAAGCACATTTAACCAAACCAAACTTGATTGGCTAAATGCGCATTACATTAAAAATTTAAACACCACCGAAGCCTGCGCCCACCTGCTAGAATTTGGCGTAGATATAGTAAATCACCCTAAAAAAGAACTTATCGTTAATCAATACAAAGAGAGGGCAAAAACCCTAGCCGAAATGGCGAACGGAATCGCAACCTTAATCAATCCTTTAAAAATTTATGATGAAAAAGCGTATAAAAAGTTTATCAACGAAAATTCGATAGCCTTACTCGCAAAATTCCAAGAAATTTTAACCTCAAATTTCGTTGCAAGCGAAATCGAGGCGAAGACAATGGAATTTTTGGAGGCAAACGAAGTGAAGCTAAAAGATTTAGCCCAACCTTTGCGAGTCGCCATAACAGGAACAAGCGTAAGTCCGTCGATATTTGAGATGATTGAAATTTTAGGTAGCGACGAGGTTAAAGCTAGAATTTCTAGCTTATTACAGAAAGGAATTTAAATGGCACAAAATGATTTGAAAGAAAGGGCATTAGAGTATCATATCGGTGGAAAAATCGGCATAAATGTCAAAACCCCATGCGCTAAACCAGAGGATTTGACCCTAGCATACACACCGGGTGTGGCCGAGCCTTGCAAGGTGATTGAGGCCGATAATGAGCTAGCATACAAATACACCAACAAATCAAATCTTGTCGCAGTTATCACAAACGGAACAGCCGTTTTAGGGCTAGGAGATATAGGTGCAATCGCAGGAAAGCCAGTAATGGAGGGAAAAGCAGTTTTGTTTAAAAAATTTGCTGGCGTAGATGCCTTTGATATCGAGATCAACGAAACAGATCCTAAAAAAATAGTCGAAATTTGCAAGGCTATCTCGCCGACATTTGGCGGAATAAATTTAGAAGATATCAAAGCTCCTGAGTGCTTTGAAATCGAAAAAGAGCTACAAAATGCCGTCGATATCCCTGTCATGCACGACGATCAGCACGGCACAGCGATGATTACAGGTGCTGGATTAATTAACGCAGCCTACATCAGTGGCAAAAAAATCGAAGATATGAAAATCGTAGTATCTGGCGCTGGCGCAGCAGGTATTGCGTGCGCGAAACTCTATAAAAGTCTTGGCACAAAAAATGTAATTATGCTCGATTCAAAGGGCGTAATTCATACTGGCAGAAGCGATTTGAACCCGCAAAAAATGGAATTTGCTATCGACACAAACGATAGAAGCCTAGCAGATGCAATGAAGGGCGCGGATATGTTTCTTGGCCTTAGCAAACCAGGCGTCGTAACAGCCGAAATGGTAAAATCAATGGCGCCAACGCCGATAATCTTCGCTCTGGCTAACCCTGTGCCTGAAATTTACCCAGATGAGGTGCATGCCGTGAGGGACGATGCGATCGTAGGCACTGGCAGAAGCGACTTTGCTAACCAAATCAACAATGTCTTGGGCTTCCCTTACATTTTCCGTGGTGCGCTAGATGTAAGAGCTAAAAAAATCACCGAAAATATGAAACTAGCCGCTTCTCGCGCTATGGCAGAGCTAGCCCGTGAGCCAATCCACCCAGATGTGCTAAAAATGCTAGGCAAAGAGGATTTAAAATTTGGACGAGATTATATTATCCCAAATCCATTTGATCCGCGCGTATTTGCTATCATTTCAGCTGCTGTTGCAAAGGCTGCCGTAGATGATGGCGTAGCAAGAGTAAGCAATTTCGATTTCGAGGCTTACAAAAAATCTTTACAATCAAAATAATCGAAATTTCCCGTTTTCGGGAAATTTCAAAATTTAAGGTATTTAAAAAATGCAAAATTTCGAAAATTCATCAAATTTAGCCCTGCTTACTGACTTTTATCAACTCACAATGATGCAAGGATATTTTTTCTTAAAACCGCACGAAGTCGCAGTTTTTGATATGTATTACCGCAAAAACCCATGCGGTGGCGGTTACGCGATATTTTGCGGTATGAGCGAAGTGGTGGATTATATAGAGAATTTGCATTTTAGCAGTGATGATATAGCGTATTTGCGCTCGCTTGGGAGTTTTAAGGAGGAATTTTTAGCCTACCTTGAAAATTTCAAATTTAGTGGCGAAATTTACGCTGTCGATGAGGGCGAGGTCGTATTTCCACACGAGCCACTAATCCGAGTTAAAGCAAATATCATCGAGGCGCAGTTAATCGAAACTGCGATTTTAAACACCATAAATTTCCAAACCCTAATCGCCACCAAAAGCTCGCGCATAAATTTCAGCGCAGGAGAGGGTAGCGTAATGGAGTTTGGGCTTCGCAGAGCGCAGGATAAAAGTGCTGCGATTTTTGGCGCAAAGGCCGCTATAATCGGCGGTTGCGTGGCTACTTCAAATGTTTTGGCTGCCAAAATTTTTGACATACCAGCTATCGGCACACACTCTCATGCGTGGATCGGAAGCTTTCCTAGCGAAATCGAGGCCTTTCGCGCTTACGCCAAAATTTACCCAGACTCCGCGCTTTTGCTCGTCGATACCTACGATACGCTAAATTCTGGCGTGCCAAATGCGATTAAGGTTTTTGAAGAACTTCGCGAGCAAGGCCACAAACCGCTTGGAATCCGCATTGATTCTGGCGATTTGGAGTATCTGACCAAACAATCTCGCAAAATGCTTGATAACGCTGGATTTAAGGACGCCAAAATCACAGCCAGCAACGATTTGGACGAATACGCGATCGATCAACTCAAACTTTTTGACGCTAAAATCGATAGCTGGGGCATTGGCACGAGATTAATCACAGGTGGCGATAGTTCAAGCCTTGGCGGCGTTTATAAGCTAAGCGGTATCGAAAAAGAGGGCGAAATTTTGCCAAAGATTAAAATTTCAAACGACCCACGCAAGATAAATAACCCCGGCTACAAGCAGTTTTTCAGGCTCTATGACAAAGATAGTGGCATGGCGCTAGCGGATTTAATCACGCTTGAAAATGAAAGTATCGATGAAGGCGCACCGCTTGAAATTTTCCACCCACTCTACACTTACAAGCGCAAAAAACTCGAAAATTTCAGCGCAAAGGCTATGTTAAAGCCTGTGTTTGTAAATGGTAAATTTGTCGGCGAGAAAAAATCCGTCATGCAAATCGCCGAATTTTCACGCAAGGCTAAGGCGAAATTTTGGTGCGAATATCTGCGAAATATCCACCCACAAACCTACAAAGTAGATTTATCGCAAAAGCTTTGGGAGACGCGAAAATCACTGATTGATGAAATCAATGCAAATTTAGGCAAATCGTAGAAAATAGTAAATTTTTATTTACTTTTAAAATAAAAATTTTGACTATAATAGCGCGTTTGCAAGATTTCTTGCGTAAAATTTCATTTTAAAAGGATAGAAAATGAGCAAAATTCTCTCATGCGCGGCTGCGCTTTTACTTTTGGCAGGTTGCGCTTCACAACAACTTCGCCAATCCCCAGAGGACGCGATTAACGAGCAAAACCACACCGCAGCGACTGCCAAAATGGAAGTGCTAAATTTCAAAACCGAAAATGGCAAAAAACTAAGCCTAGCTTCAAACGATTTGTTTGACACAGCGGTTTTAACTGACAGCGAGGGCAAAACTCACAACCTAACTCGCCAACGCTCAGCTAGCGGAATTTACATGGAAAACGACAAAGGTGTGAGTATCCACTTCAAAGAGGGTGGCGAGGGCATAGTCGAGTTTAGCAAATACAACTCACTCTCAATCTCACAAGTCAATTAATCCAAATTTTGCCACTTCTTTGGTGGCAAAATTTATTAGTTTTATTAATTTTAAAATTTTAACTTTTTCTTACAAAAATAGTAATATAATTTACGAATTTTAAAATAGGAATATGGATGCGATTTGGCAAGATAGATTATTTAAATTTACTCCCTTTTCATGTGTATTTAAAATCTCTACCTTTGCCAGCGCATACCAAAAAATTCATAGAACTCAAAAAAGGCGTGCCTAGCAAGCTCTGTCGCGATTTGCGCGCAATGCGTGTCGATGCGGCCGTGATTTCTAGCATAGAATCCCGCCACAAAAAATACTCCACCCACCCTCTTGGCATAGTCGCCCAAAAAAAGGTAAAAAGCGTGCTCGTGCGCAAAAACACCACACCACACCTAGATCCAGCCTCGATGAGCTCAAATATGCTCTCGCGAATTTTAGGCATTAGTGGCGAGGTCATCATCGGCGATAACGCTCTGCGCGCGATTTTATCGCAAGGGGAGGAGAAATTTTACGATTTGGGCGAAATTTGGCACAAAAATACAAATTTGCCATTTGTTTTTGGAATTTTATGCTCGGTTAAAAATCACGAAATTTACGCCAAACTTACCGAGGCGTTTTTACGCACTAAGGTCAAAATCCCACAATATATCCTCATCAAATACGCTAGAAGCAGAGGAATTGCCGAAAAAGACATCTTAGAATACCTCCAACTCATAAGCTACAAAGTCGGCGCGCGCGAGAGGCGCGCACTTAAAATTTTCCTAAAAAAAGCAAGCAAATTTAATTATAAACCAAATTAAGGAGGAGATATGAACAGTTATGTGGCAGGGTTGTTAAACAACCTAAAAGAGCAAAATCCGGGCGAAGAAGTTTTTATACAAGCAGCGACTGAAATTTTTAACTCTCTTGCTCCCCTAATCGAGCGCGAAGAAAAATACACAAAACACAGAATTTTAGAGCGAATCACCGTGCCAGAGAGAAGCCTGAGCTTTCGCGTAGTCTATACAAACGATCGTGGCGAGCCTTGCGTGCATACAGGATACCGCGTCGAGTTTAACTCAGCGCTTGGCCCATACAAAGGCGGTCTTAGATTTCACCCTAGCGTAAATATGGGTGTTTTGAAATTTTTAGGTTTCGAGCAAATTTTCAAAAATTCACTCACAGGCGTTAATATCGGCGGTGGCAAAGGTGGCGCAAATTTCGATCCAAAAGGCAAAAGCGACGGCGAGATTATGAGATTTTGCCAAGCATTTATGTTAGAGCTTCACAGGCTTATCAGCGAAAATACAGATGTCCCAGCCGGCGATATCGGCGTGGGTGGTAGAGAGATTGGCTATATGTATGGCGCATACAAAAAAATCACTCGCAGATTTGATGGCGCACTTACTGGCAAAGGTCTAGCATGGGGCGGAAGCCTAGCTCGCACGCAAGCCACAGGATACGGCTCAGTATATTTCGCACAAGAAATGCTAGCTAAAAAAGGCGAAGCACTTCGTGGCAAAGTCTGCGCAATCTCAGGCGCAGGAAATGTCGCAATCTACACAGTCGAAAAACTATATCAACTAGAAGCCAAACCAGTTACCGTTAGCGATTCTACTGGCTTTATCTACGATCCAGACGGCATTGATTTAGCTCTACTTAAAAAGCTAAAAGAGGAGCTTAGAGTAGGTCTTGCAGAGTATGTCAAAGAGCGCAAAAACGCTAAATTTACCCCAGTTAGCGAGTATCCAGAGGGCAGAAACGGCGTATGGAGCGTCAAATGCGACGCAGCCTTCCCAAGCGCTACACAAAACGAGCTAAGCTTAGAGGACGCCAAAACCCTATACGCAAACGGATGTCGCCTTGTATGCGAGGGGGCAAACATGCCTAGCACGCTAGCTGCGATTGATTTTATGTTAGCTCAAAAAGACTTTTTATTTGGCCCAGCAAAGGCAGCAAATGCTGGTGGCGTGGCGACAAGTGGCTTAGAAATGATGCAAAACGCTCAACTTGAATCATGGAGCTTCGAGGAGGTCGATGGACGCCTCCACGAGATTATGAGGCATATCTTCCGCACTAGCTATGAAACCTCGAAAGAATTCGGCGATGAGGGCAACCTTGTGCTTGGCTCAAATATCGCAGGTTTCCGCAAAGTAGCCGATGCGATGATAGATCAAGGCTATGTTTAATAGCTAAATTTCGCTAGGATTTCCCTAGCGAAATTTATTAAATTCTTCCAAATTTACAGCTATATTTTGATTTGATACATCATTTTTGCTAAAAATATTGTTTTTACCATTACACTTAAATTTGGTATAATTTGGGAATTTTTTTAAGGATAAATTTTGAAATTTTTTATAACCGCAACCGATACTGACATCGGTAAAACCTTTGTTACAACTTCGCTTTTAAAAGCATTTTTAGATGCAAATTTTAACGCTATCGCATTAAAGCCTGTTCAAACAGGTTGCGAAATGATTGACGGAAAAATAAACGCACCCGATTTAAACGAATACCAAAAAGTAAATCCTAAAAATGATTTCCCGCCAAGATATGCTTTTAAATTCCCAGCTTCGCCACATTTTAGTGCAAATTTAGAAAATGAACGCATAAATATGGGTGAGCTTGAAATTTATGTTAATAAATATGCAAAAAACGCCGAAATTACGCTTGTAGAGGGTGCCGGTGGGCTTTTTGTGCCGTTAAATGAAGATGAGATTTTTTTGGATTTTATTAAAATTTTGCAAATTCCTGTGGTTTTGGTTTGTAAAAATGTCTTAGGTAGCATAAATCACACACTTTTAAACATTGAAATTTTACGCCAAAATGGGATAAAAATCGCACTTTTGGTTGTAAATTTTCACGATGAAAATAATAAAATCGCAAAATCAAATTTGGAGTATTTAAGGTCTAAATTTGACGGCGAAATCGCAGTTTTGCCAAAATTTGAAAATGAAAATTACGAAAAAGCGTCCGAATTTTTTGCAAATTTTGTCCAAAATTGCTCTAAAAATTTGCTAAATTCAGATGAAATTATTGATTTAGAATTTGATAAAAATCACCTTTGGCACCCATATACTTCGGCTTTGCACCCGCTTGGGGCTTATGGCGTAAAATTTGTAAAAGGAAATAAAATTTACACTGATAATGGCGTTTTGATTGACGGTATGAGTTCGTGGTGGTGTGCTACTCTGGGATATAATCGCTCCGAGCTAAATGCGGCTGCAAATACGCAAATAAGCAGATTTTCGCACATTATGTTTGGTGGGCTAACTCACGCACCTGCTGTGAATTTAGGAAAAAAACTGCTTGAAATGATGAGCGAGTTTAGCCATATTTTTTACTGCGATAGTGGCTCAGTTAGCGTAGAAGTCGCCCTTAAAATGGCACTTCAATACCAACAAAACAAAAATCCGCAAAAAACAAAAATCCTAACCGTGCTTGGTGGCTATCACGGCGATACGATAGGAGCCATGAGTGTTTGCGACCCGATTAACGGTATGCACTTCCTTTTTAACGGCATTTTAGCAGAGCAAATTTTCGCTCCTCGCCCTAGTTGCAGGTTTGATGAGCCTTTTGATGAAAGCTCGTTTGATGAATTTGAGAAAATTTTTATGCAAAATAACGAAAAAATCGCAGCCGTCATCATCGAACCTATCGTTCAAGGAGCTGGTGGAATGTGGTTTTATCACCCACGCTACCTTGAAAAAGTGCGTGAGCTTTGCGATAAATTCGGTGCTTTGCTGATTTTTGACGAAGTTGCGACAGGTTTTGGTAGGACGGGTAAAATGTTTGCCTATAATCACACAAAAATAGCTCCTGATATTATCACTATCGGCAAGGCACTAACAGGCGGTTTTATGAGCTTTGCAGCGACTTTGGCGAACGAAAAGGTAGCTCGTGGTATCAGCGAAAACGGCGGCGTTTTTATGCACGGACCGACATTTATGGCAAATCCTTTGGCGTGCGTGGTTGCACTTAAAAATCTGCAAACTCTTACTTCAATCAACTGGCAAGAAAAGGTTTTGAATTTAGAAAATTCAATGAAGCAGAATTTATCAAAATGTGCTAAATTTGATGAAGTTAGCGATATTAGAGTGCTTGGCGGGATCGGCGTAGTGGAGCTTAAAAGCGAAGTAAATGTTGAAAAAGTGCAGAAATTTTTTGTAAGTAAAGGCGTTTTTATCCGTCCGTTTGGCAAAAATATATATTTAATGCCGCCGTTTATCACGCCCGATGATGATTTAAAGGTGCTTTGCGATGCGGTTTATGAAGCAATAAAAGGAAAACATTTTGTTTGATATTGAAAAGGCTAGAAGTGCCGGAAATTTGCGAAGCTTAAAAAAAAGCCAAACCAACGGCAAATTTATCAAAATAAACGGACAAAAACTTTTAAATTTAGCTAGTAATGATTATCTTGGAATTGCTACAAATACTAATTTACGCGATGAATTTTTGCAAATCATAAAAGAAAAAAATCTTTTTTTTGGTACAGGTGCAAGTCGCTTAGTATATACTGCAAGTAGCGAATTTGACGAGCTTGAAAGCTATTTTGAGGGCAAATTTAGTGGCAAAAAGGCAATCATTTTTAATAGCGGATATGCGGCAAATTTGGGCGTAATTTCGGCTTTGTGCGATGAGAAAACGCTATTTTTAGCCGATAAGTTAATTCATGCTAGTATGATTGACGCTTTTAAATTAGGTGGCGCGAATTTCAAGCGATATGCACATCTTGATTATGAAAATTTAGAAAATTTAATCAAAAAAAATTATGATAAATTTGATAATATTATCATTTTGAGCGAAGCTATTTTTAGTATGGACGGCGATGAGAGCGATATTTCACGCTTATGTGAGCTAAAAAATCGTTTTGAAAAGGTTAAAATTTACCTTGACGAAGCGCATTCGTTTTTTGCATTAAATGAATTTGGAAATGCAAAAACTGCAAATTTAGACACTAAAATTGATTTTATTTTAATCACGCTCGGTAAAGCATTGGGCGGTGAAGGTGGAGTTATGTTGTGCGATGAAAAAACTCATCAAATCATCGTAAATTCGGCACGAAGTCTTATTTATTCTACCGCTATCGCACCTGTAAATATCGCTTGGACAAATTTTGTTTTGAGTAAAGATTTTTCGCTTTTGCGTGAAAATTTACGTAAAAACTGCGAATTTATGGGACTTTCAAAAACGCAAATTTGCCCTTTTGTAATCGGTGATAGCCAAAAGACGCTTGAAACAAGCGAAAAATTAGCTAAATTTGGATACTTTATCCCTGCAATTCGTCCGCCGAGTGTCCCGCAAAATAGTGCTAGACTTCGTATAAGTTTGCGTGGAGATTTAGATATTTCGGATTTAGCGAATTTAAAGGCGATTTTAAATGAAATTTGAGTTTTTAAAGCAAATAGACGAGAGTTCGCCTTTGATTTTAGTTTTTTTAGGATATTCATTTACGCCTGATTGTTTAAAACATCTAAAAATCCCACAAAAATGCGATTTATGCGTGGTTTATGACTATACTGATTTAGAAATTGGAGGCGAATTTAAAGATAGTCTAAAAGGGCGAGAAATTTATCTTTTAGCATGGAGTATGGGCGTTTGGGCGGCGAATTTAACGCTTGGCGAGTTTGAATTTAAAAAGTGCGTTGCGATAAATGGCACCCCGTTTGGGATAGATGAAAAATTTGGTATCACGCGCAGTGTTTTTGAGAACGAAATTCTTAAATTTGATTTTGAAAATTTTAAAAAACTCTGTTTTTTGAGCGATTTAAAAAGTGTAAATTTTAGTTTTAGTGAAAATCCAAAAGCTGAACTTGAAGCTATTTTTAGGGCAAATTCTAGGATTTGCGAAAACAAAATTTCTTGGGACAAGGTTTATATTTCAAAAAAAGATTTTATCTTTCCGCCAAAAGCGTGTGAGTGGTTTGAATGCGAAAAAATTTATCTAAACGCACCGCATTTTGTATTTTTTAAATTTAGCGATTTTGGAGAATTTTTTGAAATTTAAAAACGCCATAAATTACGATAAATTCGCAAATGCACAGAAATTTTGTGCCGAAATTTTAATAAATGAACTTTTAATTTACAAAAAAGATTTTAACCAAATTTATGAAATTGGTTGTGGGTCTGGGCTTTTGACAAATTTAATAAAATCAAATCTAAATTATCAAAATTTAATTCTAAATGATATTTATGAAAGCCCCATTATTAAAACGCAAAGTGGCGAAATAGTTCAAATTGGCGATATTATGAGCTTAGAAATGCCACTGAACTTAAATTTAGTGATTTCATCGTCGGTTTTTCAGTGGATTGATGATTTGGATTTGCTTTGCCAAAAAATTCACGCTTCGCTTAGAAATGGCGGAATTTGTGCCTTTGCGACTTTTATGCATGGCACTTTAAATGAGCTTAGCGAATTTACAAATCAAAGTTTGGATTATAAAACAAATGAGCAAATTTGCGAAATTTTTGGCAAAAATTTTAAAATTTTATCTTCAAAAAATGGCGAATTTATCGATAAATTTGCAAATTTAAAAGAGCTTTTAAATAGCCTTAAACAAACAGGAGTTAATAACATAAAAGGAAATTTCAAGCTTACAAAATCAAGCTTAAATGCCTTAAATTCACACTTTTTGAATACTTACGGCGAATTTAGACTAAGCTATAAATTTACGATTTTAATCTGCAAAAAAGCAAATTTAGTACAAAAAAGCCAAATTTAATGCTCAATTTTATTGCTTAAAAGCGTAGCGATAGATTTCGTGCGTTCGTTCGAATTTAGCGCGATTTGTATGCTCATAGTAAGAGGCACAGCCAAAAACATACCTCCCACACCAAAGACAAATCCCCATAACAACAATCCTCCAAGCACGCTTAGTGTCGAAAGACCAAGCCCTTCGCCCATGAAGCGTGGTTCGATGATATTTCCGATGACGACATTTATGATTAGGTAAATCACCACGACCCACACACTCACGCTTAAATCCATTGTCGCCAAGGTTACAAAAAGTGTCGGAAAAACGGCGATTATAGAGCCGATTGTAGGGATATAATTTAGCATAAAGGCTACTATCCCCCAAAGTGCTGCATACGGCACGCCAAGTAGCCACAGACAAAGCCCGATTAAAAGCCCAGTTGCTGCACTTGCGATTGTTTTTATGAGCAGGTATTTTTTTAGGCTTGGGGCAAATTTTTTCATAAATTTATGCATACCGCGGTTGCGCGCGGAAAAATATTTGATTTTCGCATCGATTACAGAGCTTTCAAAGACCATGAAAGAGACCAAAATAAAGACGAAAAACCCGGTGCTGACAATTCCGCCTGTTTTTTTCGCCACAGCTGTCGCGCGAGATACCATTTCAGAGGGCTCAGCACCGAGGCTGGCTAGATTAAAATCAATGCCGTAATTATTCAGCCGCTCTTGCGCGCCACCTAGGACCTGGTTAAATTTCGCCCCCAGCTCTGGTAACTGCGCCGAAAACTCTCTTACCGCCTTAAATACGATATCGCCCATAAATCCCATAACGCCAAGAAATCCCAAAACCACAATCAAAAAGCTAAACAATCGCCCAACGCGCAGTTTTTGGATAGATAGCATTAGTGGCGAAATCAAAACCGTGATAAAAATCGCTAACAAAAACGGCACGATAATCGAGCCAGCAGCTTTAAGTCCTGCTATGATTATCACCACGCAAGCAGCCGAGATTAGGGACATTTGAAGTTTCATTGTAATCCTAAATTTTGAAATTTGTTCTATATTTTAATAAAAATTTGTAAATTTTAGATTTTTGCAAAGTGGAATTTACCCGTAAATTTCACGGGTAAATTCGGCTAAATTTAGTCAGCGCACACCGCGTTTGGCTGGATTCTCGTCTCGCCAGAGTATGATGAAATCATCAGTGCTTCGCCATTAGCATACTGGCACACGCGACCTGCTTGTGTCGAGCTTTTAAGCGATTTGCCATCTTTATATGTGATTGTTACGGCGTCGATTACCTTGGTATCGCTTAGCATAGGTGCTAAATTTATCGGCACAACCTGCAAATCCCAACATAGCAACAAAATTAAAACCGATTAGAGATTTTTCATAACATTTCCTTTATGCAAAAATAAAAATCTCATTATATGTTTGGAATTTTAAATTTGATTTTGATGAAGTTTAAAGAAAATTAGCACCAAAAATGGTGCTAATTGTAAAATTTTGTTATTTTTTCTCTTCGTGTTTAATCGCAGCGTCGCCAGATTTGCTTAGATAGTTAAACTGACCTTTCGCCATATCTCTTGTAGCCTCGCTATCAGCTCTAATGTTGTCTGTTTGAGCCTCCATGTGGCTTAACTCTGCTTTGGCAAAGTCATCAGCCTTAGCGGCGCGCGCTTTGCGCATTGCTTTTTTCTCTTCGAGTTCTGCACGCATATTCTCGATTTCGATTTCGCGTTTGAGATCCTCGTATTCTTGGTCGCGCTTTTTATCTTTCATATATTCTTGATAAATTCGCTCCTCTTTGGCCTCTTTTTTCGCCTCTTTTGCTCTAATGGCTTCAAGTCTAGCTTTTTCTTTCGCAGCAGCTCTTGCTTGCGCTTTTGCAGCTGCGGCTCTTTCTTGTCTTTGACCCTCCATTTCGGCTTGGCGCAACGCCTCCAAATCAGCCCACGCACCAGTGCAAAGCAAAGCTGCGAAAAGTAAAGTAAATTTTTTCATTATTTTTCCTTTGGACAAACAGCATTTGGTTGAATTCTAGTCTCTTTTGTGCGAGTTGAAATCAACAGAGCAGTTCCTTCCTTAAACTGGCACATACGACCAGCTTGTGTTGAAGTTTTTAGTTTTGTGCCTTGTTTGTAAGCAATCGTAACACCCTCGACGACAACTTTGTCTTTTACCATTGAACCAGCAGCGTATCCGCCAGCTGCGCCCACGGTGCCACCAGCTACCGTGCCACCTGTTTCGTGGCGATTGCCACCCATTTTGTTACCCAAAATCGCGCCACCAACTGCGCCCAAAATCGCGCCGATGCCTTGCGCTGTGCGTTTTGCTTCTGTATTATCCACAGCGACTTTTGCTGGCATAATTGATAGAATTTGCACAGTTTTAGCGTCTTGTTGAGTGTTTAGGTCATTTACATCATAAACATCAGAACCAAGCGTATTTGTATCAACGCAACCTGTCAATGCAAGCATAGCAACTATGCTCAAACTAATAATTTTTTTCATAAAAAATTCCTTTGAAAATAAATGAGATTTTGTGATTATACCCCCCCCCCAGCTTAAATTTAATTGATTTTTTTTAGTTAATATTAATATTTTGTTTAAATTTATTTACCTTAAATTTTTAAAATTTAATCGCTCAAAATTTAAGCCTAAATCGTTATAATTCTTGCAAAATTTAAAAAAAGGAAATTTATGAGAAAATTTCTAGTTTTGGCTAGTCTTTTGGTGCTTTTAGCGGGGTGCGGAGAGGAGAAAAAAAGAGGAAAACAGCGCTTAGCAAACACGAAAAAAAATGATTCCATAGAGCTAGAAATTTCGCGCGAATTTGACAAAATCGCCGCCGCAAACTCCGCAACACCGACAAAACCTATAAATTCTACCACGCTAGCCATGCCTGATACGCCAGCTGTTTTTGATGCAAGCAAAGATGGCTTGGGTGAAATTGTAAGCGCGCCAAAGACGCTAGAAGCGCCGAATTTCGCGCAAGAAAAAAGCGCGCCGAGTGTTTCAAACGAGCCAAATACAAAAAATCTCGCGCCAAGTGAGCCCGAGATGGCAGAGGCGACAGCCGTTTCCTCCCAGCCAGCCACTTACACGCAAACGATAATTTTATCAATTCCAAATCAAAATAAAAGCACACAAGAAAACGCCGATAAATGCCAAAACGCCGAAACTATCGCGCTAATCAAGGCTAGCAAAAAGGATTTGCCATACAAAAATGGAGTTGTGATTTATAACGACATAAGTTGCCAAAACAATCTTTTAACGCACTACTATGAATTCGACCTTCCACCAGAAGCAATGGAAAAAATCAGCCAAATCGAGGATAAATTGCGCTCGAATTTGGTTTTGAAAAGTGGCGAGCTTTTGGAACTTTACTGCAAAGCCGAGGAGCTAGCCGAATACAGAGATAACGAAATCGCCATGGAGTGGCGCTACACCCTGCCCGGGATTGATGCCAACTTAGCTTCTATCGTAATTTCGCCAAGCGATTGCAAGTAAAATTTAGTGAAATTTGGTGAAATTTAAAAGGAATTTAGCCAAATTTTGAAATTTGGCTAAATTTTGGATTATCTATTTAGTAGTTTTTTCGCTTCGTTTGCGACATTTAGATCGCTAAAACCGAAAAGTTTGAATAGCTCGCCAGCTGGTGCGCTCTCGCCAAAGCTCTTCATACCTAAAATTTCATCAGCGAATTTATACCATTCTAGCGCGCTTGCAGCCTCGACGGCTAGGACTTTGCCTTTGAAAATTCTAGCCCTATATTCTTCATTTTGTTCGCACAAAAGCTCGAAACAAGGCGCACTGACGACATTTGCTCTGATATTTTCGCTTTGAAGCAAGGCTGCGGCTTTTAGGCAGATTCCTACTTCGCTACCGCTAGCTACTAGCGTGATATCGGCGTTTTCGCACTCTTTGATCAAATACGCACCGTTTTTTGCCTCGCCAAATACAGCCTTTGGCAAAGCCTCCAAGCCTTGGCGCGAGCAAACAAAGGCAGCAGGGGCGTTTGTAGCCAGTGCTGCGCGCCAGCACTCTACATTTTCGTTGCCGTCAGCCGGACGGAAAGTGTAGAAATTCGGCATTGCGCGGAAGGTTGAGAGTTGCTCGATTGGCTCGTGAGTCGGGCCGTCCTCGCCTACGCCGATACTATCGTGAGTGAAAACAAAATAGTGCCTTAGACTCATAAGCGCCGCCATTCTAGCGCTATTTTTGAGATAGTCGCTAAAAATAAAAAATGTCGCAGAAAATGGGATAAACAGCCCGTATCTAGCCACTGCGTTGTTTATCGCAGCCATTGAGTGTTCGCGAATTCCGAAGTGGAAATTTTTGCCATACGGAAAGTCACCAAAGCCTTTAAGCTCTGTTTTATTCGACGCTGCTAGGTCTGCGCTTCCGCCTATGAAGCTAGGAAGCGCGGCCGCAATTGCGTTTAAAATTTTGCCATTGCTATCGCGCGTAGCGACCTTTTGACCGCTAAAATCAGGGAATTGTATAGCGTCAAAATTTGGATTTTGAAGCGAGTTTAATAAATTTTTCTTCTCTGCGCTTAAATTTGCGATTTTTTCGTTCCATAGTTTCTCAGCCAAATCGCCCTTTTCTACGGCTGCACGAGTGGCGAAAAGCACATCTTCGCTCACGCTAAAACTCTCATCAGGGTTAAAGCCCAGTGCCTCTTTGGCTCTTTTTATGAGATCCTCGCCCAAAGGTGCGCCGTGAGTTTTGTGGCTGCCTTCTAACTCTAATGCGCCCTTGCCGATAGCGGTATTTGCGATGATTAGGTATGGTTTGGTTTTGTTTTTGGCCTCGTCTAGGGCAAATTCGATTTGATCGAAATTGTGTCCGTCTATGCGAGCCACCTCAAAGCCTTGGGCTTCGAAGCGAACCTTGATATCCTCGTCCCAGGCAATCGAAGTTGAGCCATCTATCGTGATTTTGTTGCTATCGTAGATAATGACGAGATTATCTAGGCTGTGGCAACCTGCCAGCGCGCATGCTTCGTAGCTGATACCTTCCTCTAAATCGCCGTCCCCGCAAAGGCAATAAATTTTATGATCGATTACCTTTGTGTTTTCGTCGTTTAGCAAATTTGCAGCGTATTTTGCCGCCATTGCAAAGCCCACAGCGTTTGCTACGCCTTGACCTAACGGACCTGTGGCGATTTCTACGCCTGGTGTTGTGATTTCTGGGTGACCTGGGGTTTTGGAGTGGAGCTGACGGAAATTTTTCAAATCATCTAAGCTTATATCGTATCCACTAAGGTATAAATAGCTATAAACAAGCGCGCTTGCATGACCGCCGGAAAATACGAGACGATCGCGGTTTAGCCAGTTTGGGTTTTTTGGATTATGCACTAGCTTTTCCATAAGCACACTCATCACATCGCTTAGCCCCATAGGAGTGCCTGGGTGGCCAGAATTTGCCTTTTGGATCATATCAGCACTCAAAAATTTAATAGTGTTTGAAATTTTACTTCTCATCTTTATCCTTTCAGATATTTGTTTATCAAATTTAATACTAAATTTTGCAAATTTTCACTCTCATCGCTCATACTTTCTTCGATTTGCGAAATGAGTGAGTTTTTATACTCTTTGGCGCGTTCGACGCCGAGTAAATTCGTAAAAGAATTTTTATCCCCATCGTGCATAGTAGGCTTTCCTGCGGTTTGGGAGCTTTGCGTAGCGTCTATGATGTCATCTTGTATCTGAAAAGCTAAACCCAAATTTAGCCCGACGCCATAAAATTTCCTCGCCTTTTCATCGCCCAAACCCGCTATAACAGCGCCTAGTTCAAACGAAGCGGCTATTAGGGCGCCTGTTTTGTGAAGGTGCAAAAATTTTAAATCTGATATTTCTAGGTGTTTTTTCTCAAAATAACAATCAATCGCTTGACCCAAAACCATGCCCGCTGAACCTGCATTTTTGGCTAAAATTTCAACGCATTTTACCTTAATCTCTGCGCTTAAATTTGACTTAGAAATCACCAAAAACGCGTCAGTATTTAACGCGTCGCCCACGAGTATCGCTGTAACCTCATCGTATTTTTTGTGTATGGTTTGATGAGCGCGCCTAAAATCAGCATTGTCCATAGCGGGTAAATCATCGTGGATTAGCGAGTATGTATGCACCATTTCTAGGGCTTTTGCGACAGGCAGGGCGTCTGCAAATTTTTTTTTATTTGCAGCAGCGACCACGCCAAGAAGCAGTTGAGCGCGAAAATGCTTCCCACCAGCATCCAACATATAATTTAACGCCTCTTCGAAATATGGGTGAAAGCTAGGTGCGTGAAGCGGGTTTTCGCGCAAATACTCTTTAAATTCCTTTAAAATTTCCATTTTTATTCCTAATTCGCGCCTAATCCGCCTAATCCGCCAAGACCGCCTAGCATGGCAGTTGCGGCGTTTTTCTTTTCGTTTTCTATGAGTTTTACGGCGTCATTTATCGCTGAGATTAGTAAAATTTGCAAGCTGTCTTTATCTTCCAAAAGGCTATCGTCAATCTCCACATCCAAAACCTCGCCAGCGCCGTTGATCTTGATAGCGACCATACCAGCACCGACTTTGACGCTAAATTCTTTTTTGGCGTTTTCTTCTTGAATCTGCTTTGCCTTTTCTTGCATTTGCTCGATCATTTCGCCCATTTTAGAAAAATCCATTCCCTCAAACATCTCTTACTCCACAATCTCGTTTTTTTCATTTACATGCACGATTTTTGGCCTGAATTTTTGCGCTTCCTCAGGTTTCATATCAGCATAACTTACGATGATTACCACATCACCCACACAAACCTTGCGTGCAGCTGCACCATTTAGGCAAATTTCAACTTTTTTTTCGCCTTTGATGATATATGTGCTAAATCTCTCGCCGTTGTTGATATTTAGAATTTCGACCTTTTGAAACTCAATCATACCGCTAGCTTTTAAAAGCTCTTTATCAATCGTAATCGAGCCGACATAATTTAAATTTGCGTCCGTTACACGGGCTCTGTGAATTTTGCTTTGAAGCATGGTTATTTTCATTTTTGCTCCTTTAAAATCTCTAAAACGACATCTTTATCGCTAAATGGATATTTTACACCCTTTATCTCTTGATATGTTTCATCGCCTTTGCCCAAAATCACGACCACTTCGCCATTTTGCGCCAAATTTATCGCCTTTTTAATCGCCTCTTTTCGATCTGCAATTTTTATGATTTTTTCTTTTTGTCGCATACCCTCTTCGATTTGGGCGATGATTTTTTCGGGGTCTTCGCTTCGCGGATTATCGCTTGTAATAATTGCAAATTTAGCGAAATGCTCCACCATAGCCCCCATTAATGGGCGTTTTAGAGGATCTCTGTCGCCACCTGCGCCAAAAACCACGATTAGTTCGTTATCTTTGAGCGCATTTAGCACCTTTTCGATCCCATCTGGCGTGTGTGCGAAATCCACAATTACAAGAGGATTTTTAGTCACTACTTGCACTCTACCCTCAACTCCTGCGAAATTCGACATTGCTTTTGCTATATCTTTTTCGTTTTTATTAGTTAGCATTTTAACTGCGCCAAAGGCTGCTAGGGCGTTGTAAAGGTTAAATTCGCCGATTAATTCGCTAGAAATTTCAAACTCGCCATTTGGAGTTTTTATCATAGCGTCGATTGCGCCTTTTACGCTATAAGCTAACACGCTAAAAGTGGCTGGATTTTTCACACCATAAGTTAGGGCATTTTTTAGGTTAAATTCGATATGGCCGTCGTCTTTGTTGATAAGCTTTGCGCTCTCATCGGCGAAAAACGAGCTTTTTACCGCGGCGTATTCGCTCATAGTTTTGTGATAATCCAAATGGTCTTGGCTTAAATTTGTAAAAATTTTAAGCGCGAAATTTAGCCCTTCAATGCGGTTTTGCGCGATTGCGTGCGAGCTAACCTCCATAACGAAAAATTCGCATTTTTGCTTAGTCGCTTCTAGCAAATAACTCATCGTTTTAAAAACAGAGCTTGTCGTAAGCCCCTTTTCGTCGATTCTTTTATCGTTTATGAAAGCCCCCCTGGTGCCACACAGCCCCACAGAATACCCCAAATCCAAAAGCATAGAATAAATCAGTGCGGCGGTCGTAGTCTTACCGTTGGTGCCGGTAATGCCTACGATTTTGATACTCTCATCAATCCCTAAAAGCGCCTTTGCTTCGCTAATAGAAATGATTTGCGCGCCGTTTTGCTCGGCTTGTGCGCTAAATTTGGCATTTGCGCTAGTTTGCACAAAATAGCACCCACTCTCGCACTCGCCAGAATTATCGGTGATAAAACTATTTTTAATCCCTATTTTCATTTTTTATCTTTTTTATAATCTCATCAAAGCGCAAATCCCCAGCGAAATGCTCCGAACTCGCCTCGATATAATTAATGCAAATTTCATCAAATCCATTTGCAAGCAAATTTTGCAAAAACTCAATCATCTCGTCTTTGTTCTCAACTGCGATTTTTGATGAAAAAATCACGCTCTCAAAGACATTTTTGAAGCTTCCACTCTCCTTTACAGCGCGCATGAAATCTTTGTATAAAATCGCGTCTATCCCCTCAGCCTCATCTGAAAATTTCTTTGAAATTTCAGCATTTTTCTTAGCGATTTTTTCGTTAATTGAGTTTAAAATTCGAAACAAAACGCTAGGTTTTGGCTTGGGTTTTAGGGTATAAAATTCATACAGCATCAAGGCCTCCTCTGGCTCGCTAAGCCCCAAATCGCAAAGCTCGATTAAAAACAAAAGCTCATCGCTTGGTTTTTTGCTCTTGCGCTAGGGCAAAAAATGTTTTAGCAAACTCAAATTTGCCAGATTTTAGGGCGTTTAACCCTTTTGATTTATAGCTCAAAATTCTCGCCTTGTGGGATATTTACGACGCTAAGTTCTGGGTGGATATCCATACGAAGCTGTCTTTCTACGCCAAATTTCAGCGTCTGTCCGCTAGCAGCGCAACCATGACAATGTCCTGTGAGCGTAACATACACAACGCCGTTTTTAATGCCACGAAGCTCCATATCACCGCCGTCGTTTTGTAGCATTGGGCGGATAGTATCGAGGCTAGCCTTGACAGGATTTAAAAGCTCTTCATCGCTAAATGGTATCATTAAATTTCCTTTAAATTTGCTCTTTAATTGCTTTTTGGCGCGTCTTTTGCCATGATTTTATCGCCTAGGGTTTGTAGATTGCTTAGGCTTTTTAGGTGGAAAAACGCTAGTTCCAAATAGCCTTTGCGCGCAAATTCGGCTAGTTTTTTATCATCTAGGCTCAAAAGTTTCTCGCGGTTTAGTATCAAAAAGCCGTTTAATAGCGTAATCGTCTCGCCGTCTTTTTGGATATTTAGCTCTTTTGCCTCCAAAACGCCAGCCTCTTTTAGCTCTTTTGCAGCCTCGCTAGTAATGGCGTTTAGCTCCCAGTAGTTTTTCATTACGCTTTTCAAATTTTCCAAAAACTGCGTTGGTTTGCCCTCTTCAAACAGTGCCTCGCCCTCGCCTTTGATTTGTTTGGCGTCCTCATCGAAGCAAATCACCATGCGATCTTCGATTTTAGCTAGGAAAAATGGGTAGTTTTGGATAGCTGATGGCACCATGCCTTTGTAGCTTTTGTCGATTAAAAGGTTTTTTGAACGGCCTAGAAGTGCTACCATTTTTGGCTCAGGCTCGTTTGTAAAAACGATGACTAATTTATCAGAACACGCTGGAACCTCAGGCGCGATTACAGGCACAAACGGCTCGTTTGGAATCGCGTCTGCGTGGTATTTTAGGTCTGCGTGTTTTACGCTATCGAGTATAACTGGTCTCATGATTTGTCCTTAAATAAAAAATATCCCGCGATTATACTAAATTTAAGATTAGAATAAAATTTATTATGGCGCGAAATTTGCGAATTTAGCGTTTAAATTTTAAATTCATTGCAAGGCGATTTATCGCCAAAACAATCTGTGAATTTAAAATTCAAAGCGTATGTTTTAGAAAATTTAAAATTTATGAAATTTAAAATTCGGCTAAATTTGAAGCAAAAGCTCAAATTTAGCCTGTGTATCATCAAATCGGCATTACACGGATATTTTCGCTTAAATTATCCTTCAAAACCGCCTCGATCGCATATAGCGTCGCGCCTGCGCCACTAGCGCACCCTGAGCACGCACCCAAATAGCGAATATAAATGTCAGTTTTGCCATCATCGCTTGGCTTGATGTCGATGACATCGAGATTTCCGCCGTCCATTTGAAGCATTGGGCGAATATCACTATCAAGTATCGCCTCGACCGCTTTAAATTTGCCGATTAAATTTAGCTCTTCAAAGCTTAGTTTCGCCTCTGGCGCCGCACCAGAGCTAGCACACGCACCAGCTTGGGCTTGGAGTTTTTCTAGCTCCATTTCCTCTCTTGTTTGAGCTAAAATATCCTCTAAATAATACTCCCTAGCCTCGTGTCCGCCGGGCTTAATGCAAGATTTACAAAACGCGCCAGCCTTTGTGTATTGTGTGATTTGCTCGACGGTTTTTAAATCATTTAGCTTAATCACCTCTTTTATTGTGCCAAGACTTACCCTAGCGCACTCGCACACGATAATCTCATCTTCGAAATGCTCAGGATCTATGCCTTTGTATTTTGCCGCAGCTGCTTTGATGACATCATACGCCATAACCGAACAGTGCATTTTTTGTGGTGGGACAGCCGGCTCGTCAGGGGTATCGCGCATATCGCGCTCGACATCTAAATTTGTAATCTTTACAGCTTGATCGACGGTTTTGCCAATACAAAGAGCTGCCATAGTGTCGCTACTAGCGATTGCCGTGCCACAGCCAAAGCTTTTAAATTTAGCGTCGATGATAATGTCAGTGGCAGGGTCGATGAGCCAGTATAATCTCACAGCGTCCCCACAGCTCTCTGCGCCAAAATCAGCTACGATTAGCTTCGCACCGCGCGCAGCGGCTTCTTCTTCTGTGATTTCGCCCATAAATTTAGGGTTGTTCATGCGATCTTGAACCTTGTTTGAGTATTGCTCCCAAATCGAACCATTTATTAAATCGTTTTTTGCCATTTTAAATCCTTATTTTTGATAACCTTGTGGGGCGTAAGCAAATGTACTAGAAATCCCGCGAAGTCTTGTGATTGCCTTGCTGATATGCTCTATGGCATAATCAATCTCGGCCTCTGTATTAAAGCGAGAAAGCGATAAACGAAGCGCTGTGTGAGCTAGCTCTTTATCTGCGCCGATTGCTTCCATGATTGGGTTATTTTCTAGTGCTTCGCTAGCGCATGCTGAGCCCGTGCTAGCAGCGATTCCTGCTTTGTTCAAATCCCAAAGCATAGCCTCGCCCTCTACGCCTTGAATTGAGGCTAAAATCGTATTTGGCACACGAATTTCGCGCTCTCCCACGACATAGACATGTGGAATTTCAAGCAAAGCGTCCTCTAATTTATCCCGTAGCCTTTTGACATGCGAATTTTCAAAAGCCATAAATTTATTCGCTAATTCCATTG
Organism: Campylobacter sp.; assembly: GCA_017934385.1. Classification (GTDB taxonomy): domain Bacteria; phylum Campylobacterota; class Campylobacteria; order Campylobacterales; family Campylobacteraceae; genus Campylobacter_B. Next base: position 41,717 of record JAGBJQ010000101.1, on the reverse strand, counting down.
CTTTTCCAAGTCCCACGATACTAGGAACATTTAGCGTGCCAGATCTGCGCCCACCCATGTGTTCGCCACCGTGAAGCAGGCTAGTAAGTGGTTTGCTATCTTTGATATAAAGTGCGCCAACGCCCTTTGGAGCGTGAAATTTATGTCCAGAAAGGCTTAAAAAATCCACACCTGCTGCGCGTACATTTACAGGGATTTTTCCCATTGCTTGCACAGCGTCTGTGTGATAAAGTGCGCCAAATTCGTGCGCGATATCTGCGATTTGCTTTACAGGGAAAATCGTGCCAGTTTCGTTATTTGCCCACATTACGCTAACAAGAGCTGTTTTGTCGTTGATTTTCTCTCTTAGTTCATCTAGGCTGATTAAGCCGTTGCTATCCACGCCTAGCCTGATGATTTTTACCCCGCACACTCGCTCCAAAAACTCACAGGTCGCGCTGATAGCTGGGTGCTCGACAGAGCTGATTATGATATTGTCCTTTTCGCCTGATAAAATTTTGTCGTAATAAATCCCTTTTAAAACCCAGTTGTTGCTCTCTGTCGCACAGCTTGTGATGACGATATCGTCTGCATCTGCTGCGCCAATTCCCTCGTAAAGCTCGTCCATAGCCCGTCTTAGAGCCGGGTGGGTTTCGCTACCGAAGCTATGTAGTGAATTTGGGTTTCCAAATTTGTCACAAAAATATGGCTTCATCGCCTCGAAAACTTCGGGATCGACCATAGTTGTAGCGTTATTGTCTAAATAAACACGCTCCATAAATTTCCTTTCTTAAATTTTTATTAATGAGATATATTTAATCTTTTGAAAGCTAGTTTGATAATATAATCATTAGACTAAATTTCACCTTAACTTACCGACGCTAAAATCCAAATGTTTTTGGCGAATTTATCAAATCAAAAAACTCTTTTCTGGTGTCATTTCGGCTGATAAATAGCCCACGCAAAGCCGAAGTTGTCGTGGTGGAGTTGATTTTTTGCACGCCACGCATTTCCATACACATGTGGCGGGCTTGGATTACGACGCCCACGCCAAGGGGCTTGATGACCTCTTGGAGCGCATTTGCGATTTGTTCGGTGAGTTGTTCTTGGATTTGCAATCTTCGTGCGAAAATATTTACCATACGCGGAATTTTGGATAGCCCAACGACCTTTTTATTAGGTATATACGCCACATGCGCCCGCCCAATAATAGGCAAAAGGTGGTGTTCGCAAAGGCTGTAAAATTCAATATCCTTAATAAGCACCATTTCGTTATTTGAGCTCTCAAAAAGCGCGTCATTTAGCACATCTTTGGGGTCTTGTTCGTATCCGCTAGTAAGAAATTCATACGCTTTTGCCACACGCATTGGCGTTTTTATTAACCCTTCGCGCTTAGGGTCTTCACCGAGCAAAGTTAGCATTTTAGCGACACAAGAAGCGAATTCTTCCCTGCTTTTTTCGTCCATATTTTTCCTTTAAAATTTTTCGCGCATATTACTTAAACTCCCCTTTTATAACGCTAAAATTTAAAAGCAAAATTTAGCCCCAAACAATAAAATTTGCCAAATTTTAAAATTATTAAGCAAAATTTTGGTATATTTTGCGCTTTAATTTTAAAATTTTTTAAAAGGAAATTTATGGAAATCAATGCAAAGCTAACAAACTCTGCTAACGCAGTAGCAAGCACAAAAATCGATGCAGACACTATCGCTAAAAAAGTAGATGATCTTGCTAAAAAAGCCGCCAAAAACCTTAAAATCGACGGTTTCAGAAAGGGCAAAGTCCCAGTAGCAGTCGTGATGAAACGATACGGCGCGCAGTTAGAACAAGACGCAAAACAAGAGATTTTTAAAAATATCATCGACGAATCAATCAAAAGCGTAAATAAAAAAGCCGATGAAGTAATCGGCGAGCCAATTTTTTCTAAATACGATGAAAAAGACGGAAATATCGATGTAGAGATGGAAATTTCTTTCCGCCCAGATGTCAATATCGACGGATACGAGGAGCTAATCCCTGAGTTTTCGACACCTCGCGTAACCAAAAAAGAGATCGAGGACGAGATAAATAAAATTTTATTAATGGTCGCTCCACTAGAAAAATCAGATAAAACAGAGCTTGAAAAGGGCGATTTTGCCAAATTTGACTTCAAAGGTTTCGTTGATAATGAGGCTTTCGAGGGTGGCGAGGCGAAAGATTATGTGCTTGAAATCGGCTCAAATCAATTTATCCCAGGTTTCGAGGATGGTATGATTGGTCTAAAAGTCGGCGAGGAGCGCGATGTAAGCGTGAAATTCCCAGCTGAATACGGCGCGAAACACCTTGCGGGAAAAGACGCAATTTTTAAAGTAAAACTACATGAAATTCAGTGCAAAAAACCAGCTACTGAGCTTGATGAGGATATGCTAAAACGCATACTTCCAGGCGAGGAAAAACCTACAAAAGAAAAGGTAGAAAGCACGATTAAAGAACAACTTAAAAACGACAAACTTCGCAAAAAAATCGAAGAAGAGTTAAAACCAAAAATGGCTGATGCTTTGGCTGAGAAATTTAACTTTGATTTGCCAAAATCAATCGTTGAGCAAGAGATAAATTTACAATTCAACAACGCTTGGCGTTCATTTGACGAGGCTACAATCGAAGAATTTAAAAAAGATCAAAAAGCAATCGAGAAAAAACGCGAAGAATTTAGAGCCGGCGCAGAAAAAAGCGTAAAAATCACATTTTTGATCGACGCTTTGGCTAAAAAACGCGGTATTGATGTAAGCGATCAAGAGCTAATCCAAGCTATTTACTTCGAAGCCTACTCAAACGGCCTAGATCCGAAAGCTCACCTTGAAGAATATCGCAAAAGAGGCGTTTTGCCAGCTGTTAAAATGGCGCTAATCGAGGAAAAACTTTTCAACAATATTTTTAGCAAAAACAAAGACGACAAAGAAGGCGAATAATGTTTTTACCTTATGTAATCGAGCAAACAAGCAGAGGCGAGAGGAGTTATGATATCTACTCTCGCTTGCTTAAAGATCGCATTGTAATGCTAAGCGGCGAGATTAACGACGATGTAGCCAGCGCAATCGTAGCTCAACTTTTATTTTTGGAAGCAGAAGATCCAGACAAAGATATCTATATGTATATCAATAGCCCTGGTGGCGTGGTTACGAGCGGTTTTAGCATTTATGATACTATGAATTACATCAAACCAGATGTCAGCACGATCTGCATAGGTCAGGCTGCTTCAATGGGCGCATTTTTGCTTAGTTGTGGCACCAAGGGCAAACGATATGCTTTGCCAAATGCGCGCATTATGATTCATCAACCACTTGGCGGAGCGCAAGGCCAAGCCACTGATATCGAAATCCAAGCAAAAGAAATTTTGCGTATGAAATCGCAACTAAATCAAATTTTAGCCCAAAACACAGGCAAAAATTTAAGCGATATCGAAAAAGACTGCGAGAGAGATTTTTTCATGAGCGCGAAAGAGGCCAGCGAGTATGGACTAATCGACAAGGTATTGGAAAAGAGCTTTAAATAATGGTTTTAGAAATTCTTACATATCCGAACAAAAAACTCCATGTTCGCTCCAAAGAGGTCGTCAAATTTGACGATGAACTGGCGAAATTTTTAGACGATATGTATGAAACCATGATAAGTAAAAACGGCATTGGACTAGCTGCTATCCAGGTGGCTAATCCAATCAGAGCCGTTGTGATAAATTTAGCCAACGAAGAGGGCGTGCAAGATAAGGCCGATTTGCTCGAACTCATAAATCCCGTAATCACACAAAAAGAAGATGAAATCATCTACCAAGAAGGTTGCCTTAGTGTGCCTGGATATTACGAAGATGTAAAACGAGCTGCCAAAATTAAACTTTCTTACCAAGATAGAAATGGAGAAAGACACGAATTGGAAGCCTCAGAGCTTTTAGCCGTGTGTATCCAACACGAGCTAGACCACCTAGACGGGCACCTTTTTATCGAGCGTATAGGCTACAATAACCGCAAAAAATTTGACAAAGAATACCGCAAAAACAAAAAAGAAAAATCAAAATGAAATCTCTAAAATGCGCTGTTTTTACCGATACTTTAATCAGTGTCAGTGTAGAAAGCACATTTGTAAGAGGTCTTCCTGGCTTTAATATCGTTGGACTTGCAGGGGCTACGATTAAAGAGAGCGAAAGCAGGGTGAAAGCGGCTTTGATGAGCCTAAATTTCAAATTCCCAGCCTCTAAAATCATTATAAATCTCTCCCCCTCTGATGTGCCAAAAAACGGCTCGCACTTCGACCTTGCAATCGCACTTTTAATCGCTTTGCAAAAAGAGAGCTTTGGGGACGATTTTTTCGTATTTGGCGAGCTTGGACTTGACGGGGCGCTCAAATCCACGGCCTCTTTGTTTTCGACACTGCTGTTTTTAAGCGCGCATGTGAAAAATGCTAAAATTTTAGTGCCAAAAGAAATCGCGCTTAGAGCCTCGACAATCCCGAATTACGAGGTTTATGCGGTCGAAAATTTAGCAGAAGCGATTAGATTTTTTAGCGATGATAAATTTGCCGCAACCTGCCTTATGAGCGAAACTCACCCGATTTTTAAAGATGTCATTAAAATCGGCGATGAAATTTATGTCCCAAACCGAAATTTCACCCTAAATTTCAAAGACATAAAAGGTCAAGAAAGAGCCAAAAGAGCGAGCCTAATCGCCGCTAGCGGTATGCATAATATACTCTTTGAGGGAAGCCCAGGGTGTGGCAAATCAATGTGCGCTAAACGCATAGCCCAAATTTTGCCACCTCAAAGCGTGAGTGAGATTTTGCTTTCGTGCGCTTACGAGTCATTAAACAACAAAAATGTCGATTTTAGCGCACTCAGAGCCTTTCGCTCGCCTCATCACACAAGCACTAGAAGCTCGATTTTCGGCGGTGGTTCGCTTGGTGCGCGTATCGGCGAGGTGGCTTTGGCAAACGGCGGCGAGCTGTTTTTCGACGAGCTTCCGCACTTTGGAAAGCAAATTTTAGAAAGCCTGCGAGAACCGCTCGAAGATAATAAAATTTTAATCTCACGGGTAAATTCCAAAACCGAGTATGAGACGAAATTTATCTTTGTCGCAGCGCAAAACCCCTGCCCGTGCGGACATTTGTTTTCGCAATCGACCTCGTGCTCGTGCTCGACAAACGAAATCAAAAAATACAAAAGCGTGATTTCTGGGCCACTGCTTGATAGGATTGATCTATATGTGGCTATGGACGAGGTCAGCAAGGACGATAGATCTAGCATATCTAGCGAGGAGATGTATGAGAGAGTGGTGTGCGCCTTTCGCGCGCAAAAACTAAGAGGGCAAAGCGAGCTAAACGCGAAATTAAGCGATAAGGATGTGCAGAAATTTTGTATTTTGGAATCAAGCGCGCAAAATATCCTAGAAAGCGCGATTAGCAGGTATAATCTAAGCCAAAGAGGGATTATAAAAACCAAAAAAGTAGCGCGCAGTATCGCCGATCTAAGTGAGAGCGAAGTCATCGCAAAAGCCCATTTACTCGAAGCTCTGAGCTTTCGAACTAGGAGCGAGATATGAAAAATTTGTATTTTAGCACAGCCGAATTTGACAAAAACGCAAGCCAAAATTTAGGCATTGATGAGAAAATTTTAATGGAAAACGCCGCTAGTGGCGTAGAAATTCTAATCCGCAAAAAGCTGAAAAAGGGGGCAAAAATTTTGGCCCTATGCGGGGCAGGGAATAACGCAAACGACGCTATTTGCGTGCTTCGCAGGCTAAGCGGGGATTATTTGTGCGAAGCGTTTTTAATTTTTGGCGAGCCAAAAAACGAAGCGTTTAAACTCCAAAGCGAAATCGCCAAAAAAGTCGGCGTGAAATTTAGCCAAAATTTGGAAAATTTCAAATTTGACTGCATAATCGACGGCGTTTTTGGAAGCGGTTTATCGCGCGATATGGACGAGAAAGTATGCGAGATACTAGGGCGAGCAAACCATTCCAAAGCCCTAAAAATCGCCATTGATATCCCAAGCGGAATTGATTTGGCTGGTGTGCCAAGACCTATGGCGTTCGAGGCGGATTATACAGTGTGCATGGGGGCGCTGAAAATCTCGCTTTTTAGCGATTTGGCAAAAGATTTTACCGGCAAGATAAAACTGGCAAATTTAGGCATTTGTGAGGATAAATTTGCCACTTCGCCTGATGCGTTTTTGCTAGAAAAATCCGATTTACGCTTGCCATTTCGAAAGAAAAAAAACACAAACAAAGGCGAATTTGGCCACGCCTTTATCGCCTCTGGCGAAATGAGTGGCGCAGCCCAAATCGCCGCCCTTAGCGCGCACGCAATTGGCGCAGGGTTAGTCAGCGTCGTAGGCAAGATAAAAAATCTAAATCCGATTTTAATGCGCAAAGACGAGTTTTTGGGCGCTAGCGCAATCGGAGCTGGTATGGGGCTAGGAGGGGCGAAATTTGACACGCAAATCCTATCTAGCACGCCTTGCGTCATCGACGCGGATTTGTGCTACAATGAAGCAATTATTGAAATTTTGCAAACCAACGAAAATGCCGTTATCACGCCACACCCGAAGGAATTCGCCGCCTTGCTAAGCTTGGCAAAAATCGCAAATTTAAGCGTTAGCGAAGTGCAAAAAGATCGCTTTGCCTTAGCGCGCAAATTTTCGCTTGCTACCAAATCCGTGCTCGTGCTAAAAGGCGCAAACACCATTATAGCGCACCGTGGCGAGCTTTTTGTGTGCGAGAGGGGAGTTAGCGCGCTAGCTAAGGCAGGCAGTGGCGATGTGTTCTCAGGGCTAATCACAGGGCTTTTAGCCCAAGGTTATAGCTCGCGCGAAGCCGCGATAAATGGCGTTTTGGCCCATGCCTTAGCTGGGCGAAATTTTAGGAAAAACTCATATTCACTAAACCCATTTGACATCATCGAGGAGATAAAATGGTTACGAAAAAAATAGCCGTGCTTTTTAGCGGCAGCGGAAGTAATTTAGAGGCGATTTTAGAAAAGCTTCATGGCAAAATTTTTGGCGATATTAAAATCGAGGTTGTGCTAACACTAACTAACAAAGCTAACGCAGGCGGTATCGCCAAAGCCGAAAAATACGGACTAACAAGCGTTGTTATTGATCACAAAGCGTTTGTTAGTAGAGAGGAATTTGACGCAAAAGTAGTAGAAGTTATCAAAAAAAGTGGCGCCGAGCTAACTGTGCTAGCGGGCTTTATGAGAGTGCTTACGCCGGTATTTTGCGAGCAAATCAGGGCGATCAACCTGCACCCGTCGCTTTTGCCACTTTTCAAGGGCGCGCACGCAATCGATGAGAGCTTTGCAAGCGATATGCAAGTAGGCGGTGTGAGCGTGCACCTAGTCAGCGCGGAGCTAGACGGAGGCAAAATCATAGCCCAAGAAGCGTTTGCCAGAGAGGGCAAAACGCGCGATGAGTGGGAAGCCAAAATCCACGAAATCGAGCATGAAATACTGCCTCGCACAATAGTTAAAATTTTAAAAGATGAGATTTAAAATTTGGTTTTGATTGAAATTTGCACCGCTAAATTTCAATCAAATTTCATTAAATTTATTCGGTTTTTCCAAGCATTTCTTTGATTTTTTCTTTCACGCTTTGCAAATCATCGCTTGAAAGAATTTCGCTTAAATTTTCGATTTCACCCACGCTTTTATCCCACCATTTAAGCTCTAAGAGCAAATTTATCATCTCATCATCAAAGCGTTTGCGAATTAGCCGTGCTGGGTTTCCAGCGACTATGCTATACGGTGGTATTTCGCCACCCACTATGCTACTAGCACCGATTATCACGCCATCGCCGATTTTAGCTCCCGGCAAGATGAGCGAATTTTGCCCTATCCACACATCGTTTCCTACCACAGTGTCGCCTTTAATCGGCAGTTTATCAAGGCTCGGAGCGTCTTGCGAAAAACCCTTAAAAATATAAAACGGAAATGTGCTAACACCGCCCATAGCGTGGTTTGCGCCGTTCATCATAAACTCCACCCCAAGCCCGATTTGACAAAATTTGCCGATAATCAGCCTATCGCCGATAAAATCATAATGGTGCGTAACCTGCCTCTCAAAATCCTGCCCAGCATAGTAGCTAAATTCGCCCACGATTATATTTTTATTTTTAATGGCCGGCTTAATGTAAGTTACGCTTTCTAACCCAGATTTTAAGGGGAAAATTTCGTTTGGATTTGGCAACATAAAAATCCTTAATTTAAGTTATTTTGTTTTGCTAAATTTACCAATTCTATCAAAATTTCAATAGAATATCTTAATTCATCGTCTGTATATTTTGCTTTAAGACCGTTTTGCTTTTGATTTGGTAAATTTTCAGGGTGGTCTATGGCATTTCTGATAAAGCAACAGATTGTATCATACTCAGTTTTATTTCCTTTTTTATCAGTATATTCCCATTTATAAGAATTCCCTTGACTATCTTTTAAAACATTTTCAGGTAATAATTCTTGATTATTTTTTATTTTATTATCTACTTTAGGTAATAATTTTTGATTATTTTTTATTTTATTATCTACATCTTTTATTTGAATTATTCCTGTTATGCTTTGAAAATAACCAAATAATTGTATATGAAAATCTATGCTTGCAATATCAAAAATATGATAATTAACTTCTGCCGCAGTAACACTTGGTAAAATAAATGTTACGTCATTTTTCATTATTTTTTTAGGTTTATCATTATTTTCTTGTAGGGCAATAATAATGGAATTATCTAGTTCTAACGCTTTTTCTATGACAAAATTTGAGTGCGTCGATACAATTATTTGAGAAGTTTGTTTATCACCATCGACAAATAATTTTTGGTAATAACCTAAAATTTTTTCTTGCCATTTTGGGTGCATACTGATTTCAGGCTCATCAATCAAAACAACCGCACCATTTAAAGCTTCTTTATCTCGCAACAAAAATGCTCCACGAAATACAATTTGCTTTTCGCCCGAACTTAAATCATCGATAGAAATTTCTTTGCCGTTTTTTTCAAATAAGATTTCTATATTATTATCAATATTATCTATTCCTTTGAATTTCAACTCTTTAAACAAATCTTTATTAAAAACTTTCTTAAATCTATCCATTTTAAGTGTCAAATTTGTATTCATTTCATCTTGTATCTTTTTGGTTATTTTTTCTACTTTTACTTTATCATCAGAATTTATAATATCTGCATTTTTGAATATTTCGTCATACTTTTCTGCTCTTATTTTATAATCATAATTTATCATATCTGCAAATAATTGCTTTATGTTTTCAGCTGTTTTATCAGTAAATTTTTTTCTTTCATCATCGTCTATATCTATATTGTTGCTACCAAAATTTCTAATTTTTTTGTTTTGTGAAAAATTTATATTTACTGTTGCAAATAATGGTTTTTTAAAATTTGATGATTCTATAAATCGGTCAGAATCGCTTTTATTTGAAAAATTACTTGCCGAAACTCCCCCAATATATACACTAGGTGAATAATTCACCGAATTGTTATTATTCCAAAATTGTCCATTTTCATATTTAAATATATTACCATTATTCACTATTTCATACGAGACATTTTTATCAAAATTATATGTTAAAATTTTTTCAATCTCTTCCAAAATAGTCGTTTTACCTGTGCCGTTTTCTCCTGCGATGATGATTGTATCGGCAGGATTGCCGTCTTTATCGCAAAAATCTAGTTCTAAATCTCCTAAAATATCGTGGTCTTTAAATTTAATTGATTTTATTTTTATCATTTTAGCTCCTAAATTTACCCATAAATTTTCTTTAAATTCCCCAAATTTGCACTTGCGTTTAGCAAAAGTAAATCGGCTAAGATTAGCCGTAAAAGTGCCGTGCAGACGACACTGCCACGCACTCCGATACAAGGGTCGTGGCGACCACGAAGCGAACAAATCGTTTCATCGCCGTTTTTATCAATCGTCGGCTGATCGGCAAAAATGCTAGGCGTTGGCTTAAAATACGTTTTTATGATGATTTGCTCCCCTGTTGTGATACCGCCTAGAATTCCCCCTGCGTGGTTTGATTTAAAGCCATTTTTATCCATAAAATCATTATTTTCGCTTCCAAATTTATGCGAAACTTCCACGCCGTCGCCGATCTCTACGGCTTTTACGCCGTTTAGCCCCATGTAAGCGCCACCGATTAACGCGTCAGTCTTAGCATAAAGTGGCTCTCCAAGCCCCTTTGGCACGCCATTTGCGATTGTCAGCACACTTGCTCCCATGCTTTCGCCTTTTTTCTTTAAATTTGCGATAAGCTCTTTTTGCGAATTCTCCACACCCTTATCAAGTGCGAAAATCTCGCTATTATCGGCATTTTCGAAGTCTAAATTTTCCCCGCAAATCTCGCCTACGCTTAAAACTCCGCTTTTCACGCTCACGCCAAATTCATTTAAAAGCATCTGCGCAAATGCCCCACCTGCGACCCTTATCGCCGTTTCTCTTGCCGAGCTTCGCCCACCTCCTCTGTGATCTCGCACTCCGTATTTAGCAAAATAGCCAAAATCAGCGTGTCCTGGGCGAAAAAGCTCTTTTAAATTTTCATAGTCCTTTGAGTGCTGATTTGCGTTGTAAATCACAAATCCTATCGGCGCACCCGTGCTGAGCCCGTCAAACACGCCGCTTAAAATCTGCACCTCATCGCTTTCTTTGCGAGAAGTGGCAAATTTACCGCCCGGTTTGCGTTTATCTAGTTCGGCTTGTAAAAATTTAGTATCGATTTTTACACCCGCCGGAAAGCCGTCCAAAACGCCACCAATCGCCACGCCGTGGCTCTCCCCAAAAGTCGTAAGTCGTAGTTTTATGCCAAAAGTATTCATAAATTTCTCCGTTATGAGATTTCTTTAAATTTTTCTACCACTAAAAAAGCATTTGTAAAAGAGCTTTCATCACTATAAAATTTTCTTAATGCTTCTTTGTTGTCCGGTTCTTCTATGCCTAATTGTTCGCAAATTTGTATAGCAAATTTTGTTGCTTTGTCCAAATTTTCATCGGTAATGATTTGCGAAAAATCGTTATAGCCTTTTTCATAATTTTTTATATATTTTTTAAGATAATTTTTTATTAAATTTTTACACGGGTGTTTATCTTTGTAAAAATTTGGAAGAATGGTATCAAAATGAAGCAAAATCCAAAATTCAAAGCACGGCACAGATAAAATAGCATAAAATTCGGCTCCGTATTTTTTATCTTTTGGTAATTTATCTAATGCTTGTGCTAAACTTGTATGAGTATCTTTGTCAAATACACAGTAAATAATATCGTAAGTTTCTTTTTGTTTGTCTTTTTGAGCTTCTTCGGCTTTTTTTATAGCGTATTCTACGACACTTATAGGTGCTGAGTTTGAGTTTTCATCTATATCTATTGTAGCTGTTTGAGACCTAAATTTTCTTTTTAAAGCATTAAAATAGTTTGGTTCGGTTTTTTTACCTTCACAAACTATCAAAATATTTTCTTTAATATCGCGTGTATTTTGTTTTCTCTTTAAATTTTTATTGCCTGTTCGCATTTTTAGCCCTTTTATAGCTCAAATTCGCTAAAAAACGGAACAGCTCCAAAACGACCACCAAGATATGATTTTTCCCAGTTTTGAGCGTCTTTTCTTGGTTTAAATTCAAGCAACGAATAAAGCTGTGTAGCTTTATTTTTCTTCTCGCAAAAATAAATTTGGTCTTTTCTAAACACATCTTTGTTTAAAACGCTTGTTTCATGCGTAGTAAAGATGAGTTGAGCGTTGTTTTTGTTTGTTTTTGGATTATTAAACAAATCGATTACAAATTTGGTTAAATATGGGTGAAAACCAAGTTCTAGTTCATCAACAATGGTAAAATCATCACTTTCTAAGAAATTTAATAATGGACCTATAATCTTAAAAAAATGTTTTGTTCCGCCCGACTCCACATCTAAATCAAATTTTACAATCTTACCATTTTGATTTAGATGCTGTGTTAATGTGTTTAACATTTTTTTTGGAGCATTTTTAGTAAAAAAACTCTTTAACTCAATTGGAAAATCATTTGGTAATTTATCAATGTCAATAAAAAAATCTTTTTCTTCTACTTCGATATTTTCAATATCTAAATCAATTGCTTTTAGCGAATTTACTATTTCATTTCTATATTTATTATCCTTGTATAATTTTTCCGTTGTTAAATTATCAGAACTGCTACTAAAATAATTAAAAATAGGCTTTAATTGTTCGCTATTTAGTTGAACTGCTGTTGATAAAAATAGAGCATTTTCTCTTGTGCTATCTTTCCATAGCTCTTTTTTACCTTTCAATTTTGCACTAAATTTCCAATTATATTTTCTATTATTACCATCATAATGTCGTTCAAACCAAGTTTGTGCAATATGTGTTTCATAAACCAAAAGCCACTCATCGCAAATTCTTTTTTGTGTTGCCGAAAAACCATACTGATAACGCACTTCGCCTATAAAAAATGTAATTTCGAATTCGCTTGGTTCGTTATCATTATCTCCAAGCAAAAATGGTACAACTGGTAATTTTATTCCTATTTGGGTATTTACACTAGCTTTTATGATTTTAGACATTGTGTCTATTGCTTTTATGATATTTGACTTTCCAGAAGCATTTGCACCATAAATAGCAACGCTTTTTAACAATCTAAATTTCTTATTTGGAGTTTCAAAGGTAGAATTTAAATGTTCGTTGTCATTACTAGCTACTAGGCTTAAAACCTGCTCGTCTTGAATAGATAAAAAATTTTTTACTCTAAATTCAACTAACATTTTTTTATCCTTACAAAATAAATTTATTAAAAATGATTTTTAACGGCAATTTTAACGAAAAATCGTAAAAAATTAACTTAAAAATAAAAAAATTTCAATTTTAAATAAAAATTTATCTATTTTCTAAAATCTCAATCGCAATCTTTGCCGCTTTTTGTTCGGCCTCTTTTTTGCTGTTTCCGATGTCCCTCGCAAACTCCTTGCCACCCACGAAAACCGCCATTTCAAAACTTTTTTTATGATCAGGTCCAGATGAGCCTAGCAAGCGATACTCGGGCGTAACGCCGAATTTTGCCTGTGTGATTTCTTGAAGCGAGGTTTTATAATCCTTCACAAGCTCATTAAATTCGATCTTTGGATAAATTTTTTCTAGCAGGGCAACTACAATTTTGGCCGTTTTTTCTAGCCCCACCTCCAAATACAGCGCGCCAATCGTCGCCTCAAAAGCATCTGAAAGTAGCGAGTTTTTCTCCCTGCCGCCGTTTTTTTCCTCGGAAGCTGACATATTCAGACACGCCCCAATCCCCAAAAACCTAGCAAATTTCGAAAAACTCGTCTCATTGACAAGTGCCGCGCGCAGTTTGCTGAGATCGCCCTCATTTGAGTTAAATTTCACAAACAAATACTCCCCCACTATCAAATCCATAACCGCGTCGCCCAAAAACTCCAATCTCTCGTTGTTTGCGCCATTTTTGGCGCTTCTATGCGTTAGCGCGACCGCAAGCCTTGCTTTATCCTTAAATTTATAACCAAGTTTTTCTTCTAAATTTGATAAATTTTGCATTTTTTTCCTTTATTAAATTTGCAAAAATTCTTAAATTTAGCAACGCTCATTGCAAAATTTAAGCCTTTTTATATTTTTGCGCCTCGCCCCTAGCTAGGCTGTCGCAAGCCTCATTTTGCGGGTGTCCAGCATGCCCTTTTACCCATACGGCCGTGATTTTATGGCCGTTTGCCACTCTGATATACTCCCTCCACAAATCCTCGTTTTTTTTGTTTTTAAAATCCGTTTTTATCCACTTATCTAGCCACGAATTTATCGCATTTACCACATACTGACTATCTGTGATAAGCTCCACTTCGCATGGCTCTTTAAGCGCTTTTAAGCCCATAATCGTCGCGGTTAGCTCCATTTGGTTGTTTGTAGCGCACGCACTGCCGCCACACTCGCATTTTTTAGCCCCTTTGTATTCTAAAATATACGCCCAGCCCCCAGCTCCTGGGTTTCCAAGACTACTACCGTCGCTAAAAAGTCTGACCGATTTCATTGTTTGCTTCCGAGATTTTCGCGCCAACACCCACGCTAGCCATTTCGTAGCACACAGGGCAACGATGAGAAAATATCCCCACCTGGCTTTTGCATTTCGCGCACGAATACGAAAACGCTAAACTAGCCCCCGCAAATCCCGCTTCCTTCATCGCTACAAGGGCGTTTATTTCGAAAATTTGGCTAGGTTTTTCTGGCTTTTTCTCGCTTCTACCCAGCGCGTAAAAAAGCGCATTATAGTCGCTATCGCCCAAATTTACAGCTGTTTTTAGCGGATAGATTAAATCAATCACCTCGCTCAAATTTGGAAATTCGCTAAATTCGCCAAAGGGCTCTTTGTTTTTGATAAAAAGCTCTATGCAAAATCTCTTTGCACCCTTGAAATTTAGGGCTAAAATTTGCCTTATTTTCTCGCTAAATGGCGTGTTTGCGTCATTTGCTATGATTTGAGCCCTGATATAGCGCGCGTTTTGCCAGACATCTACGCCTTGTTCTTGCAGCGCGTCTAAGACCTGCAACGCCTCGTCAAACCTGCGAAGCCTCTCATAAATCACGGTTAGGTGATTTAGCGCGGTTTGATTGCGTGGGCGCAGGCGCAAAGCCTCCAAAAACACCTCCTCAGCCCTGCCCATAAATCCGGCTTTAAAATATACAATGCCTAAATTTGTCAGCACAAACTCCCTTTGTGCGCCGTTTGTGGTTTTATTTAGCGCGATTAGATAAATTTCAATCGCCCGCTCATAATCCCCGCTTTTGACAAAAGAATTCGCTAACACCCCAAGGGTAGGCTGATCGATTTGCGGGCTTGATAAAAGCTCGCGGTGAGCGTCGCTAAGCGCGTCTAGGGTGTCAAATTTTTTGATAAAATTCTCTAAATTTGTCCTTTCGTTTTTTTTGTGAAAAATCCCCCAAACATAGCTTAGAACGCTAACTAACAAAATAATGCTGATTAAAACAATTAGCCCAAAAATAGGATCGCGATCATCAAGAAAAAAATTGTCCAAATTTCGCCTCGTGGTATAAAATAAAGGGCGATTATAGCAAAGTGTGGGTATAATTTGCAAATGATTAAAAATGAAAGTATTGAAAGGCTTTTAGCCGTCGCTGATATCGTAGATGTCGTAGAAAGATATGTCCCACTCAAACGCTCTGGCTCAAATTTCGTCGGAATTTGCCCATTTCACGATGATTCGCACCCTAGTATGAGCGTGAGCTCGCGGCTTGGGATTTTTCACTGCTTTTCGTGCAAGGCTGGCGGAAATGCCATAAAATTCGTCCAAGACTACGAAAAGCTAAATTTCAAAGAAGCCGTAGAAAAGCTAGCCTCGATGTATGGTTTCGAGCTCGAATACACAAATGAGCGCGATTTTCAGCGTGAGGATAAAAAAATTTTAGAAATTCTAAACGCTTTTTATCAAAGCCAGCTTTATAACAATCCTAGTGCAGTAGAGTATCTGCACTCGCGCGGTCTTAGCGATGAGACGATACAGAAATTTGGCCTTGGCTGGGCTGGGTCTAGCGCGCAGACAATCCGTGTTTTGCAAAACGAGCAAATCGAAGCGCGCAACGCCTTTAATGTGGGCGCGATTAAGCAAAACGAGCGCGGAAGCTACGCTAGCTTTATCGAGCGCATTACATTTCCGATTCACAACCACACGGGCAAAATCGTGGGCTTTGGCGGGCGCACGATTAGTGGCAATCCTGCCAAATATGTCAATTCGCCCCAGTGCGCGGTTTTTGATAAATCGCGGATTTTTTACGCTTACAATCTAGCCAAAAAAAGCGCGTATGATAAAAAAACCCTCATCATCACAGAGGGCTATATGGATGTCATAATGCTTCATCAAGCAGGTATCGACAACGCAGTAGCCGTGCTTGGCACAGCTTTGACGCCACTACATTTGCCACTGATTAAACGCGGGGATTTGCGCGTGATTTTAAGCTTCGACGGAGATAGCGCAGGAATCAACGCTGCGATAAAAAGCGCTAGACTCTTATGCGCAAACGGCATTGATAATAGCGTGGTTATCATAGGCGGTGGCGCAGATCCAGCCGATATGGTACAAGCTGGCAAAGTGCGCGAACTAGCCCAAATTTACGCTAATGGCATGGAGGGCGGAGAATTTTTGATCCGTGAAATCGCCAAAAAATACGACCTAACTCGCCCCGTGCAAAAAGAGCAGGCTCTAAATGAAATCAAAGAATTTACTAACGCGCTAAATCCAGTGGTGGCGCAGTCATATACGAGTTTGGTAGCGCAAATTTTAGATGTTTCGCCTAATGTGTTTTCGCTAAGTTCGAATTCGGGTGCGAGCGCAAATTTCGCGCCAAAGCAAAATTTAAAACCGCAAGAAAACGCGCCAAAACCAGAGGGCTCAAATTTAAAAGACATAACCGAGCTTCAAGTCATAAAATCCATGCTTTTAAACGAAAATTTCATGGCAAACGGCCTAAACTGCCTTAGCGTGCAGGATTTCCGTATGCATGGCAGGGTGTATGAAGCCCTAATATCAGCGCAAAAAAGCGAAGATGACGAGCAAAGTCTGCGCGCGCTTGCCTTGGATAATAAAATTTTAGCCATTACAAATGAGACGAATTTTATCAAAGCCTGCATGCTTCTTCGTCGCAGGGTTTTAGAGGAGCAAATGCAAAAATTGCTTGTTTCAAACGACCCTGATAGGCTCGATAAAATCCTCGAATATCAAAAAAAAATAAACGAATTAAAAGGAAAAAAATGAAGGCACTCGCACTTTTTAGCGGTGGGCTAGACTCTATGCTAGCCATAAAATTAATAACTATGCAAAATATCGGCGTTACGGCACTTTATATGGATATTGGCTTTGGTGGTAAAGATGATAAAAGCGAGATTATGAGCGAGCGAGCGCGCATGGCTGGGGCTGAGTTTTTGCGCGTGGATATCAGAGATGAGTATTTGCAAAATGTGCTTTTTAGCCCAAAATACGGCTATGGCAAGCAGTTTAACCCCTGCATAGACTGCCATGGATATATGTTTAAAACCGCGCTTTCTATGCTAGAAGCACTTGGAGCTAGTTTTGTGATTTCTGGCGAGGTGCTAGGACAACGCCCAATGAGCCAAAGAGCCGCTGCAATGGCGCAGGTGCGCAAACTAAGTAGCGATGAAAACAACCTAATCTTGCGCCCGCTAAGCGCGAAACTAATGGCACCAAGCGCGCCTGAAATCAACGGCTGGGTCGATCGCGAAAAACTGCTAGATATCAGTGGCAGGGGGCGAACGCGCCAAATGGAGTTAGCGGGGGAATTTGGCTTTGATGATTATGAAACGCCGGCTGGCGGGTGTTTGCTTACAATCCAAAGCTACGCTGATAAAATCAAAGATATGATGAAATTTGAAAAATTACAGACCACGCAGGACGCTGAAATTTTAAAATTTGGCCGTCATTTGCGCCTAAGTGGTGGCGCAAAAATGATAATCGGACGCAACGAAGATGATAATGCGCGCCTAAGAAATATCCAAAATCCTAAATTTACTCGCATTAAATTTACCGAGCCACTCGTAGGTGCATACTCGCTCATTTCGCGTGGTGCTAGTGGCGATGACATGGCATTAGCGGCGAAATTTGCGCTAACTTATACGAAATTTCAACCAGGCAAAAGCTATGAAGTCATCATTGAAAATGAAAAATTTATAGCCACGCCGTTTGAGGATAAGGCCGAAGCGCAAAAATATTTTATTAACTGAATTATTTTATAATGGTAAAGAACTATATAATATTTATGAAAGAGAGGTATAGGCTATGCAAGATATTGTAAGGCGCAAGTTTGTGAAAATGGCAGGAGCCGCAGTGGCACTTGGTGCTCTCTCAAACTATGCTAGCGCAGCGGAGAAAAAAGACGAAACAAGCGCGTCTAAAACCCCAGTCCCTGGTGTCGGCGGAGAGCGCTATATCCCGTATGAGCAGCGCAAAGGACCTGAGTCTTATGTATATTTTACAAGGAATCTCTCTCCCGCAGGACTAGTCAAAATATTTGATAAAATCAAAAGCGTATTGGTCGGCAAAGTTGCGGTCAAACTCCACACCGGAGAGCCTCATGGACCAAATATTATTCCACGCCCATGGGTAAAGGAGCTTATGAGCTCTCGTCTTTCTAATGCCTCTATTGTAGAGACAAACACATATTACGCAGGCGCAAGGTATAACACAGAAGATCACCGCAAAACTCTCGAAACAAATGGCTGGACCTTTTCTAAGGTAGATATAATAGACGAAGCTGGGACAGCGTTGCTACCGGTGCCACATGGTAAATGGTTTAGCGAAATGTCTATGGGAAAAAATATCCTTGATTATGATTCGTTTCTTGCCCTTACTCACTTCAAGGGACACACTATGGGCGGATTTGGTGGCTCGAATAAAAATATCGGTATCGGTTGCGCTGATGGACGAATAGGCAAAAAATGGATCCACTCCGCAGAGGGTAAAGGTCAGTGGAGTATCAGCGAAGAAGAGTTTATGGAGCGCATGAGCGAATCCACTAAGGCGATAACGACATATTTCGCTCACAAAATCGCCTTTATAAATGTATTGCGCAATATGAGTGTTTCTTGCGATTGCGAAGGAACTGGCGCAGATCCTGTCGTGACTCCTGATATCGGCATTGTCGCCTCGCTTGATATCCTAGCAGCAGATCAGGCATCAGTTGATCTCGTCTATGCCTTGCCAGAGTCATCAAAGCACGATCTCGTCGAGCGCATAGAAACTCGCCATGGTCTTAGACAGCTTTCGTATATGAAGGAAATGGATATGGGCAACGACCGCTATCACCTGATAGATATAGATAACGGCGATGTGGAAATCAAAGTAGCAGACGCCGTAAAGGGTATCAGCGGAAAATGGGTAAATGACGGTCAGTAAATAAAACTATCAGTAAAATTCATTGGGCATAAATTTAAAATTTTATGCCCAATCTGTCATTGCGAGAAGCGATAGCGACGAAGCAATCTACGAATTTAAAATTCAAGGTTAGTGTTTTTGCAAAATTTCAAAATTTTGCCTAAAATTTAAGAAATCGTTCAATGTTAAATTTCGCGCGAATTTAACACAAATTTCAACTCCACTCAGGCTGAAAAGTGCAGTGTGCGATATGTAAATTTTGCATTAAATTTTGCGATAATTCACCGATGATTTGCGAAAATTTATCTAAATTTTCCCTCTCTATGACGATATGAGCCGTCAAAACATAAAAATTATGCGTAATTTCGCTGAGGTGAATATCGTGCGTATCCAGCACAAACTCATGCGATAAAATTTCATTTTTTATGCTTTGTATAGGTATCGGCGAAGTCTCTAAAAGCACATTTACGCTATCTTTCGCCAAAGAATATGACCATTTTCCAATCACAAAGGCAATCATCATAGCCAAAACGCAATCCACCCAAAACGCACCCGTAAAATACACAATCACAGCACCCAAAATAACGCCAACCGAGCTTAGCAAATCGCTCATCATGTGTATGAAACTGGATTTTATATTTATGTTTTGCATATCGGCTTTGATTAGCAAAAGTCCGCTTATTGCATTTGCTACAAGCCCGATAAAAGCAGCCACCAAAAGGGTTTTTGCGTCTATGCTTTCAGGGTTTATCAGTTTGCACACAGCCTCATACACGATAAAAAGGGCAAATGCAAAACTCATAATAGAATTTACAAAAGCGACTAAAATCTCAGCTCTAAAAAATCCAAATGTCCGTTCATTTCCACCGCTAAATTCTGAAATTTTCACCGCGAAATAGCTTAGAGTTAGGGCAAAAGCGTGGCTAAACATGTGCAAAGTATCGCTTAAAAGCGCGAGAGAATTTGTAATGATAGAATAAACGAATTGAAAAATCATCGCAAAAATCGTAATTGCGATACAAATTTTAAGCATTTTTTTGTTTGTGTTCGGCCCCACTGCGTGGCTGTGATTGTGCTCATGCGAGTGGCCATGATCGTGGTCGCGAAAATGCTCGTGGCTGTGCGAGTGCGACGCTTGGCTTGGGATAATAGGTTTATGGCTATAAAAATCGTGCTTGCAAGTCATGAAAAACTCCGTGATTAATTTGGCTAGCCTATATCGCAAATTCGCTTAAAATTTATTTATCAGCAAGCGCGCAAGGAAACTTGGCGCTATAAAATCACCACTTCTTCGTGTAAATCCACGCCAAATTCGGCTTTTACGCGCATTTTGGCTAAATTTATGAGGGTGATTGCCTCAAAATATGTCGCCCCGCCGTAGTTTATGAGAAAATTTGCGTGCCTTTCGCTAAATCCGCACCCGCCGACACGAAAGCCCTTTAAACCCACTGCTTCGATGAGCCTACCTGCACTATCGCCATTTGGATTTTTAAAACAGCTTCCAAAACTAGCACCACGCGGCTGATTTGCCCTTTTTTGCGCGATTGCTTCGCTAAGGATTGCATCAAAACCGCGCGAAACTCTAAATTTGGCTTCTAAAATAATTCCGGGAATTTCGCTGTGGCGATAGGCGAAATTTAACTCGTCTTTGCCAAATTCGCCAAGACTTGTGCGAACGGAGATTAGATTTTGCGAGATTTCAAAATTTGCTAAACCTGCGTTCATCGTAAGAAGTCCGCCAAGTGTGCCGGGGATATTTTTTAAAAACTCGAAATTTGCGAGATTTTGCTGTTTTGCGAAGTTGTAAATTTTAGCGCTTTTTGTTTTTGCGCCGATTTTTAAAATGTCGCCGTCAAGTGAAATAAAATCAAATTTATCGTGCAAAATGCCGATTTGTGGCGGATTTGGCGAGATTAAAAGATTATTTGCGCCACCCACGACAAAGCCGTTAAATTCGCTATTTTCGTCTAAAACTTCAACTTTTTCCACGCCTCCGATTTTCACCGAACTATATTTCGAAAAGTCAATTTTCTTATAAATTTTCGCCATAACTACGCCTTGAATTTTTGCGTTATTATACAATATTTCACACTTTCCAAATTCTTGTATTTAAATTTAAAGTTTTAACGATTGATAAAAAGTGTGAGAGCTCTGTTTTGATAATTCTATCCGATTTTATCGCACTTATATCGATATTTGGCTCGAAATTATCCTTGCCTGTATCGATAAAAATGTAAATTTTGCTTCCCACAAAACTAATGCTAATCGGAAAATTTAAATGCCATTTTAAGCTTAAAATTCTCTTCATCAATGCAGGGCTTAATATATACATAGCATTTATAGCATCTGTGCTATAAACTTCGAAAGTGCGGTTAAATTTCGTGTCGTCCATAACAATTTTTTTCAAATTTTCCGTGTTTTGTATTTTGCTGTCTTTTGATTTTATGAAAGTTTTTGATTTGATATTTTTGTTAAATTCGGCATAAAAAAACACGCCAAAATACAGCGCGTCTTTTAGCTCTTTTTTGATGATTAAATCGCAAAAAACAAATTCTACCTTGTCGATTTTCCCACAAATTTTATCGTTTATATTTGAAATTTCGGACGGGTTAAATAATTTACTATGTTTTAAGATTATTTGGTCTAATGAGCCTTTTTCTTGGTATTCATAGCCAAATTTTGCAAGATAGTCCTTTAAATATCTATTTTTGAATAAATCTTTGTATTTTTTTATCTCGTCCATTTTTGCGAATTTCACAAGCAATAAAAATGACATAATCATGGCAAGTATTGTAAATATCGTAAGCAATACATAGCCGAAATTTGGTATAAATTTGGTTATATCATCACCAAAATACATTAAAATTAACAGTGGCAAAAATGGCATTATTTCTCTTTTTATGGTCATAGGCTGGTCTGCGTCAATAAAATCTATCATTATATATTTCATCGCTGACATACCAAAAATTACAATAGCCAAAGGCAAAGCAAATTCTATATCGCCAAATTTATATAACAAAAATCCGACCGCAATTGGGATTGCGAGAGTTGAAAGAAAAAACGGAATTTTTAGTCCGTTAATTTTATTTAATGCTAATTTTCTTAAAACTTCTATTTCTCTTATAGTCAAATTTTCTCACTTTAAATTTAATTAAAAACGCCTAACGGCGTGGCTGGATTGCTTCGCTACGCTCGCAATGACAAATTAGGCAAAATTGAAACTCAATTTGTCATTGCCACGAATTTAAAATTTCGGGGCAGTATTTTTGCAAAATTTAAAATTCTACGAATTTCTAATCTCGCTATATTCCGTCGGTATCAGCATATCACTCACGCAAATTTGCTCTGAGTAAAATCCGTGCTTAAAGCCCAAATCAAAGAGCTTTTGCACTGCGTTTAGTTGCGTTTCGTTCATTGAAATCGAATTTTCGTTTGCATACAGCCCTAGATACTTTTCTAGTTTTTTATCATCAACTCGCACTAAATTTCGCTCAATTAGCATTTTTGATAGCAAAGATTTATTTGCGTGAGCGACCCGCACGGCGTCAGTTAGCACCCTTTCGCACTCAATCGCGTCTGTGAGTGGCAGGGATCTGCGAAGCGCCATACCACCAAGCGGAAGTGGTAAATTTTCGCCGTTTAACTCGCTCCAAATATCCCAAATTTCGCGTTCCACGCACAAATCACTAGAAAAATCCAAAATGCTTTCGTGTATCAGCACCCCAGCATCGACTTCTCCGCTAAGCACTGCGTTTTCGATCTCTAAGAAATTTTTATACACAATCCTGGCGCTTGGGTAAGCAATGCGAAAAATCATCGCATTTGTCGTGTGTTCGCCACTTAGGGCGACTTTGAAATTCGGTTTTAGCTTCACACCTTTTTTCTTTATCAGTTTTGGACCGTAACCCTCTCCAAAACTAACAGCAGTTCGCAAAAGTGCGTAATTTTCATAAATTTTTGGATACAATGCAAAACTTATCGCGCAAACATCGTAAGTCCCAGCCAAAGAGGCTAAATTTAGCGTTTGAATATCGTCTGCTTTATTAGAAAATCTCAGCCACGAAGAATTTACCCAGCCAAATTTAATCGCCATATACATAAAAATATCGTCCGCATCGGGCGAGTGAGCAACGCTAATGTTTTTCATAATCTTACCTTAAATTTGATTTTATGCAATCATAACAAAAAAGGGTTAAATTTCGCCATATCACACAACCTATTATTAAAGTTATTTTGCTAAAATCAGCGGTAAATTTTTTTTAAGGAATAGTATGGACGAAGGAAAGAAAAAAACCCTTGACGCCGCGCTAAAATCGATTGACAAAGCGTTTGGCAAAGGCACTTTGGTTCGCCTTGGCGATAAACAAGTCGAAAATATCGACGCGATATCCACAGGCTCAGTCGGCCTTGATATCGCCCTTGGAATCGGTGGCGTGCCAAAGGGCAGAATTATCGAAATTTACGGACCAGAAAGCTCTGGTAAAACTACTTTGACACTTCATATCATCGCCGAGTGCCAAAAGGCTGGCGGAATTTGCGCATTTGTCGATGCCGAGCACGCGCTAGATGTCAAATACGCCGCAAATTTGGGCGTAGATACAGACAATCTATATGTAAGCCAACCTGATTTTGGCGAGCAGGCCCTTGATATCGTAGAAACCCTAGCCAAAAGTGGCGCGATTGATTTGATAATTGTAGATAGCGTCGCAGCACTTACGCCAAAGAGCGAAATCGACGGCGATATGGGCGATCAGCATGTAGGACTTCAAGCAAGGTTAATGAGCCAAGCGCTTCGCAAACTCACAGGCGTCGTGCATAAAATGGGAACAACGGTAATTTTCATCAACCAAATTCGTATGAAAATCGGTATGACAGGATACGGCTCGCCAGAGACCACCACAGGCGGAAATGCGCTGAAATTTTACTCATCAGTGCGTATTGATATCCGCAAAATCGCTACACTCAAACAAAATGAGGAACCAATCGGCAACCGCGCAAAGGTAAAAGTAGTCAAAAACAAGGTCGCTCCGCCGTTTAAAGTGGCAGAATTTGACATTATGTTTGGCAAGGGCGTTTCCAAAGTCGGCGAATTGATTGATTATGGCGTCAAACTAGATATTATCGATAAAAGTGGCGCGTGGTTTAGCTATGGCGATACGAAGCTTGGTCAAGGCAGAGAAAATGCCAAAATTTACCTAGAAAATAACCCGGATGTAGCTGATGAAATTCTAGGCAAAATAAAAGAACAAATGGGAAGCGAAGGCGTGAATTTAAGCGATTCTAGCGATGATGATAAAGGAGAAGAATAATGGTATTCGTAGAAAATGTGTATGCAATCGAGGTTTTAGATAGCAGAGGTAATCCGACGGTCAAAGCCACAGTCGAGCTAAGCGACGGCACGGTAGCGAGCGCAGTAGTGCCAAGCGGGGCAAGCACTGGCAAAAGAGAGGCTTTGGAGTTACGCGATAAAGACGCGAGATTTGGCGGAAAAGGCGTGCTAAAAGCGGTCGCTAATGTAAATGAAACAATCGCTGAGGCAATCGTGGGAGCCGATGCGTATAATCAAAAATTTATCGATGATACTATGTTGGAGCTTGACGGCACTGAGAATTACTCAAATTTAGGCGCAAATGCTGTTTTGGGCGTCTCTATGGCAGTTGCAAGAGCGGCGGCAAAAAGTCTAAATATGCCATTATATCGCTATTTGGGTGGCGCAAATGCCAGCATTTTGCCTGTGCCGATGTTTAATATCATCAATGGTGGCGCACACGCAAACAACAGCGTGGATTTCCAAGAATTTATGATTATGCCGTTTGGTTTCGATAATTTCAGCGACGCTTTGCGCGCAGCAGCCGAGATTTATCAAACTTTGAAGAAAATTCTAAATGATGCAGGTCATAGCACAGCCGTGGGCGATGAAGGCGGTTTCGCACCAAATTTAAAAGACAACGAAGAGCCGATAAAAATCATTATGAGTGCAATCGAAAAAGCTGGATACAAACCAGGCGAGCAGATCAAAATCGCCCTAGATATCGCTTCTAGCGAGCTTTACGAGGACGGAAAATACAAGTTAGAAGGCAGAGAATTCACAAGCGAAGAGTTAATCGAATACTATGCGAATTTGTGCGAAAAATACCCGATTTTCTCAATCGAAGATGGTCTAAGCGAAGACGACTGGGACGGCTGGAAAAAGCTAACCGAGCGCCTTGGCAAAAAAGTGCAACTCGTGGGTGATGATTTGTTTGTAACAAACGAGAAAATTTTGCTAGAAGGTATCAAAAAAGGCGTGGCAAATGCGATTTTGATTAAACCAAATCAAATTGGCTCTGTTAGCCAAACCATGCAAACCGTCCGCCTAGCGCAACGCAACGGCTATCGTTGCATTATGAGCCACAGAAGCGGCGAGAGCGAAGATGCGTTTATCGCTGATTTTGCGGTTGCGCTAAATACGGGTGAAATCAAAACAGGCGCTACTTCAAGAAGCGAGCGCAACGCAAAATACAACCGCTTGCTTGAAATCGAGTGCGAAAGCGACGAATTTTTGGGCAACAAACTATAATGCTTTTTAAAAAAAAGGGTAGTGGTGCGCGCGAGCTTGGCTCTTACGCCCAGCGCGCACAATTTGGCGATGATAGCGAAATTTTAAGCCAAATCGGGGCTAAATTTTACGATGAGCAAGAGGGCAAAAGCGAAAATTTAGCCCGGGATTTCTACGAGCAAGAATTTGGCGCAAATTTGGCGCAAAAGCCAAATTCGGGCGCAAATTCTGCCCGCACAGCGAATACTGCGCCAAAACAAAATTCGCAAAATTCTCAAAATTCTCAAAATTCGCCAAAATTTAGCAAACCTAGAAATTTCAGAAAAATCGAATCGCCATTTAAAAAGATCGCCATTGCGCTTTGCGGGTTAGTGGCTATCGCTTATGCTGGATCTTTCTTATACGATGTGCTTTTTGGCAAGCGTTCGTTGGAGGTTTTGCGCGATTTGCAAAAGCAAAAGGCGTTTTTGTTTTCGGATATCGAAAGGCTAAAAAGCGAAAATGCCGAGCTTCAAAAGACATATTTGGAGCGCAGATTGCTAGATCCGGATTTGGTTGAATGAAAATTTTACTACCCTTTTTATGCGCAGTTTTACTGCTGGCTGATACAAATTCTAGCGTGAATTTAGACGCCAATTCCACAAATAAAGACAAAAATTCAAGCGCAGAACAAAATTTAAGCGCGCCTAAATTTCAGGCCATAAAGCCCATAATCCTGCCAGATGACTTTACCTCGCAGCTGTTTTCGCTCCCCTCAAACGCCAAAGTAATCGAGCAAATCATAGTGCGTTACAGCGACGAAAATGGCGCAACACAGGAAAAAATCATCGACATAAATCGCTCTGTGGATTGGCGAGATGATTTTATGCTAAGCGCACGAGCTAAACCTGCGCTTTCTAAAATTTTAGATGTTTCTGTCACTTCAAATGACCCAAATTTGGAGCAAAACGGCGGTATTTCTATGCCTAAGCCATATTTTACGCCACGCCTTGATTTGCCGTTAGAGACGATTAAATTTGATGATAAATTGCAGTTTGTTATCAAAAATCATAACCTTGAAATCATCACAAAAGATGAGATCAAATCCCTCGACACAAACAAAAGCAAATTTGCAAAAATCGAGCTTTTTAGGGATGAAATGAAGCTTAGTCAGGTTGGATTTATGGTAAATGTGGGCGGGTTTTATGACATTAATATCACCAGAGATGAGGGCTTTTACACCCTCGAAATCAGCGGCGAATCAAACGCTAGCTTTGAGAATTTCGCCAATGGCTACATAATCAAACTAAAATAAGGAGAGAGTATGACACATACAGAAATTTTAAATTTTCGCCACGCATGCAAAATTTTTGACGAAAACAAAAAAATATCAGACGAGGATTTCAGAGCAATCCTAGAAGCTGGAATTTTAGCTCCAAGCTCGACTGGGCTTGAACAATGGGATTTTTTGGTTATACAAAATGATGAAATGAAGCAAAAAATTTGCAATCTTTGCTGGAAACAGCCTCAAATCACCACCTCAGCGCGCCTTGTCGTAATCATGGCGAAAATTTCTGAGCTCAAAAACGGCAGCGAATACATCGCCAAAATGATTTCTCGCCGTGAGGACAAAAGCGCAGAAGAGCGCGAGGCGAGAGTGAAATTCTACGATGAATTTTTAAATGCAAATTTCAAAAATGACGATGAATTGCTATTTGGCTGGTCGCACGCTCAATGTATGTTTGCAGCGATGACTATGATGAACGAGGCTGCAAGCCGTGGGATTGATAGCTGTGCAATCGAGGGGATTGATGATAGACTTGAATTAACAAGAGTGCTAGGATACGAGCCAAACGACCGCCGCGTGGCACTCGTGCTTCCGTTTGGATACCGCGTAAATCCACAGCCTAAAAAACTACGCCGCGCATTTGACGATGTCGTAAAAGTGATAAAATAAAGGAAATTTCGTGAAAAAGCTTTTTTCTTTTGCCCTTGTTTGCGCGCTTTTTACTGGTTGCGCGCACAAGGCCGAGTTCAAAAATGGCGCAGATGTCGCCCCGTATGATGAAAATATCCTAGTCGCAAACGCCATGAGGGAAACTCAAATTTATATCCCGGCTGATATTATGAGCGAGCAAACTTTCGTCTCTTCAACTAGCCTTGGCAAAAAAAAGGATCTAACCCTTAGCCTTGGCGAGTTTGTCGGGGGCGAAACGAAGCGATTTATCGGCTCGTATTTGCTCCGCGCAAATCTCGTAAATGATGAAAAACTCATAAGCCAGACAGCGCTTTTAATCGTCCCACAAATCAGCGATTTTAAATTTGGCTTTTATAGCGCAGACGGCTTTGATGTGACAGCCAAACCATTTATCAGCTACGATTTGAAGCTTAAAATTCTAAAAAACGGCAAGCCGATTTATAATAAAACAATCTCTACAAACGAGAGAAATTTCGGCGACAGCGAGTTTTTCGGCGGAGGCGATGGCTCATATGAGCAACTAGCAGAAATTTTCCAAAAAGCCCTTGCTAACGACTATGCAATCCATGCCAGAGAGATTATCGATACGATAAATTTGGCAGATTAATCCAAAAGCCCCTTTACCAAAAGGGGCTAAATTTGGCGCGAATTTACTACTTAAATTTGACACAAAAGCGAAATTTCACGCCTCTTTTGGGCGCAGATTATCGCGGATGATTTCAAAATCATCGTTTTCTTTGCCGTAATTAAATGTAATTTCCACGATTTTTAAAAGCCTCGAAGTGATTTCATTGACGATTTCCATATCGTTCATCAGCGAGGTCGCCATTTTGTTTGAAATGAGCTTTTCGGCTAGAAGTTTATCGGGTGCAAGCGCGCTTTTGCGGTATTCTTCAAAAAGCGCCCTAAGCTCCTTCATCCCCTCTTTGCTATCAATTTCGAAATCGCGCAAATTCTCCATAATGCGGAGCATTTTTACGATTTTTGCGCTCAATTTGTCGTATTCGGCGCGGATATGCTCGTTCGATGAGCTCATAAATTTAAAGATATTTGGCTGGATTAGTTTGACATCTTTTAGCGTTTCGGCTAAAAGCAGGCTTGCCCTGCGGATATTCATAAAGCGCGTCAAATCGCTGTCTTTGGCGTTTGCGCTAGCGCCGATGAGGTAGTCTGTGATTTGCGAGTAGAGCTCTTTGAAGCGGTTTTCGTAAAGCTCGTCGAAATTTATCTCCTTTGGCTTCGAGCGTTTGGCGATAATCTCAGCCGAGCCAAGCTCCGAGCTAAGGTCATTTTTGCTAATGCCGATTGATTTTGCCACGATTGAGACGGTGTTAGAATACAGCCTGCCCATTTCTTTGATAAGCAGGATAAATGCGGTATTTGGCACCTTTTGCGCGTTTTCGTCGAGAAATTTGCCTTGATAATTTTGGCGCGTTTGACCTTACCGGTGATGATTTTGTTTAGTAAAATTTCAAGTTTTGAGGTCAGCGGATAGTAAAGCGCGCAACCAAAAACATTAAAAATCGTGTGAAAAACAGCGAGTTTGAGCGCGTAATCATCGCTTTTTATCCCCACATACGCGCTTAGCAAATCCGTAGCTAGCACGAAGTATTTTATCAGCGCGATTACCAAAATAGCCGTGGCGACATTGAAAATCACATGGCCAAGCATTAGCCTTTTTCCGTCGAAATTCGCCGAAAGCGAGCCAATTACTGCCACGATTGTGCTTCCGATATTTGAGCCAATGGCGATTGCGATTGCGTTTTCGTAGCTTATCTGCGACGCGCCAAGAGCTGCGATGACAAGGGCGAGCGTGGCGTGCGAGCTCTGGGTCAGTATCGTAATGACAATACCCACAAATGTGTAAATCAAAAGCCCGCCAAACCCGCTCATAGCGTATTTTGCTAGATCGACCGTGTCTTTAATCTCCTCAAATCCGCCCTTCATATAGTGGATTCCTAAAAATAAAAGCCCTAAACTAAATAAAAAATAGCCAAAACTTTTGGAATTTTGGTTTTTGGTGAATAAAAACAGCGAGCCTAGGATTATCAGAGGCATTGCGTAGTATGCGATTTGGGTTTTTAGCCCAAGGGCAAAGAGCCAACCGCCAGAAACCGTGCCCAAATTTGCCCCACAAATGATAGCTAGCCCAGCGCTAAGCCCGATTAGCCCTGCGCTTAAAAACGATATCGCAAGCACGCTAACTAGGCCACTTGATTACATGATAAAGGTCGTGATAAACCCAAAAAGAAAGCTTTTAAATTTGCTAGAAGTTACGCTGTGTAAGAAATTTTCGATTATGCTTAGACCGCTTAGGGCTTGATTTAGCAAATTTATCGCAAAGATAAAAATGCAAATTCCAAAGGCGATTGTCATAAAGCTTTTTGAATACGCCATTAGCGCACAAGCGATTATAAGGATAAGGCCAAAGGCGATTTTGTGCCTTAAATCAATTAGTTTTTTTAAAAAATCATTTTGGATTTGCAACTTTTTCCTTTTTTTATTTTTAAGGCTTTTAAAAGTCGAAATATTACAATATTTTGCGTAAATTTGGGATTAAAATCTAAATTTAAAGGTTGAAATTTAAAGGGAAATTTGAAGAATTTTAAAATTTAAAATTCGGGATTTCTCCCGAATTTTGATTATTTGCTAATTAGCTCGATGTATGCCATCTCAGCTGCGTCGCCACGGCGAACGCGAGTTTTGATGATACGAGTATAGCCACCATTTACGCCCTCGTATTTTGGAGCGATTTCGGTAACTAGTTTATTTGTTGCGCCTTTGTCTTGTAATGCAGCGAAAACAAATCTATGAGCTTCGCTATCGCCTTTTCTAGCTCTTGTGATTAGTTTTTCAGCATAACTTCTAAGCTCTTTTGCCTTAGGAAGCGTTGTCTCGATTTTGCCGCTATTTACTAGTGCGATAGTTAAATTTTTTAGCAGTGCAGCACGATGAGACGAAGTGCGACCTAGCTTTCTATATCCGTAATTGTGTCTCATTTATTATCCTTAATTTTTTGATTGTGCTTTAAGCTCTTCAAGCTTTTGTTTAAGGCTATCTTTTTTGCTTAAAAATTCTGGTTTATCATTACCCAATGGATAACCGATTTCTTCCATAATGCCTTTAATCTCTTCAAGAGATTTTTTGCCTAAATTTTTAAGGTCTTTTAGCTCTGATTCGCTCATAATAGCGATTTCACCGACAAATTTAATATCGGCTTTTTCTAAGCAGTTAAAGCTTCTTGCGCTTAAATTCAAACTATTAATGCTTTCAAATAATTTAGCAAATTCTGAATTTGTAGGGATTTGTTTTCCCAAAGTATCAGAAATATTGATATTTACTATGCCTTTGAAAACGCTTAGTTGTTGATACATAGCCTCTAACGCATTTTTAAATGCGTCGATTGCGCTTACTTGTCCGTCAGTTGTGATCGTAAATACTACTCTTTCGAAGTCTGGGTTATCCTCGACTAGGACATTTTCGATATCATACACTGCTTTTGTAACAGGCGTAAAGAAAGCGTCAAGCGCGATATAATCGCTATCAAGAGTGCCTCTTATCTCTTCGCTTGGAACATAACCAATGCCCTTTTCTACGATTAGAGTAAATTTCAAATCGGCATCTTCGTTAATAGTAGCCAAATATGCGCTAGGATTTACTACATCGACCAAATCGTTATTTAGATCGCTTCCGCAAATCTCTTTTGGTCCTTTGAAGCTGTATTCTACAACCTCTCTTTTTGAATCGCCTTTGATTTTAAATCTTAGGCTTTTCAAATTTATGATAAATGCAGCAACATCTTCGAGCATACCACGCATACTATCAAATTCATGGGTTACACCCTCGATTTTGACAGCAGTCGGAGCAAAGCCGACGGTGCTAGTATATAGCAATCTTCTTAAAGGGTGAGCCAGAGTGACGCCGTATCCTGTCTCAAAAGGATATGCTACGATTTTAGCAACATTTTCGCTGACATTTTCAACCTTTAATTCAGTTGGCATATGAGCTGATGTTGTAATTTTTCTCATGTTTCACCTACTATTTAGAGTAAAGCTCTACGATAAATCTTTCCTCGACAGGAATAACTATTTCATCTCTTTCTGGAACGCGTGAGAAAATTCCATATCTTTTCTCTTTTTCTACATCAACCCAAGCAACGATACCTGTTTGAGCTGTCAAATCAATAGCTCTTGAAATTTGAGGATTGTTTTTGCTTTTTTCGATAACTTCGATTTTTTGTCCAGCTTTTACATTGTATGATGGGATATCTAGTCTTTTTCCATCAACTAAAATATGTCCGTGAGTTACAAGTTGTCTTGCAAAACGGCGAGTTGTAGCAAAACCCATTCTATAAACTACATTATCAAGTCTTTGCTCTAATAGTTGGATTAAAATCGCACCTGTGTTTCCATCGCGACGAGCAGCTTCTGCGAATAGTTTGCGGAATTGTTTCTCGCTAACGCCATACATAAATTTAGCTTTTTGTTTTTCTCTTAATTGTGAGCCGTATTCGCTAAGTTTAGCGCGTCTTTGTCCGTGTTGGCCTGGCGCATAAGGTCTTTTTAGAAGAGCGCTTTTTCCAGCTAGTCTTCTTTCGCCTTTCATAAATAAATCAACGCCTAGTCTTCTTTCTAATTTTTCAACTGGTCCTGTATATCTAGCCATTATATTCTCCTAAATTTATTATACGCGGCGGCGTTTTGGTGGTCTGCAACCATTGTGAGCCAAAGGAGTAATGTCTTTGAAATATGTAACTTTAATACCCTCAATAGCACCCACGCTCTTTACAGCAGTTTCTCTACCGCTACCTGGACCTTGAACTTTGATACCAACTTCTTTAATGCCATGCTCTTTTGCTTTGCCAAGCGCATCTTCTACTGCTTGTTGAGCTGCGTATGGAGTTGATTTTTTGCTGCCTTTAAATCCTAGTCCGCCAGCACTGCTCCATGCGATAGCATTTCCCATTTCGTCTGTAACTGTAATCATTGTGTTATTAAATGTAGCAGAGATATAAACGATACCTTTTGCTATATTTTTTCTAACAGCTTTTTTCTTAACTACTTTTCTTTTTGCCATTTCTTATCCTTATTTGCTTGCAGCGCCGACAGTTTTGCGTTTGCCCTTGCGGGTTCTAGCATTTGTCTTAGTTTTTTGACCGCGAACAGGAAGACCTTTTCTGTGTCTTAAACCTCTATAACCACCCAAATCCATCAAAGCTTTGATATTCATCGCAACTTCTTTTCTAAGATCACCTTCAACTATATAGTGTTCTTGGATCTCTTTGCGGATTGTAGCAGCCTCATCTTCGCTTAAATCAGCAACTCTTTTGTCGTAAGAAATGCCAGTGGCATCAAGAATTTTTCTTGAAGCGAAAAGACCTATACCATAGATATAAGTTAGGCCATACTCAATTCTTTTTTTCTTTGGTAAATCAACACCTGCGATACGAGCCATAACTTATCCTTGTCTTTGTTTATGTTTTGGATTGTCACAAATTACATGGACAACACCTTTGCGTTTGACGACTTTACATTTGTCGCACATCTTCTTAACAGAAGGACGAACTTTCATCCTACACTCCTAAAATTTTATTCCGCTTAATGCAACTTGCACTTAGGTTTAACGAATTTCAGGCGAAAGTATCAAACCAACTGTTTTCAAAATAGCGGTGATTTTGAAAACACTTCTTCACGCAGTTAGTTGCAAAAAATGGCAAATTTATCCAAATTTAGCTTTAAATTTACTTATTGGGCGTAGAAATTTTATAAAATTTATTGTAAAATGCCTGCTTATTTTATTTTCAAAGAGCAGAAGTGATTTCTAAAATTTTAGTTTGGATTATAGCAAATTCATATTTTCGAAAAATTACCAAATTTGACAATTTTGCCACAAATCGCACCAAGTGCGCCAAAATTTTCGCTCTTTCACACAGAAACGGGGCAGTTGATGGCTGGGTTTATTCATACATCTTTAAAAATGCAGTTTTTACCCTTGCAAAGTCCCTTCAAAGAAATTTCTTTTTAAAAATTTTATTTCCAGGAATTGCGATTTTTCGCGAAAAAGACGAACCAAAAACCTACAAACAAAAAAATATACAAGCCTTTAAAAATATGCTAAACACCCTAAATCGCGCTCCACTTTGTATATTTCCAGAGGGCACAAGTTCGCTTGGATTATCGCATTTGCCTTTCGAAAAGGGAATTTCTACGCTTAGTGCTACCTTTGTAAAACAAAATAAAAAATCCCTTGCAATCACGCCGTTTGCGATATTTTACGATGATCCGACCTGTATGGGCGGAAAGGTTTTTGTAAATTCGGGCGAGGAAATTATCGTAAATTCTGCAAATCCAAATACTATTCACGCAAATTTAACCCAAAATTTTGAAAAAATTTTAACCAGTTACAAAAGCGAAAAAGATATGCAAAATGCGCATAAAATCGCTATTTTAGCCACGCTGTTTGATGAGAGCAAAAATTACGGCGAAATTTTATTAAATTTGCAAAAGCAAAATTTCACAAATCTAACACAAAATTTACAAATTTACGAAGAAAAAATAAAAGGCAAAAATCTACTTTTTTACAAAAAAATCGCAATTTATCCAAAAAATCTCCCTCTTTCTTTTTGGACTTTATTCATAACTTCGGTTGTGGTTTTGCCGACATTTGCGCTAAATTTTATCCCCATAATCTGTGCGTTTTTCGCTGGCAAAAAATCAGAGGAAATCCACACTATATCGCTATATAAAATTATTGTAGGATATGGAATCGGGGCGGTTTTTTACTTTATTTTGGCTGTTTTGGGTGTGGTTTTTGGTGGAGGATTTGGGGCTTTGGTTGTGATTTTTGCCTTGATTTTTTCGCTATTTGGGTTTAGATTATACGGCGCTTTTAAAAAACACCTTTTTGCTATTTTAAATTTAGCAATTTTTCCAAACGCAAGAAAAGACTTTTTGAGATTAGAAAATGAAATTTGCACAAATTTATAAAAATATCTTACCGCATGAAATGCTCTGGCTTGCGTTTTTCGGAATTTTGCTAATTAGGCTTTTGTTTTTTGGTGGCTACGGATTTAGCGTGTTTTGCGCGGTTTGCATAGGTGCGATAGTTTATAATATTTCTAGCAAAAGCCAAATTTTGCGTTTTGGATTTTATGTAGTTTTGATGAATTTAACCTTTGTCTTGCTTAGATACATTTCGCCCCTCATTAATCCTAGTGGTAAAAAAGACGCATTTTTATACAGCGTTGATTGTGCGCTATTTGGGGATTTTGTGGGTTTGTATTTGCAAAAATTTCACAGCGAAATTTTAACTGAAATTTTTGCATTTTTTTATCTTTTATTTCTGCCACAACTGCTTTTCTTTTTTATCTATTATCTTTTTAAAAAAGATTTAACCGCAAAATTTTATATCGGCCTTATGAGTCTTTATGCTGCCGGGTTTTTGGGTTATATTTTTGTCCCTGCAATCGGACCGTATGAGTTTTTGGCTCAAAAATTTCACTCCCCTTTGCAAGGATATTTTTTCTTTGATTTATTAAACGAAAACTACGCCAAAGGCAGCAATCTAACCGATGTTTTCCCAAGTCTGCATTGTGGTGTTTCGTGCTTTATTTTGCTTTTTAATTTCAAATTTGATAAAAAACAATTTCGCATTTGGCTAATCCCAACACTGCTACTTTGGGTTTCTACGGTGTATTTGCACTATCATTATTTAATCGATTGCATTGTAGGCATTATGCTAGCTACGATTTGTTTTTATTGCGTAAAGGGAAAAAATGAATATATTAAAATTTAACGACCCAAAAGCCGTAAATATCGCGCTTTGTGGCGGAAAAGGTGCAAACCTAGCCAAAATGAGTCAAGCTGGTTTTGCTGTGCCACAGGGCTTTATCGTTACAGCTAGTGCGTATAAAAAATTTATCGCAAATGCGAATTTAGAGTTAAATTTCGAATATGAAAATTTAGAAATTTTAGAAAAACAGAGCGAAAATTTACGAAAAAAGCTATTAAATTTGCCTCTGCCAGATGATTTGAAAAATGAAATCAAAGAAAATTTAGCGCTACTTGGCGCAAACAAATCTTACAGCGTCCGCTCATCTTCTACGCTAGAAGATCTTGCAAATTCAGCTTTTGCAGGGGCGCACGATACATTTTTAAACCAAAAAGGTATAGATGAAATTACGCAAAAAATCAAAGAGTGCTTCATTTCGCTCTGGCTTCCTCGCGCCATAGCCTATCGCCACAAACAAGGTTTTGCGCAAGAAAATGCCGATATGGCTGTGGTCGTGCAAGAGATGATTTTTGCAGATAAAGCTGGTGTGAGTTTTGCCATAAATCCAGTCAATGGAAATTTTGACGAAATTTTAATCAACGCAAACTACGGACTTGGCGAGTCTGTGGTGTGTGGGGAATACGATGTCGATGAATACCACATAGACAAAAATTCTCTAAATTTGATTTCAAGCGTTATCGCAAACAAGCAAAAATCCATTTTATGGGGAGAAAATGGCACTTATGAGAGCGAAATACAGCCAAATTTAGCAAATTTGGCTTGTCTTAGCGAAGATGAGCTAAAACAAATCGCGCAGTTAAATATAAAAACAAGCGCGCATTACGGCTTCGTCCAAGACATAGAGTGGGCGATAAAGGATAATAAGCTCTATCTTTTGCAATCTCGCCCAATAACAACAATTATCCCGCATTTTACCAGAGATGAATCAGCCGAACGCTATCCAAGCGTGATAACTCCGCTGACTTGGGATTATGTGGATTTGGCCTTTCATATCTCGCTAAAACACTCGTTTGGATTAATGGGGCTTCCACCATTTAACGGCAAATGGTTTGCGATGTTTGACAACTACATTTATGGCAACCAAAATGCGGTAAATTTGTATATGCAAACCCCGCCTTTAAATGTAAAAAATTTAGAGCAATTAGCCCAAATTTTGCCTAGTTTGAAACAAAAATTTAGCTACGCTTTTGCTTTGCCTAATTCTTGGAATATAAACTTATCGAATTATCTCTTGCAAATAGGCGGTTTAAAAGCCCAAAATTTAGACAACAAAAACGAAAAAGAAATTTGGGAATTTATCCAAAATTTAGTCGATGTCGGCACAGAGTATTTCAAGCCAAATATCGCAATATCAATAACGCAGTTTATGATTTATAAATTTTTTATGCGATTTTTGCAAATGATTGATGAGAGCAGGGCTGCTTCGTGGTTTGATGCTCTATGCACAGCGCAAACTAAAACCAGCCTGATAAATAATGAAATTTTAAGTCTAGCTTCGCAGGTCGCACAAAATAGCGAGCTAAAAGATATTTTTATTTCACGAAATTCAAGGCAAATTTTAAGCGAAAATTTACTCGATAAATTTAGCGATTTTAAAGCCAAATTTGAAAAATTTATAGATTTGCACGGACACAGAGAGGTCGAGTTTGACTCGTATATTCCTACATGGGCTGAGGCGCCACACATAGTTTTGGATAATATAAAAAATATCTTAAACAATCCCGCTATGCAACACAAAAACAAATCCAGCGAAATTTCAGCCAAAACAAATAAAGCCCTTAGTGAAATTTTAAACGCAGTGCCAAAAAATTTGCAAGAATTTACCCTTGAATTTGCGAATTTAGTCCAAATTTACACCATACTCGATGATGAAGAACACTACCAAACCACCAGACTAACGCCAATGATGAGAAAAGGCATCAAAGCACTTGGCGAAAAATTGGCGCAAAAACATATCATCGCCAAGCCGTATGATCTATTTTTCGCACATTTACAAACGCTAGAAACCGCGGTAAAATCTGGTGAGTATGAGAATTTGGCAAGCGAGATTCAATCGAATAAAACCGCGTATTTGAAAAACAAAAATTTGACTCCGAAATGGGATTTATCGGCCGATGAAAAGAGCGAGTTTAACCCAAATGCCAAAATCCTAAAAGGGCTTCCTGCTAGCATGGGTGTGGCAGAAGGAAGTGTTTGCGTGGTGCGAAGTAGCGATGATTTTGCAAATTTTGTTCCAAACTCTATCCTTGTTGCGCGGACGACAAATCCAGCCTGGACGCCACTTTTTTATAGCGCAAAAGCGCTGATTACAGAAAGCGGCGGTGTTTTATCGCATGGGGCAGTCAGCGCAAGAGAGATGAAAATCCCAGCTGTCATGGCTGTAAAAAGCGTAATGCAAATTTTGCAAAATGGGCAAAAAGTGCGCGTAAATGGAAAAGATGGGATTGTGGAAATTTTGGATTAGTTTTTAAATTTTAGCAAATCTCATCAAATCGCACCCAAAACAGCCAAAATTTTTGCAAATTTTGATAAAATACCAAAATTTTATTTCAAGGGGCGAGTGTGAATTTCGACAAAATAACCAAAAATTTGGAAAAATTAGGTTACAAGGTCAGCGCTTTTGAGAGCAAAGAAAAGGCTGTGGAGTATCTAAATATCTATATTCACGATGTCAGCGTGGGCTTTGGCGGTTCGATGAGCGTCAAGGAAATGGGGCTGTATGAGAGCCTCAGAGAGCACAACGAAACCTACTGGCACTGGCTACTTGACAAAAATCTTAGCGTCGATGAAACGCGCAAAAAAGCCCTTACGACCGATGTTTATATCTCGTCTGTAAATGGAATTTCAGAAGACGGCGAAATCATCAACATCGACGGCACTGGCAACCGCATAGCAGCGATTTGCTACGGACACAAAAAGGTCTATTTCATCGTAGGCAAAAACAAAATCGCGCCAGATTTTGATAGCGCGATGAGCAGGGCTAGAAACATAGCCGCCGTGAAAAATACAAATCGTTTTAAATCAAAAACCCCATGTGTCGCAAACGGGGATAAATGCTACGACTGCAAGAGCAAAGAGCGCATGTGCAGGGGGTTTAGCATATTTTACTATCCGCCGTATGGCTGTGAATACGAAGTGATTTTGATCAACGAAAATTTAGGATTTTAAGCAAATTTCGCTGTTTTGTCATTGCGGGCACACCTTGCTCGCAATGACAATTTACGAGTGTGAAATTTAAAAGCCCATAGCTTAAAATTTTCAAAATTTATTCGAATTTCCTTAGATTACAACACTTTGCCCATAATGACAACGAATTCGCATGATTTTATTTTTCCTGCCTTGAATTTTTCTCCTCTATCCCGCTGATACCCTCACGGCGTGCAAGTTCGCGCAAAATCGTCTCAGGGTGGATTCCATGATCTGCCAAAGCCACAAGCATGTGAAAAATAATATCCGCGCCCTCGTAAATCGCATCGTATTCTGGCTCGCCCGCTCTATGCTCGCCAAATTGCGCCCGCTGGCTACTTGGCACAGATTTTGCACGAGTTAGATCCTTGCATGCAAGCGCGAACTCACACGCCTCTTCGGCGATTTTTTTGAGATAGCTATTTTCGCCCTTTTTATACAGGCTTGCGACATAGGATTTCGCGGGGTCAGCGTTAAATTTCCTATCCAAGCAAACATGGTAAATTTCATCTAAAATATCATAAGGCGAAATTTTGCGAGCAGTTTTGGGCGCAGTGTTTTCATCGCCCAAATTTTGCGAATTTTGCGCCAAATTTTGCAAATTTTTCACCAAATTTTCGCCAAATTTTACTTCATTAAAAAAACAGCTCTTCTCTCCCGTATGACACGCCACGCCGCCCTTTTGCTCGACTTTGAGCAATAGCGTGTCATTATCGCAGTCTAAAAACGCAGATTTTATGATTTGCTCGTTGCCGCTTGCTTCGCCCTTTTTCCAAATACGATTTTTCGTGCGCGAAAAATAGTGTGCTAGCCCCGTTTCTAGCGAAAGCGCAAGTGCCTCTTCGTTCATATAGCCAAGCATCAAAACAGCCCCGTCGCTGTAATCTTGCACCACCACTGGGAGCAAGCCAGCGACCTTTTGCCAATCAACCTTAATCATAAAATCTCCGTTTTTGATAAATTTACGCGATTTTGCAATCCTAAGGAAGGATTGCAAAATTTATTATTCGCTAATCGCCGATTGTTGCGGTTTGTTTTTAGTATCAACCCAGATATTTGGCACCGCACCGCCTGGGGTTAGGAAAATCTGCGCGTCTTTGTTTTCACGCAAAGCCTCGTTGAATTTCGCCTGAGTTTCGATTTGCTTTAAATTTAGCAAATTTTGATTTAGGCTTTTTGCGATTTCAGTGTTTGCATACGCCTGCGCGTCAGCCTCGATTTTCACGGCGTCCGCCTTACCTTGGGCTTCGATTTTTACAGCATCTGCGTTACCTTTGGCAAGGGCTGCTTTTTTAAGAGCCTCTTGGTTAGCACGCTCGACCTCGTATTTGGTGCGCTCTGCCTCTTGTTTAGCGATTTGCACGCGCTCGATTTGCTCTTTGATTTTTGGCGGTAGGATTATCTCGCGAAGCTGCACAGCTCTTAGCTCCACAGGAGAATTTGAAAGCGCATCGATATTCGAACGAATTCCTTGATCTATCGCTTTTGCAATCTCTTCTCGTTTTGTAGGAAGCTCCTCAGCTGGGTAGTTTCCGATGACACTTCGCACGACATCTTTGACGCGAGGATCGATGATTTTATCCTCCCATAAAAGCCCCCACTCCGCAATCGTCGCAGGCGCGGTGCTCTCGTTTAGTTTATACTGCACGGTGATATCCACGCTAACTGGTAGGTTACGAGAATCTAAAACTGAAAGAGAGTTTTTGCGGATGATTCCGCCGATACTTCCGCCACTTGCCCTACTTGTAGCCATATCCTCGTTGCTAGTGTAGTTGATGATTCTCACGCGCGTATCAATCACAAAAATATCTTGGATAAACGGCACGAAAAAGTGGATTCCAGCGCCCAGCGGTGTGGGATCGTATTTACCCAAATTTGACTTAATGCCAACCTCGCCTGATTGGATAGTGGCAAATGGTTTTGCAATGATAAAAAGCGCGATAATAGCGATTAAAAAGTAGAAAAAACCGCCGAATTTAAAGCCGCCAAAATTCTGCAAATTTGGCCCCTTAAAGCTAAATCCGCCATTTTCGTTGCCACCATTTTTTTTATTTTTGTTGAAATAATCATTTAAATCTGCCGGCATAATTATCCTTATTTGATATATGTGAGCCAGTGCCCAAATTTAGGGTCTTTGCCAGTAACGACCGCGAAATACGCTTTTTGCAATTTGCTTGTGATCTCGCCCATTTCGCCCTTGCCGATAATGCGTCCGTCGATATTACTAATCGGCGTAACCTCAGCAGCTGTGCCTGTGAAAAACGCCTCATCAGCCGCATAGACTTGATCACGCGAAATGCGTTGGCGAAGGACTTTTATGCCCAAACTCTCAGCGATTTGGATAACTGAGTTTTGAGTGATTGACTCCAAGCTAGTATCGTTTGGTGGAGTGATTAGTGCGCCGTCTTTTACGATAAACAAGCACTCGCCTGGACCTTCTGCGACGAATCCTTGTGGATCAAGTAGTAGTGCCTCATCGTATCCAGCATCGACAGCCTCGAAGTTTGCCATTTGTGAGTTGAAATAATTTGCACTCGCTTTTGCCTTTGCCATCATTGAGTGTTGAGCAGGTTTCGCCCAAGATGAAATTTTCACCTTAATGCCCGCTCTTAGGGCTTCCTCGCCCATATACGCGCCCCATTGCCATGCAGCTACTACGGTATCGACTGGGACATCTTTTAACGAAACGCCCATAGAGCCGTATCCTAGGTAGATTAGCGGGCGGATATAGACGGTTTGATCAAAGTCGTTTTTGGCTACGACATCGATTTGCGCCTGACGCAACTCATCGAAGCTATAAGGGGTTTTAATTAAGCAGAGTTTGGCTGAAACTAAAAGTCTTTTTGTGTGCTCATCAAGGCGAAAAATCGCATAACCTTTATCTGTCTTGTAGGCTCTCACGCCCTCAAATACTGCGTTGCCATAGTGAAGCGAGTGGCTTAAAACATGCGTTGTAGCCTCAGCCCATGGGATTAGCGAGCCGTTTTTCCAAATTAAATTTGCCGGTTGAACCTTTGCCATTTTACATCCTTTTTTGAAATTTAAATCTGTGATTTTATCTAAAATTTTATAAATTTTGACTTTTCGAAATTTGGGCTTTTTTAAATTTGTTTAATCTGTCATTGCGAGCTTTCGTAGAAAGTGAAGCAATCTACGAGCGAAAATTACCAAAATGCAAATTCCGTGTCATTGCGAGAGCCGAAAGGCTCAAAGCAATTGATAAAACTTGTGAAAAATGTAAAAAATAAAATGACTAAAAAATTTATCATAAAAGTGCGTAGTATTGGGATTTTATAATAAAAATAGCAAAGGTAAAAAATGAGAATTCAAAAAGCGAATTTTTGCATTTTTTACGCA
>JAGBJQ010000100.1 GCA_017934385.1 Campylobacter sp. | reverse complement strand
TTTTCTGTAATTGTATCCTGTGACATTTCGCATCCTTTAAAATTTGCATTTGGAATTTGCAAATTTTAGTGAAAATCGATAAAACCACACTAAAAAAAGACAAATTTAAATGGCTAGAATTTTCATCACAGGCGATACACACGGTGGCTGGGGCGGATTTTCGCACGAAATGAAGCGATTTAGCGCTTTTGAAAGGTTTGCAAATATGCTTTGCAAAGATGATTTTTTGATAATTCTAGGCGATTTTGGCTTCATCTGGCAAAACACCCCAGATAGCGAGGAAGCCAGCTGGCTAAAATACTTCGAGGACCAAAATTTCACCACACTTTTCATTGATGGCAACCACGAAAATTTCAATCGCTTAAATTCGTATGAAGTTAGCGAATTTCACGGCGGAAAAGTGCATAAAATAAGCGAAAGTGTGTATCATCTTATGCGCGGGCAGGTTTATGAGCTTGCAGGGCACAAAGTCCTTAGTATGGGCGGTGCGGCGAGTATCGACAGGGAGTATCGCACGCAAAACATATCGTGGTGGGAGGGCGAAAATATCAGCGAGGCTGAGTTAAACGAAGCTTACAAAAAGCTCGCAAAGCACGATTTTAGCGTGGATTTGGTGCTTTCGCACACTGCGCCGAATTCTATCGCGCAAAAGGTGCTAGCCCTAAATGAGTTTGCGCTGAATTTCCGCGATCCAAACGGCGATTTGCTAGAAGAAATTTATCGCAAAATCAAATTTAAAAAGTGGTTTTTCGGACACTTTCACTAGGAGCTTTTCTGCGTAAATAGCCAGTTTATCACACTTTGGCACGATATAGTGGAGCTGAAATTTGAGGGTGAGAAAATCAAACATTTGTGCGTGATTTAATCTCGCTTCGCAAATTCTAAACACTGCGCCGAAATTTCAAAATTTCCAAGGGGCAAAACCATTTAAAATTTTGCCATTTTGGGTTTATTTATGCTTTTTTCTTTTATTCTTGCGCGGTTTTGACTTGCCAGCTTTATCATCTGCTAAAATTTCATTTTTATGTGCATATTTTTGTTTTAAATAACGCTCGTAATCCACCAAATCCCCAAAACATTGTTTGCACCTTAAATTTTTTACCTCATAAAAATAAAAAGTCTTTTGACAATTTTTGCAGAAAAATAGTTTATTTTGATTGCTTTTTTTACCAAATAAAAAAGCAAAAAGCGAGGCAAAAGCCACAATAAAAACGAAAATTTTACTCTTTGTGCCAAGTCTTACCCAGCCTTGGTATTTGCTCCACACTTTATATCCGTTTAGCGAAGCAAACCCATTAAAAAAAGAGATTGCAGACATCATAAAAACGCCAAGCTTATCAGAGCGAAA
This sequence comes from Campylobacter sp., assembly GCA_017934385.1. GTDB lineage: Bacteria > Campylobacterota > Campylobacteria > Campylobacterales > Campylobacteraceae > Campylobacter_B. Next base: position 14,726 of record JAGBJQ010000100.1, on the reverse strand, counting down.
AGCATAGATAAAAAAGAGCATAACACAAATAAAAATAATATCGAAATAATCCATACCAACACTAGATAAAAGCCCATTTATAAGGCTGTTTTGCCTAAGCATTTCTATGCCAATACAAACAAAAGACAAAAAAAGAAAAATTTGAAAATAGTTTTTATTTTTTATCTGGCTAGGTAGCGACAAAAGGGTGTAAATCACTAGAAAGATTGTTAGAAAAATTTGGATTTTTAACTGCATTTTAACTCATCAAATAAATTTATCGCAAATTCATCGAATTTTTTGCCTTTTAAATGTGCTTTGCAAAACTCGACTATTAGTCCATGATATAGCGCAAATGCGCCGTTTTCGTCGTTTGAAAAATTATCATAGCGAGAATTTGCTAGTTCAAAAACTTCGCCAAAATTTAGGCTTTCCAACCACTCCTTGCACTCGTCATAACACTCAAATTCATAGTCAAAATACCCTAAAATTCGAAGTGTGTAGCTATCGACGACCATTACTGGTTTTTCACACGCATAGCATAAAATATCATCGCAAGTCTCAGCCCCTATGCCTTTTTGGCGTATCAGCCACTCTCTACTAGCACCGAATTTAAAGCTCTCAAAGTCGCCAAATTCATCTAAAATCGCCTTGCAAAGTGAATTTAGCCGTTTTGCTTTTTGATTATAAAATCCGCTTGGTTTGATAATTTCTGCCAAATTTTCCACGCTTAAATTCGCCAAATTTTGCAAATCTAAAAGTCCAAATTTCCTTAAATTTTCAAGTGCGAGTTCGGCGTTTTTCCAGTTTGTGTTTTGGATCAGTATCGCGCCGACAATCACTTCAAATTCGCCATATCTCGGCCACCAGCGAAAATCGTCAAATTTAATCGCGCCAAAAAGTGCGCGAAATAGCTCAGTCGCGCTCATTTTCGGGGATAAATTTCGCAAAAAACTCGCTTGCATAGCTTAGCGCAAACTGCTTTGCGATCCGCCCGCTTCGGCTCGTCCTTAGCCTAGCAAACTCACTAGCACGGGCGCGCAACTCATCAAGTGCGTGCGCGAAACGCTGCCTAAACTCATCAACGCTCATAAATCTAAATGCCGCGAAATAGCTCTCCACCACGCCCAAATACTCGCTCATATTGCCACTATAAAAGCTAAGTTGCAAACCAAATCGCTCGCTAAGGCTAATGCGCTCGTTTTTGGCGTCGCTTAAATGAAGCTCGTCGGTGCCCACCTGCGCGCCCATGTTATCGCTGGCTAGCTCGCTTAAAATGTGTCTGCGATTCGAGGTCGCATACATTAGCACATTTTTTGGCGCGCGCTCCATAGAGCCGTCAAGTAGCGGTTTTAGGTGCTTGTAGGCATTTTCGCCAAGCTCGAAGCTTAAATCATCGCAAAAAATAATGAAATAATAATCCTGCCCCCTGATTTCATCGATTATGTCGATGAGATACTCCAAATCATCTTTGCCGATTTCGACGATTTTAAGCCCGTCTTGTAAAAATTTCGTAAAAACTGCCTTTGCTAGGCTTGATTTACCACACCCTGGCTCGCCCCAGAGCAAGGCGTGATTTGCCCCGCGCCCGTGGATAAAATTTCGCGTATTTTCTACAAGCGCAGTTTTTTGCGCCTCCAAGCCACAAAGCGCGTTGATATCAACAAAATCAATATCCTCTATCGCCCGCAGTTTCAATCCATGTCTGCGAAACTGCGCTACTTGCACGCTTTGCCAATCAATTTTCAAATTTAACTCAGACATTTTTGTTTTCCTTTCGCAAATACACTAAAATTTCCGCTAGCACATCATCATCGTCTTTCGAAGGCGATTTCAGGCGGATTTTCTCTCCATTTTTATCTGTGATTACGATATTTACATCTGCGCTCGAAATCGCGCGCACACCGATATTTTGGGCTAGCACCTTTATCATCATCATATCAATGAATTGTTTGGTATAAACATCAGCCTTGCCGAATCTATCCTCGATTTCAGCGTAAATTTCATTTATTTGCATAGCGTTTTCGCATTTGCTAAGCCTGCGGTAAATATCAAGTCGCAACCTATCCTCCGCGATATATTCGCTGTTTAAAAAGGCATTGACTGAAATTTTAAGCTCAACGCTTGAAATGATTGTTTTTTGGTTTAAAAGCTTGTTTATCTCATCTTCTAGCATACGCAAATACAGGCTGTATCCGATAGCCTCGATATGCCCGCTTTGCGCTTCGCCGACAAGGTTTCCACCACCTCTGATTTCTAGGTCATGATACGCTAGCACCGAGCCAGAGCCTAGAAATGAGTTGCTCTCCAATGCCACGAGCCGTTTTAGCGCGTCGCTAGTAAGGGCGGTTTTGTCGCCAATCAAATAGTAGCAAAATGCCTGTTTGTTGCTGCGCCCTACCCTACCTCGAAGCTGGTGCAGGTCTGCTATGCCGAATTTATCGGCGTTGTCGATTAAAATCGTATTGACGCGTGGCATGTGAATTCCACTCTCGACTATGCTCGTGCATAGCATCAAATCATACTCGCCAGCGATAAATTTAGCTATCTCGTCCTCGGTGGTTTGCGCATCGATTTTAGAGTGTAAGATTACGATTTTTAAATTTGGCAAAATTTCAAGTAGCCGTTTTTTCACGCTAGGCATGCTTGCGATATGATTATGCACATAAAAAATCTGCCCACCACGGCGAAGCTCCCTAGTAATCGCCTCTTTTACGATTTTTTCGTCCCACTCTTTAACCATTGTGCGCACATCGAGGCGATCAAGTGGCGGAGTTAGAAGCGTGCTATAACTCTTAATCTGGCTTAGCGCCATATTTAATGAGCGAGGAATCGGCGTAGCAGACATGCTTAAAAGGTGCGAATTTTGCGATTTTTCCTTTAATTTCTCTTTTTGTTTCACGCCGAATTTATGCTCTTCATCGACGATTACGAGCCCTAAATTTGGCGCTTCGACATTTAGCAGGCTATGCGTGCCCACACACACAATCGCTTCGTTATTTTTAAGTCGTTTTAAAATTTCGCTTTTTTCCTTTGCTTTGCTAAATCTATCTAGCCTAAAAACAGGGATTTCAAACTCTTCAAATCTCGCTTTTAGCGTAGTGTAGTGTTGGGCGCACAGCAAAGTCGTCGGCACGAAAAACAGCGCCGAAAAACCACTTTTTATCGTCGCAAATATCGCGTTCATCGCCACTTCCGTCTTGCCAAAGCCCACATCACCACTTAATAGCCTATCCATGACCTTGCCACTGCGCAAATCCTGCAAAATCGCGCTAATCGCGCTTTCTTGATCTGGCGTGTATGAAAACCCGCTAGAAGCGATAAATTTGGCGTAATTTGGACCAGTATTTTCTATCATCACACCACGAATTAGCTCGCGTTTAGCGGCGGTTTGGATTATTTTGCTAGCGATGACAAAGAGCTTTTCGCGCACCTTTTCTTTGATTTTTGCAAAGCTTGCCTTGCCTAGTCGGTCGCATGTTATCACACTAGCACTTGCTATATATTTGTCGATTTTGTTTAGATATTCAACTGGCAAAAGTAGCTTATCGCCGCCTTCGTATATCAGGGCGACAAACTCACGCGAATGCCCCAAAACGGTGGCTAGTTCAAGGCCAGCGAATTTGGCGATTCCGTAGTCTTCATGCACGACAAAATCGCCAGGATTTAGCTCATCGAGCGCAAGGCTAGATTTGCGAACGCGCTTTTTAGGGATTAGCTTGTTTAATGAAACGATAATCTCGTCAGAGCTGATTAAATTTAGGATAAAATCCTCTTTTAAAATTTTCGCATTGCTTAAATTTGATAGATCCAAATGCGCCAAAAGTGCGTCGTTTCGCGCGATAATGGTGATTTTGTCATTTTTGTGAAATTCGAAAAATTCGCTATTTGGCGTAATTTGCAAATCCTTAAATTTACGCGCCTGCGGGATTAGCGGCAGTGTATCAAGGACGCTTAGATCCCTTTCGGCAAAGATTTCATCTTTTTTGATAGGAGACGCTAAAACTGCGCTAAATTCTTGCAAATAATCCACAAATCCATCTATAAACCAAAACCCAAGCGAAGTTAAATCGTTAATCAAAGCGTCGCTATCATAGGCGCTAATTTTTTCGTTTGCGCTCTCAAACTCGCCCTTGTTTAAATTCGCCAAAAATGGCTCAATCTCGACGCTTTCCAGCTCGATTTTTTCGGATTTTTGCGTATCAATGTCAAAATGCCTAATACTCTCGATTTCATCATCATCGAGCAAAACCCTCACCCCGCACTCGCCTCCAAGCGGGAAAATATCGATAATCTCGCCACGAAAGCTAATCTCGCCTGCGCTTTCGACGACCTGCGTCACGCTGTATCCAAGGCGCAAAATTTCATCTTTAAATTCAGCCAAATTTAGCTTTTGGGCAAATTCGATTTTTATCCCTTTTAGTTGCGATTTTGTGGGGAGTTTGTTTAAAATCGTGCGAACTGGCGAGATTAAAATTTTGCGCCCTTCGCATTTGTAATACGCGCCAAGCGAGCGTGAAATGCCGATTAGCTCGTCATAATAGCTTCGCAAATCCTCGCCAAAATGCGCCCTAAAATCAGGCAAAACAAAGGTTTTAAAACCCAAAAATTTCAGCACCTCAGCGCAAAGTGCGCTATCTTTTTCATCATCTGTGATTAAAATTTGAGGACAAATTTGCGCAGAATTTTGCGCTAAAATTTGCGAAAAATACTCATAAATTCTAGCTTGCATTATTTTTGCGCCCCACTTTGCAAAACGCGATTTATCTCATACCACGATACATTTGGCTCAACCGACCAGATATTTAAATTCGAGCTGTCCCACAGCATGAAATTCAAAGGATCTAGCGTCATACCCAAAAACCGCACCTCATAGTGCAAATGTGGCCCCGTGCTATACCCTGTATTGCCCGTGTAGCCGATAATCGTGCCTTTGCTAACCCACATGCCAGGAGTCACACTAACCGAGCTTAAATGACCATACCTTGTCGAAAATCCGTAATTGTGCGTAATTCGCACGAGTATGCCATATCCGTTTCCGCTCTCGCCGGCAAAATCGACAAATCCATCTGCTGTGGCGATTACCGGTGTGCCGACACTGGCGCGCAAATCTATGCCGTGGTGCATGCGCTTAACGCCCGCTATCGGGTGCGTGCGCATGCCGTAATTATCGGTAATTCCGCGGTTTTTTATCGGGTAGCGGTTTGGTATGTATTGAAACATCAATTTATAGGTGTTATCATTTGCGCTGATTGTTTTGGAATTTGATTTGTTGCGCTGGGCCAGTCTTTCGCTGAAATACTGCGCGATTTGTGCGTCGCTCTCATCGCCGTCAGGGCCTTCGTTTGCGATATCAAGGCTGGTTTGTTCGCGCATTTGATTTGCCTGAATTATCAAATTTTGGTTTTGTTTTTCTAGCTTTTCGACCTGCGCCATTAGCGTAGCGTTGGTGGTTTTTAGGTTTTTTTTGTCGTTATTTAGGCGAAAAAGCGCGAAAAACAAAACGAGCAAAAACACAATGATAAATGCAACTAAAATTTTAAGTTGAAAGCGAAAATTCTCACCAAATTGCATAGTTTTCGAGCCGAAATTATCACTAATTGTGATTTTAGTTTTTGCCAAATTTCGCCCCGTTATTATAAAATTTCAAAAATTCCTCGACTAAATGAAACGAACCAAACACCAAATAAAGCTCATTTTCATCGATTTCGCCCATAAATTCAGAGTGCGCGATACCAAGCTCGTCCAAAGCCTGCGTAATCATCTCCCCGCCAAGCTCGCGACCTGGGGCATCGTAAGGCAAAATTTGGACATTTTTGATAATCGGCGCAAGTGTTTTAAGAACCTTTTTGATATCCTTATCGGCAAACGCGTTATAAATCAGCGTAAATTTTTTGCCTGCAAATTCCTTGGCGAGTGCTGCGGCGGCTAGTTCGTTATGCCCCACATCGATAGTGATATTTGGAGCGATTGCTTCGGCGCGCCCAGGCAAATCAAGTGGCAAAATTTCAGCAATTTTAAAATTTAAGCCCCAAAATTTCGCCCCAGCCACGGCTAATTTTAAATTTGAATATTGAAAATTTGCTAGATTGTGAGTTTTGATATATGTGACGATTTCGCGCTTTTCATCTGCGTTTAAAAAATCGCTTGCAAACGCCAAATTTGCCCCCTTTTGCGCTGCGATTTCACGCGCGATTTTCACGCTAAGGCTGTTCATCTCATCGCTTAAAATCGCATTTTGCGCCATTGCATTGAGCTTCGTGCGTGAAATTTCCTCCAAATTAACGCCCAGCATGCCGATATGATCGGTGCCAATAGGGGTAAAAAGCGAAAGCTTGGTATCAAAACTGCTCGTAGCGTCAAACTCGCCACCCATACCAGCCTCGAATACACAGTAATCGCACTCCCTAAAATGCACCGCAGCCGCCAAAGTCAGGTATTCGAAATACGAAAGGTTATTTCTAAATTTTGCCGGTAAATTTGCTTGCAAAAACTCGTGCGCACCTTGCAACTCATCATCGCTAATCTCGCGTCCGTCGCGATAAATGCGCTCGTTTAATCTCATAATATGCGGGCTAGTGTAGTGGCCGACGCTAAATTTAGGGCCCGAATTTCGCCCATTTGCGCCATTTGCACTCATAATAATCCTAGATAAAAACCTGCCAGTGCTTCCCTTGCCATTGGTGCCGATGATTTGGATGATATTTTTTAGCGGGAGTGCGCTACGCACGGCCTCAAAGGCGGCTGGAAAACGCTCGTAATCGATCTTTTTATAATAAATCGGACGAGCGTTTAAAAAGTCAAAAATAGAGCTAATTTTTAGCGCGTTCAAGCTGTATGCCTTTGATCGCAAGCGCAGAAATAAACTCATCAAACGCCTGAGTAGAGGCATTTTCGATAGCGTCATAGCGCTCTTTGTCGCTGATGACTGAGATTGTGTCGTGTTTGTTTTTAACTAAGCGTGAGACCGAAAAATCATGATCTCCTACGCAGTCTTTGCTAAAAATTTCGCCATTTTTAAGCTTTGTTTTGAAATTTAGCGTCAAATTTGCACGATAACTCGTGATATAGCCGTATCTATCATAGGTAAGGGCTGTGAAAGTTAGCCTTTTTATGCTGGCTACGATGTAGGTTTGTGCGCTAGATTTGTCGGCCAAATTTGAGCCTAGACGCGCTACGATACCGCTTTTGACAGCGTCTTTGATAGCCACTGTGTTTTGAGGGTCTGTTTTGCTCATCAGCACATCGACATACACGCTTTTTGACATAATCTGTGAAGTGATTTTTGACACTGGCTGATATCCGCAACCAACAACCAAAACCACAAACGCAAAAACGGCTAAATTTTTAATCAAATTTCTCATTTTTTCCTACTTTACGACCAAATTTACAAGTTTGTTTTTGACATAAATTTCTTTTATTAGCGTTTTATCCTCTAACCATTTTGCGACATTTTCTTTGGCAAGTGCTAAAATTTCCGCCTCGCTCGCGTCCGCATTGGCGTCGATTTCGGCGCGTTTTTTGCCATTTACGGTAACTGCGAGCGTGATAGTATCGCTCACAAAAACCTCAGGCAAAAGCTCAATTTTTGTGAAATTTTTGCGCCCAAAAAGTGTCTGGCTTAGCTCGCTTGCGATATGAGGGACGATTGGTTGAAGTAAATTTAGGATAATAAAATATCCCTCAGTGTAAATATCAGCGTTATCCTGCGCATTTAGGGCATTTAGAGCCTCCATACACGCCGCGATTAGGGTATTAAAGGCGAAATTTTCCGTATAGACATCGTGCGATTTTTTTAGCGCCTCATAGACTTTTAATCTCGCATATTTTTCATCTTTGCTTAAATTTGCGTGGTTAATGCTAGGAATTTTATCTGTTTTATACGCATTAGCCGAACGCTCGTAAAGGCGGTTTAAAAACTTATAAGCGCCCTCTACTGCGCTATCGTTCCACTCTAACTCTTTTGCAGGAGGTGCTGCAAAAAGTATGAAAAGTCGCGCAGTATCAGCCCCATAAGTAGCGATGATATCATCAGGATCGACGGTGTTGCCCTTAGATTTGCTCATTTTTGCGCCGTCTTTTAGCACCATGCCTTGTGTCAAAAGTCTAGCAAACGGCTCGCTATCGCGCAAATAACCCAGATCGCGCAATGCTTTTTGGAAAAATCTAGCGTAAAGTAGGTGCAAAATCGCATGCTCGATACCCCCGATGTATTGATCTACGCTCATCCAATAATTCACGCTCTGCTCGTCAAATGCCTTGCTTGTCCAAGTTTTCTCATCGCTTGCATAGCGCGCGAAATACCAGCTACTCTCAAAAAATGTATCAAGCGTATCGGTCTCGCGAACAGCCTTTCCGCCACATTTCGGGCAGGTGCAGTGCTTCCAAGTAGGGTGTTTATCAAGCGGATTGCCAAGTCCTGTGATTTGCACATCATCAGGCAACGCAACTGGCAAATTTTCGATTTTTTCGCCAACTAAACCGCATTTTTCGCAGTGAATCATCGGAATCGGTGCGCCCCAGTAGCGCTGGCGTGAAACGCCCCAGTCGCGGAGTTTGAAATTTACCACGCGAGAGCCTAAATTTCGCTCTTCAAAAATTTGCAAAATTTTCTCATTTGCCTCTTTGTATTTTAGGCCATTTAAAATTTCAGAATTTGCGTAAATTCCTGTTTTTTCGACATGCGGCAGGGTTTCGTTTTCGAAAATATTAATAATTTCAAGTCCAAATTTACTCGCAAACTCAAAGTCCCTCTCGTCGCCTGCTGGCACAGCCATAACCGCGCCATCGCCATAATCTGCCAAGACAAAATTTGCTATCCACACTGGGATTTTTTTGCCAGTTAGTGGGTGTAGGACATTTACGCCCAGATACGCTCCGTCTTTATCGGCGATTTGTCGCTCTCTTGGGCTTTGGTTTAGGATCGCGCGGACCTTTTGTTCTACATCTTTTGGAAGTAAATTTTTCTCCAAAAGCTTCGCAATAACGGCGTGTTCAGGCGCAAGAGCCGAGTAGCTCATACCATAAATCGTATCAGGGCGAGTCGTAAATACATCAAATCCGTCGATTCCGTCTAGCATCTCACGGCTTTCATCGTCAAATTTAAAGCGGAATTTCAAACCCTCACTTCGTCCAATCCAGTTTTCTTGCATGGTTAGGACTTGATTTGGCCATTTTCCCTCCAAATCCTTCAAGCAATCAAGAAGTTCCCCAGCATAATCAGTGATTTTTAGGTAATATCCTTGCATTTGCTTTTGCACTACTTCATTGCCACAGCGCCAACATTTGCCGTCTTCGACCTGCTCGTTTGCAAGCACGGTGCCGTCGTGTTCGCACCAGTTTAGTAGTGAGCTTTTGCGATAAATCAGCCCCTTTTCATACATTTTGATGAAAAATTCCTGCTCCCATTTTGTATAAAGCGGATCAGAAGTAGCTAACAATCTACGCTTTGAAAAGCTAAAACCAAGCCTGTCTAGCTCGTTTTTCATATAATCAATATTTTCGTAAGTCCATTTTTTGGGGTGAATTTTATGCTTGATTGCTGCATTTTCAGCTGGCATACCAAAGCTATCAAAGCCTATTGGTTGGAGCACATTGTATCCTTGCAAGCGGTAGTAGCGTGAGAGCGCGTCGCCGATAGCGTAGTTTCGCACATGCCCCATGTGAATACGCCCACTAGGGTATGGAAACATCGAAAGAATATATTTTTTAGGTAAGCTATAATCGTCCTTTGGCTCTGCTTCGCCCTCATCGTTCCAAATTTTTTGCCATTTTAACTCTATCTCTTTGCTATTATAAGCCATTATTACTCCTAAAATTCATCTTTTGATTTGGCTGATTCTACGGTGATTAGCACTAATGAAAAAATCACAGCAATCAGCGCGCCGATACAAAGCGCGGTTATAACCGAAAGATCGCCTGGATGAACTATCATAAGCACAAACGCTGGAATTAGGTGCAAATCAGCCACAAGCGAGCTTGCGAAAAGCTCGGCTGAGAGCATATTGCGCACACCGACTTTAAGTAGCGTAGAAACTGCATTAATACTAGCAGCGATAAAGAGCAAAAGCTCGTGTCTTTCATAGATAAATCCAGCGATTGTAGTCGCACTCATCAAAGCAAAAAATATGTATGTTACTCTTCCCCAGTTCATTTTCTATCCTTATACAGTGCCTTTTTCATACATTGCGCGCATTTTTTCTTTTTCTTTGGCGCGTCGTTGTTTATCAGCCAAAAACGCGCGGTATTTTTCCACATCGAATCCGAATAAAATCAAAAGCGGTGCAGCGATGAAAACCGAACTAAATGTTCCAGCTACAACGCCTACTAACATAACAAGGCTAAATCCATGTATCATAGCCCCACCCCAAACGAACAAAATCACAATTACAAGTAAGGTCGTAAATGATGTCAAAAATGTCCTTGAAAGCGTAGCTGAGATTGATTCGTTTATAACCTCGGTTAGCTTAATGGATTTGCTAGTGCGCACACCCTCTCTAATCCTATCGAAAACGACGATAGTATCGTTTAGCGAATAACCCATAATCGTAAGAAGTGCGGCTAAAATTTCAAGGTTAAAATCGATTTTAAATAGTATCAGCGCACCACATGCAATGATGACATCGTGCAGATCCGAAAGCACAGCAGCAATCGCAAATCTCCATTCAAAACGAAAAGTAATATAGACTAAAATAAGTGCAAACGAAACACAAACAGCCATAATTCCTTTTGTGCGAAGCTCACTACCGACCTTTGGTCCTACGACATCGACCTTGCGAACCTCGAAATTTCCACTTCCTTTTAAAATTTCCTTTGTCGCCAAAGCTGGATTATCGCCCAAAGAATCGCTACTACCAGAGTATCTAATGGTAACCTCTTCATCACTTCCAAATTCAGTTACATTTATATTTCCCAAATTTGCCGCTTCAAAACGAGTGCGAATTTCATCAAGCGGGGCTTTTGTATCGTATTTGACCTGGATTAGCGTTCCGCCACTAAAATCAATACCATAGGTAAAACCTTTGACTAAAAATAATCCAATCGAACCTATAATTAAAATCGCAGATATGACAAATGCGATATGTCTAAATTTCATAAAATCATAAATTTTATCACTATCAAATACCTGCATTTTGCGCCTTTCTGACTTTGTAACCTAGCCAAAATTTCGTATTTTTGCTCTTTTCCATTTTACCCATTACCAACTCAAACATTCCGTGTGTGCCCAAAATCGCCGTAATCATTGAAGCAATAATACCTATACTCATAGTTACCGCAAAGCCCTTAACAGGGCCTGTGCCATACGCATACAAGGCAGCCGAAGTTATCAGCGTAGTGATATTTGCATCTACAATCGCGCTCATCGCGTTTTCGTAGCCTTTGGTGATACTTTGGCTAATGGAAGCTCCCGTTTTTAGCACTTCACGAATTCTTTCGTTTATGATAACATTGGCATCGACTGCCATACCTACGGTCAGCACAATTCCAGCCATACCAGGCAGGGTCAGTGTCGCACCAAAAAGCGCCATAAAGGCAATCAAAAACAAAATATTTACTATTAGAGCGATATCTGCAAATACACCAGCCATACCATAGTATAAAACCATAAAAATCAAAATTACAATCGCCGCGAAAGTTAGGGCTCTGACGCTTTGATCTATGCTATCTTGTCCTAGGCTTGGTCCGATACTGCGTGATTCGCTTACGCTAACAGGCGCCAAAAGCGCACCAGAGCGCAGTGCAATCGCCACATCATGTGCTTCTTGCACGCTAAATCCGCCACTGATTTGTCCGCTTCCGCCACCAATTCGCTCGTTAATGCGTGGAGCTGAATAAACCTTGCCATCAAGCACGATCGCAAGGCGTCTGCCGACATTTTCGCCTGTAAAATCGCCGAAAATTTGCGCACCTTGTGAATTTAGAGTGAAATTTATGATTGGCTGATTTGTATTTTGATCGAAAGCCACCCTAGCATCGACTAGCATAGCTCCATCAAGAACTGGAATTTCGTTGATTAGGTATTTATACTCTGGATTTTTCGCGTCAGGGTAAATTACATCGCCGTAGCTTTTGGCCTCTTCTTCGCTCATTGTTAAGGCTCTGTCTTGGCGAATTTCATCAAGCGCCATGAGTTGCAAATGCGCTGCTTTGGCGATTAAATCTTTGGCTCGTTGTTCTTCTTCTGAACTCTTAATACCTGGAAGCTCGACTAGGATATAGCTCTCGCCCTGTTTGGCGACCGTCGGCTCAGCAAGACCGAATTGATCCAAGCGGTTGCGTATGGTATCCACAGCCTGAGCAATAGCGTATTCTTTGGTGCTAGCGATCTCTTCTGGCGTTAGGCTTACGCGGTATTTCTCGCCAGTTTTGGCGATTTCAAGCCCATTAGCAGCTGAGTGTAACAAAGCATCAAATTTAGGTGCTTCATCAGGATCTAAAATTTCAAATTCAAAAAAATCATTATCTAATTTTAATCCGTCCATTAGCAAATCATCACGCTTAGCAGCGTAATTTACGCTAGCTGCAATTGATTTTATCTTTGAAGTTATCGCCTCGTCACTTTGGACTTCAAGTAGCATGTGAAGTCCGCCTTGTAAATCAAGCCCCAAATTTATCTTTTCGCCCTTTTCGCTCTGCAAAATCGAAGGGAGAGAAAAAATCAAACTAAAAATTGCCGCTACTAAAAAGGCAATCAAACGATATGTAATCTTACTACGCATCTAACCTTCTTGCGATATAAAGTTTGTCTAGTTCGACGATAACATCATCATTAAGCTTAACTGTGATAAAATCCTCACTTGTTTTTACGACTGTGCATTTTAGTCCGCCACTTGTGACGATTTTATCGCCCTTAGCGAGCGCATCAACCATAGCTTTATGCTCTTTTGCTTGTTTTTGTTGCGGTCTGATTAGCAAAAAGTAAAAAATCCCAACAAAGACAATTAGAGGTAATAATGTTCCAAAAAGACTTCCTTGTTCCATCGTTTTCCTTTGTAAAAAATTTAAAAAGAGAGTATTTTACATTAAATAAAATAAATAACGGCTTTTTTCTTGCGTTTGGAGTTTCAAATTTTATATTTGTTGAAATTTTAAGCCAAAATTTAGGTGGAATTTTATCGCTTGTGGCTGAATTTTTATCGCCACTAATCGCGATTTTTGCGCTATTTGTGCTTTTAAAAAGCAAAAGGCAAATTTGGTTTTGGTTTGGGTTTTTTATCGGCGCGATTTGGTTTTATTGGATTAGTTTTAGTTTGATTTATTTTGGACTTTCGTTTTTAATCCCAATTGAAATTTTAGGAATTTGCCTGATTGCGGGGGCGATTTTTCGTATTTTTGCTATTTTTGATGAGCCGATAGCGCGCGCGCTCTGTTTGGTGGGGCTGAAATTTATCCACCCATTTGGCTTTGATTGGCTAAATTTCGAGCTTTTGTTTTCACACGGAATTTTTAGAGCCGAAATTTTCGCATTTTGCGCGATTTTGGCTGGAATTTGCATTTTGATAAAATTTAGGCACAAAACCAAAATTTTGCTTTTTTGCGCTTGCTTGATTTGCGCGCTAGAATTTAAAGAAAAAGAAGCTGAATTTTTGCCATTTAAAATAAAACTTGAAAATTCACAAATTTCACAATTTGACATCTGGGACGAGGAGAAAATTTTAGACGCGATTAGAGAAAATTTAGCCAAAATCGATGAGGCGATAGAAAGTGGTTACGAGGCGATAGTATTGCCAGAAAGCGCATTTGCACTCTATCTAAACAGAGAAAAAGAGCTAAGCCAAATTTTGATAGAAAAATCACAACAAATCACTATCGTAGCTGGTGGCGAAGCCTATGAAAACTCCAAATTTTACAACAGTGCGTATGTTTTTGAAAACGGAAATTTGCAAAGATTTGATAAGCACATTTTGGTGCCTTTTGGCGAAGAAGTCCCGCTGCCTGCGCCAATTAGAGATTTTATAAATAATACATTTTTAGGCGGGGCTAGCGATTTTTCCATTGCGCCAAATTTTAGCTTTTATAAAATCAAAGAAATCCCCGTAAAAAGCGCGATTTGCTACGAGGCGACAAGGGGCGAGCTTTACAGCGATAATCCAAAATTTGTCGTGGCGATTTCAAACAACGGCTGGTTTATCCCCAGCTACGAACCGCACCTGCAACGCCTGATAATCCGCTATTACGCCACGCTAAGCGGGGCAAGTGTGTATCACGCCATAAATGGTAGCCCTAGCGAGATAATCACACCCAAAAAACTATGGGTGAATAAATTTTTGGCATTATTTAAAACGGCGTAAAAAGCTATTTTTAAACGAGTTTTAGATAACATAATCAAATTTTTTCAAGGAGCATTAAAATGGCAAAATTTAATCGTGTGCTCGTTAAATTTTCAGGCGAGGCGCTGGCTGGAAAAGATGGTTTTGGAATAGATAGTGAAATTTTAAAATTTATAGCCAGAGAGATTAAACAGCTCGTCGATAACGGTATTGAGGTAGGTATCGTAATCGGTGGCGGAAACATTATCAGAGGCGTAAGCGCGGCAGCTGGCGGTATCATCAAACGCACAAGTGGCGATCACATGGGCATGCTAGCAACCGTAATCAACGCAATCGCTATGCGCGAGGCACTCGAATACAACGGCATAGATGTGCGCGTGCAAAGCGCGATAAAAATGGAAGCAATCTGCGAAACCTTCATCATCGGCAGAGCCAAAAGACATTTGGAGAAAAAACGGGTCGTAATCTTTGCAGCAG
>JAGBJQ010000099.1 GCA_017934385.1 Campylobacter sp. | reverse complement strand
GGGAGTTCTCGCATAAGCTCGTCTTTGTAGCGTTCCATCAAACAGCCAGTTACTACTAAAACGCCGTTTTTTTTCTTAAATTCTGCGAGTTCTAGGATCGTGCGGATACTTTCTTGCTTCGCCGAAGCGATAAATCCACAGGTATTTACTATCATAACATCGGCGTTTTCGGGCTCGGAGACGATTTCGTAATTTTGCAAACGCCCAAGCATAATCTCGCTATCGACGAGATTTTTATTGCACCCAAGTGAGACTAAATAAAGTTTTGGCATTTTTACAACCAAATATTATCGATTAGGCGTGTTTTGCCGACCTTTGCGGCGACAAGGATAATGGTGTTTTTAGGCTCGATTTGGTCTAAAATTTCGAAATTTCTATTTACAAACGCGATATAATCGACCTCTAATGGCTCTAAAATCGAAAGCATTTTATCCTTTAAAATGCTTGTGCTAATCTCGCCTTTGGCGATTAGATTGCTAGCGTTTAAGAGGGAGCGCGAAATTTTAAGCGCTAGCATTTTTTCTTCTTCGTCCAAATACGCATTGCGCGAGCTCAGAGCCAGTCCGTCACTTTCTCTAACGATTTCGCACGGCACGATATTAATATCCATTAAAAAGCTTTTTATCATATTTTGCACGATAAAGAGCTGTTGAGCGTCCTTTTTGCCCATATAGACATTGTTTGGGCGAATAATATTAAAAAATTTATTCAGCACCATACACACGCCGTCGAAATGACCTGGTCGAGTCTTGCCCTCCAAAATTTCAGATGTCGGGCGCACCGCTATGATTGTTGGTTCATTATCGGTGTAAATTTCGCTAACTTCCGGGATAAACATAGCGTTGATATCTAAATTTTCGCAAATTTTAATATCTGCTTCTTCGTTTTTTGGATATTTTTCGTAATCCTCGCCCGGTAAAAACTGCGTAGGATTAACAAAGGTTGAGACTATTACAATGTCGTTTTCGTTTCTTGCTTGTTTGATTAGACTTATGTGTCCAGCGTGTAAAGCACCCATTGTAGGGACAAATCCCACATTACCACAGGAATTGGCACGAAATGCTCGTAACTCTTCTACTGTTCGAATAATTTGCATATTTACTTCCAAATTTTGAAATTTAAAGGGCGATTATAACTCAAAAAAATTAAAATTTAACTCTGGGTTAAAAGGGTTAAAAGCTTTAAGCTGTTATAATCTCGCAAAAAATTTAAAGGCAAAACTTGGATAATTACGAATATAGCGAACTTTTGAAAAACCTTGACATAAAAATCAATAATATTAGCTCGATTATCAAACCAGATGAAATTAGCGCGCGCTTAGAAGAAATTTCAAAAATTGAAGCGGACGAGAAATTTTGGAGCGATGTGAAGCTTGCAACTCAAATCGGACGCGAAAAGACCAAAATCAGCTCGGTTTTGGCGAAATTTAAAAAGGCAAATTCTGCGCTTGATGATGCGCGTGAAATTTACGAATTGGCTCTTAGTGAAAATGATGATGATACGATAAATGACCTTTTTGAGGGCGCAGGCGAGCTAGAAGAGGAAATTTCAAATTTAGAGTTAGCAATGATGCTCGGTGGCGATGACGATGATAAAAACGCGATTATCACTATCCACCCAGGAGCAGGTGGGACAGAGAGTTGCGACTGGGCGGGCATGCTGTATCGTATGTATAGTAGGTTTTGCGAGAGAGAGGGCTTTAAGGTAGAGGTTTTGGATTTCCAAGAGGGCGATGAAGCGGGGATTAAAGATGTGAGCTTTATCGTGCGTGGCGAAAACGCCTATGGGTATTTAAAGGCCGAAAACGGAATCCACCGCCTAGTGCGAACAAGCCCATTTGATAGTGCTGGGCGTAGGCACACGAGCTTTTCAAGCGTCATGGTAAGCCCTGAGCTAAACGATGATATTGAGATAAATATCGAGGATAAGGACATTAAAATCGATGTTTTTCGCGCTAGCGGGGCAGGTGGTCAGCACATCAACAAAACAGAAAGCGCTGTTCGCATAACTCACTTAGCCACTGGGATTGTGGTGAATTGCCAAAACGATAGAAGCCAACATAAAAACAAAGAAACGGCAATGAAGGTGCTAAAATCGCGACTTTACGAGCTTGAACTTATGAAAAAAAGGGAAGCAAGCGATAGTATCGAAAAAAGCGATATTGGCTGGGGACATCAGATTCGCTCTTATGTGCTTTTCCCGTATCAGCAGGTCAAGGACAACCGCTCAGGCGAGGCGTTTAGCCAGACTGATGCGATACTTGATGGCGATATAAAAAAGCTAATCGAGGGTGTTTTAATTTCGCAAGCAAATAAACAATAAATTTCATTAGAAAGGATTAATATGAGTGAAGAGGGAATTCTTCTAGCATTAGGTTATACTTCAAGCGAGGCGGTGATAGCGCAACTTCGCGGTATTTTGTCAAAATGTGATTTCACAGACACAGAGTTGGAGCATATCGTTACACTAAATGATAAGCTTAAAATTTATGATGCTTATATCGCTATGTCAAATACAAATCCGTATTTTAAAATCAAAAATGAGGCCGCTACAAAAGAGCGCAAAGAGGCTGTTGTAGATATGATAAAGGCATGGTCTGATAAATTTAACATAGCCCTAGAAAAAGTGCCAAACAAAGACACTTACTATATCTTGGGCAGATAAGGATAGCTTATGAAAAATTTAATCGCTGTGATGATTGCAGGATTATTTTTAGCAGGTTGTGTCAGCAATGCACCAAAAAGCGCAGTAAGTGCGCCAAAGGCTGGAAAATACAGCTATAATGAGGTGCAAGATGGAATCCGTCAGGTAAAAATCGAGGGTAATATTGTCCAAAGTGACGCTTGCAGAAGCGGAAATGGTCCGTTGTGTTTTAGTTTTGCTGAATCAATGTATGCCAAAGGCGATTTCGGCTCAGCTGCAAATGCCTATAATATGGCGTGCGTAGGCACTCAAAACTTCCCAGCTTGCATGAAATTAGCTGAGATGTTCGAGCGCGGTCAAGGCGTCGAAAAAAATATTTTTAATGCTATTGATCTTTATCGTGTAACTTGCTATTATGGATACAAAAACGCTTGCGCAAATATGAGACGCTTGGGTTATAACGGCTAAATTTAGCCAAATTTGGGGCGAAATTTTAAAATTTATCAAATTTCGCCCTAGCTTTCAAATTTAAATTTCATAAACAAAAAATTTAATCACGCAAATGTAAAATTCGCTCAGATTTCATAAAGGAGATACAAAATGAAAATTTTAAAATTCGCAATTCTTGGCGCGATTGTCGGTCTGTTTTTCGCAGGCTGTGCTCATACGAGAGCCTCAGGTAGCGTGGTGTATGATAGCGGAAGTCCGTATTATAGGGGGTATTACGAGAGCGATTATTACTACGATAGGGTATATCGCCGTCGTTCGATAATCCACAGCCGTCGTCCTGTGATTTATGATAGACGCCCAGTTATCGTGGATAGGCGTCCTGTCGTGGTAGATAGACGCCCAGTTGTTATCAGGGATCATCGCCACAATCCACCAAGACATATAAACCAAAGACCACACATTTACCCACACGCACAAAATCATACTATAAAAGACAAATCGATCCATCAAGCTCGCAGAATTCACCCATACAATGATAACGGAGAGCGCAGTCCAAGAGTGCAAAGAGTGAGAAATTTTGAAAATGTCAGTAGGGTAAAAAATCGCCAACGAGAAATTCGTAGTTATAATGATAGCGGCGAACGATACAGAAGCAGACATAGGGAAATACGAAGAAAAATTAGGTAATTTAAATTTTGCAGGTTAAATTTAACCTGCAAAATTTGGCTAAATTTTAAAAATCACGATTTGCATTTGATAACATTAATTTTATACGATTTTCCTGATTTACCGCACTTGCGCTCGGGTCGTAGTCGATTGCGGCAATGTTGGCGTCTGGGTAGTTTTGCTTGATTTTGCGTATCATACCGCGCGCGATGATGTGATTTGGCAGACAGCCAAATGGCTGGGCGCAGACGACATTTTGCACGCCTTGCTTCATAAACTCGACCATTTCGGCTGTGAGTAGCCACCCTTCGCCCATTTTCACGCCGTGGCTGATATATCCCTCGGCGGCTGCGCGCACCTCCTTAAATGGCGTTGGCGGACGAAATCCGTGCCTTTTCATAGCGCGAATTAATTTTTTTTGGCAAAATTCTAAAATTTTAGCGACCCCAAGGCTGCCCCAATACGCCGCGCCACCTTTGCCATAGAGCTTTTTATCATACACAGCATCATAAATGCAAGTCAGCACGAAATCCATTAGCCCGGTATTTACTGGCTCTGCGTTTTCTTTGATGAGGTAGGCGTTTAGGCCGTTGTTGCCGATAGGGGAGTATTTCAGATAGATTTCGCCCACGATACCAACTCTGATTTTTGGCTCGCCCAAACGCTCTATTTTGGCGAAATTTTGCAAGATATGGCTAAAATTTTTATTTAGTTTGAAAAAAGACTTTTGATTTGTCAAATTTGCGATAAATTCGACCATTTTTTCATAAATTTCGTTCGTTTGATTAGGAATTTTTTCGTATGGTTTGCATTGATTGTATAAATTCATCATCAAATCGCCGTAAAAAATCGCCACAAACAGCTTGATTAGCGCCATTTTGCTTAGCGCAAATCCATTTTCATCTAGCGAGCCAAAATTTAGCGAGATCACCGGCACATAGCCAAAACCGCTCTCATTTAGGGCTTTGCGAAGCAAATTTATATAGTTGCTCGCCCTGCACCCGCCACCTGTTTGGCTTATCAGAAGTGCGACCTTGTGCGTGTCAAATTCGCCACTTTTTAGCGCGTCGATAAACTGCCCGATTACGAGCAGGGCAGGGTAGCACATATCGTTATGGACATTTCGCAAGCCCTCCTCGACGATGTTTGCGCGGTTGTCCCGTAAAAGCACGCTTTTATACCCCTCATCGGCCAAAACGCTTTTCATAAAGCGAAAATGCGGATCGATCATCGTAGGGATTAAAATCGTGTGAGTGCTTTTCATATCTTTTGTAAATTTCGCAAACATCATTAGCCTTTTTGTATAAATTGAGCTTTTTCGCGCTCTAACATTGTCGCTTTTAGCGAGCGTAGGCGGATTTTGACTGCGCCTAGATTTGTAACTTCGTCGATTTTAAGCTGAGTGTAAATTTTGCCATTTGCGCGTAGTAGGTCGCGCACTTCATCGCCTGTAATTGCGTCTATCCCGCACCCAAAGCTTACGAGTTGCACGAGTTGCATTTTAGGGTATTTGCAGATAAATCTAGCTGCGCTATACAGCCTTGCGTGGTATGTCCATTGATTTAGTGATTTGGTTTGAACCTGCATTAGTGGCAGGCTATCCTCGCTTAGCACGATAAATCCGAGAGAATTTAAATAGCGATCAATCCCGTGATTTACGCTTTTGTCGATATGATAAGGTCTGCCAGCAAGCACGATTGCGCTTAAATTTTGTTCGGCGATTAAATTTAGTGTCTCTTCGCCTTTGATTAGAATAGTGTTTTTGTAGTTTTCTAACTCTTTTTTACCCTGAAATACGGCATTTTTGATGACATCAAGCTTAAATTTAAACCCTAAATTTGCTAGCTCTTTTCGCATAGTTTTGGCAAAAAAATCAGGTGAATTTAAATCTAGGTGAGGATATGAAAACACTACTTCATCTAGCGCACTAACATTTGCTTTGATTAGTTCTGGATAATACGCCACCACAGGGCAGTTGTAGCAGTTTTCGCTGATATTTTCGTCTAGGTTGTAGCTCATGCACGGATAAAATATAAAATCGACATTTTGCGCTAGCAGGTCATAAATATGGCCATGCACGCTTTTGGCTGGGTAGCAGACTGTGTCGCTTGGTATGCTTTGGTTGGCTAAAAACAGCGTCTCTTTGCGTGGTTTGCGAGACAGAGCGACGCTCATACCTAAATTTTCAAAAAACGCACTCCAAAATGGGATCATCTCATACATATTCAAAACAAGCGGAATTCCGACCTTTGGCGCGCCCTCTTTTGGGAGTTTTTTGTATTTTTTCAAAAGCTCGTTTTTAAACTCGAATAAATTTGTAATATCGTTTCTGATAGCCTTACCTGCGCCTCTTTCGCATTTATTTCCAGTGATAAATTTCGAATTTTCAAAATGCGTGATTGTAAGCGGGCATTTGTTTGTGCAAAGCTTGCAGGTATCAAATTCGTTTTTGTGCGTAAATTTTGCTAGTTTTTCACTCGTGATTAAATTTGAACTCTTTGGCGCATTATCTCGCGCAAAAAGCGCAGCCCCATACGCGCCCATAAGCTCGCTAATATCGAGCCTGATGACATTTTTGCCAAGCTCTTTTTCAAAGGCTCTTAGCACGGCATTGTTTAAAAATGTCCCGCCCTGAACCACGATATTTTGTCCTAAATCGTCGGAATTTCGCACGCGAATTACCTTGTAAATCGCGTTTTTAATCACGCTAATTGCTAGCCCTGCGCTGATATCTTCCACGCTCGCGCCGTCTTTTTGGGCCTGTTTGACAGATGAGTTCATAAAGACCGTGCAACGGCTACCGAGCTTGGCTGGATGCGAGGCGAAAAGCCCCATTTTGGCGAAATTTTTGATTTCATAACCAAGTGAATTTGAAAATGTTTGCAAAAACGAACCGCACCCTGAACTGCACGCCTCATTTAGCACGATAGAATCGATATTGCCGTCTTTTATCGAAAAGCATTTTATATCTTGTCCGCCGATATCGATGATGAAATCGACCTTGGGGTTGAAGTGGCGCGCCGCGCTGTAATGCGCGATAGTCTCAACTATGCCGTAATCAAAGCCAAATGCGGTTTTGATTAGCTCCTCGCCATATCCTGTAACGCCTGAGCTTTTGATTTTTATGCGTGAATTACAAAGAGCGTAAATTTCGGCTAGTTTTTCTTGCAAGATATTTATCGGATCGCCCTTGTTTGATGAGTAAAATTTGTATAAAAGCTCGTAATTTTCGCCGATTAAAACGACCTTAATCGTCGTGCTGCCACAATCCACGCCTAAATACGCGCTCCCAGAGTATGAGGCGATGTCGGCTTTGGGGACGCTCGCTTTTTCGTGGCGGGCGATAAATTCGTCAAATTCGGCTTGTGAGTTAAACAGAGGCTCTTCTGATTCTAATAACTCTTTGTTTGGGTTTTTTTGCAAAAGTTCTATGGTTTTGTCTAAATTTAGCGCAGTGCCTGTTTTTTTGGCATAAATCGCTGAACCATACGCCACGAAAAACGGTCCAATATCAGGGAAGGTGGCGTTTTCGTCGTTTAAATTTAGCGCCTCTTTGAAGCGTTTTTGCAAACCTTTTAAGAAAAATAGCGGTCCGCCTAGAAACAAAATATTGCCCTTAACCTCGCGCCCTTGGGCAAGTCCGGCGATTGTCTGCTCGACTACGGCTGCGTAAATGCTCGCACTTATGTCTTCTTTGCGCACGCCTTGATTTAAAAGAGGCTGAATATCGCTTTTGGCAAAAACACCGCACCGAGAGGCGATAGGGTAAATTTTGCTCGCGTTGAAGCTTAATCTGTCTAGTTCTGCGATATCTAAATTTAGCAAATTTGTCATCTGATCGATAAACGCGCCAGTTCCGCCCGCGCACGAGCCGTTCATACGCTCCTCGACCCCGCCTGTGAGAAAAATAATTTTCGCATCCTCACCACCTAGTTCGATGACGATATCGGTTTTAGGAAACATCTGCCTAACTCCTAGCGAAGTGGCATAAACCTCTTGTACAAAGGGAATTTCGCAGTTTTTGGCGATACCCATGCCGGCTGAACCTGCTATGGAAAGGCTGAAATTTTCGTTTGGATATCTTTTTTGAATTTCTAAAATTCGCTGTAAAACTAGCTCTTTTGGTTTGGCTAAGTGTCTTTGGTAAGTTTTTTCTAAAATTTCATTATTTTCATTTAAAATTACTGTTTTTACGGTCGTGGAACCAACATCAATGCCTAGATATATCATAATTCATCACTCTTGAAAATTTTATTGAAATTTTACAAAATTTATTAAAAAAATAAGCTATGTAAAATTTAAATTTCGTGATTTTATACATTGTTTTTAAACGAAAATAAAATAATGATAGATTTTATCTCATTAGCGAGATAAAATCCTATTTCGCGCAAATTCGCGCTGAATTTTGGGCTAAAATTATTTTCTAAGCTCTTTAATTTTAGCAGCTTTGCCTTGTCTGTTGCGTAGATAAAATAGTTTTGATCTGCGGACACGACCACGGCGTAATACTTCGATATTTTCGATACTTTCGCTGTAAATTGGGAAAATTCTCTCTACGCCAACGCTGTTAGCACCGATTTTGCGGATGATAAATGTCTCGCTTACGCCTTCGCCGCGTCTAGCGATACATACGCCCTCGAAATTTTGAACACGGCTTTTGTCGCCTTCTTTGATTCTGATAGCGACTTTTAGTGTATCGCCAGCACGAAAATCAGGCACAACTTTGTTTGCAATTTGAGCATCTTCAAATGCTTGAATATACTTGTTTTTCATAAAATGTCCTTTATTTTTTGGCGATTTTTCGGTACATATCCACCCGAAAGTACCTAGTTTTCATTAGCGCCATTTGATTTTTTAAACTGTGCATTTTAGCGTGATTACCCTTTAAAAACTCTGAAATTATAGATAAATTTTTAAAAATATCAGGTTTTGTGAAAGAGGGCGCCTCTAAAAGCCCATCTTCGAAGCTCTCTTCATCAAGCGAGGCAGTATTTCCCAAAACACCGGCTAAATTTCGGCTTATAGCGTCGCTCATACACAGCGCGCCAAGCTCGCCACCGGTTAAGACAAAGTCCCCTATGCAAAAAACTTCGCTGACATACTCTTCGATTATGCGCTCGTCGATTCCTTCGTATCTGCCACAAATAAAGCAAATTTCGCTCTGCCCAGCTAGGCGTTTTGCGTCGTTTTGGGTAAATTTTTTACCGACTGGGGTTAGGTAGATGATTTTTGCGTTTGGGGAAGTTTTTTTAAACTCATCAAGCGTCCTAGCTAGGGGTTCGGTGCCGATTAAAAGGCCTGCACCTCCGCCTATCATATAATCATCGACCTTTTTGTATTTGTTGGTGGTAAATTCTCTGGGATTTAAAAAATTTAGCTCGATAATGCCCTTATCAACGGCTCGTTTTAAAATCGAGTCGCCAAAATATGGCTGGATTAAATTTGGAAAAAGGCTTACGAAGGTAAATTTCATGAATTTTCTAAAATCGCCTTAGCGTTTTTGGTTAAAATTTTGCGCTCATCAAGTGAAATTTGAACTACAAAATTATCTAGGTATGGCACAAAAAATGTGCTAGCAAGCCCCAAATTTACAAGCTCACTCGCTGTTTTTACCTCGAAAAGATACGCGCTACCACTCTCCATTATGTCGCTTACCTCGCCCAAAATTTCGCCATCTTCGCAAACGCTAAGCCCCAAAATATCAAAATAGAAAAATTCGCCTTTTTTTAGCGGGCAATTTTTTCTGGTGTTTTCGATAGTTTGATAAAGGGTTTGATTTACTAAATTTTGGGCTAGTTCAATGCTCTCAAAACCTACGAATTTCACAGTGGAATTTGATTGTAAAAATGCAGAAATTTCCAAAACGGTGCCATCTTGTAAGTAAAATTTGGCACCTTTTTTAAATTGTTTTGAGAAATCGCTTTTATCGTGAAGTCGCAATGCGCCTTTTAGGCCGACTGTTTTGCCGAGCTTAGCGACTTCGAGCAGGTTTTCAGGCATCTTTGGCTTTAACCGTGATTTTGTAGTTACTCGGATCCTTGGCCTTATAGCCCATGATGACCGTTTTTATGGCGTTAATCATTTTGCCGTCTTTGCCGATAAGTTTGCCAGTATCGGCCTTATCAGCGTAGATGATAATTTCAGTGAAATTATCGCCAGATTTTAGCTCGGTAGAAATCGAGTCTGGGTAATCTACGATTAGCTTTGCGTATTCTTTTATAAAGTTTTCAACCATGATTATTTGCTTGTGATTTGAGCAACTCTATCGCTTAGTTTAGCGCCTACGCTTTTCCAGTAAGCTAGTCTTTCGCTATCTACTTTGACATTGTTTTCGTCTTTTAGAGGGTTATAATAACCGATAGTCTCGATAAAACCGCCGTCGCGTCTTTTTCTGCTATCTGTTACAACTATACGATAAAAAGGTTTTTTCTTTCTACCTAATCTTGTTAGTCTAACAACTGTTGCCATTTTTTCTCCTTGAAATTTTTAAAGTTTTAGAACTTGTAAATACCCAAAATTTGGGCATTGATAAGCTCTAAAACCGAGAATTATCTCGGTTTTTGCACGATCGAGGCTAGCCCTTGCATACCGCCTTTTGACGAGAATTTTTTAGCAAGTTTTGCCGCGTTTGTGAATTGTTTCAAAAATCTATTGACCTCGACTTGCGACAAACCTGCGCCTTGGGCAAGTCTGCGTTTGCGAGAATTGTTCAATAAATCTGGATTTTCGCGCTCTTTTGGCGTCATAGAATCAATCATAGCCTTGATATGTCTAATCTCTTTTGAATTTTCCAAATCAATATCTTGGATTTTGTTTGCCATGCCAGAAAGTCCAGGAATCATACCGATTAAATTTTTCATATTTCCTAGCTTTTTGACGCTTTCGAGCTGCGAAATAAAGTCGTTGAAATTAAATTCGCCTTTTTTGATTTTTTTGTTTAATTTTTTTGCCTCTTTTTCGTCGAAAACAGCCGCTGTTTTCTCGACCAATGTCGCTAAATCGCCCTCTCCCATGATACGGCTAGTAATACGATCTGGTATGAAACCCTCTAAATCAGCGACCTTTTCACCAGTTCCGATAAATCTAAGTGGAATTCCTAGCTGATGAGCAATTCCAAGGGCGATTCCGCCTTTTGTATCGGCGTCAAATTTACTCAAAATCACACCGCTGATTTCAAGCACTTCGTTAAATTTAGCCGCTGTTTTCACGCCGTCTTGACCGCTCATCGCATCAGCGACATAGAAAATTTCATGCGGATTAATCTCTTTTTTGATATTTGAAATTTGCTCCATCAGTGCTTCATCGATTGCCGAACGACCAGCAGTATCGACTAAAAGCACATCATATAATCCAGCTTTTGCCTTTGCAAGAGCCTCTTTTGCGACTTTGATAGGGTTTGTTTCGTTATCTAGGGCAAAGAGATCAATCTCGTTTGCTTCGCAAAGTTGTTTTAGTTGCTCGACGGCTGCAAGGCGTTGCAAGTCGCAAGCTGCGATTAAAACTTTCTTTTTTCTAAGTTTTAAGAAATTCGCAAGTTTTACTGTCGTGGTTGATTTACCACTACCTTGAAGACCTGCCATAAGCACGATTGTAGGGTTTGTATCAGCAAAAACAAAGCCCTGATTGCTACCTTTTGGCGCTGTTAAAATCATGGTTAGGTTGTTTTTGATTGAATCTAAAAATTGCTTTTGACCGATTCCGTTGATTTTGATATCGGCTTCTACTAATGCTATGAAATCTTTGGTTACTTTATGATGAACATCTGCCTTCAAAAGTGCCTTTTTTAGGGTGTCAAGCGCATTTTTGAGCGCTTTTTCATCATCGATTGTTTTTAGCTTATTAACTGCGTTTTTAAATGATTCGCTTATTATCTCAAACACTATCGTTTCCTTATAAAATTATTAAACTCATCATATTACCAAAATTTAACTTAAATAGCTGTTAATATTGCATATTTTTTGGTATATCAAAGCCAAATTCGTTAAATTCGCCCTTTAATGGGGCGCTAAATTTAAGCCCTAAAATTTCGGTTTGGTATGAGTGCAAAAACATACGCTTTGATTTGCTTTTTGCGTATTTTTCATCGCCGATTATGCCGTGAGCGAGGCTGGCTAAATGCACCCTGATTTGGTGCGTGCGACCAGTTTCGATTGTGATTTTGACAAAGGATTTTTTACCGCTTACCATGAGCGGAAAAACATTTGTAATCGCCTCTTTGCCGTTTGGCGAAATTTTCGAAATCGCGCCGGATTTGCCCTTGATTGTGAGGATTGGGTCGGTGATTTTGATCTCTTCGCTGACTATGCCATTTACGAGCGCGAGATATGTTTTTTTCACGCGCATGGCTTTGAATTCATTTATCGCTTTTTGGCGAAATTTTTCGTTCTTCGCTAGCATTATCACGCCACTTGTGCCCTTATCTAGGCGGTTTAAAAGTGTAGAGTGATAAATTTTTTCTAAATTTTCGCACTCCAAAAACGCAGGTTTATCCACGGCGATGATGTTTTCGTCCTCGTAAATCAGCTTTGGTTTTTCCATTTTTGCGACGCTAAAAATGGTTTTTTCGCTCATCATTTCGCGCGCGACGCTAAGTTTTTTGCCGTGCGCGCTCACAAGCCCAGCGTCTATTAGCGCCTTGGCTTCGTTGTTTGAAATTTTTTCTTGGATTGCTAGAAGTTTATAGGCTTTTTCTTGCATTGATTTCGTCCTTTATGATTTTTATAATGCGCCCTAAATCGCAAATTTGCAAAATTTCGCTCTTTTGGGGCGGGTTTTTTAGCGCGTCACCAAGCTCGCTAGCTTCGCAAATTTTGATATTTTTTACTAGATTATACAGCGCGTTTTGGTTGTGAAAATACCTGCCGCTGATGATTTTAGCGCCAAAGCTTGCAGGCTCGATTGGATTGTGTCCGCCGATATTTGGCACGAAACTGCCACCAAGGATTACAATATCGCTAATGGCGTAGAAATTTATCAATTCGCCGATTGTATCAAGCAAAATAAAATCGCTTTTGAAATTTCTGTTTTCGCTAAATTTCTCAAAACTTAAATTTAGCTCATCTGCCCAAATTTTTGCGATTTTGGCGCAGTATTCGAAGCGCGCTGGGTGGCGTGGAGCAAGGATAAATTTGAAATTTTTGTTATTTTGCGCGAAATTTTTAAGTCCAGCTAAAATCAGCTCTTCCTCGCCCTCGTGCGTGCTAGCAATCGTGATAGTGGTGCAGTTTTGAAATTTTGGCAAAATTTTGCTTGGAGAGCTAGAATTTGCGCTTTTGATATTTTCAGCTACGATTATGTTTTTTGCGCCAAGCTCGCTAAGACGGGCCTTATCGCGCTCGCTTTGAGCTAAAACTAAATCAATATTTTCAAAAATTTTATTGTAGTAAAATTTAAATCGTAGATAGTTTTTATAGCTTTTATCTGAAATTCGGGCGTTTAAAAGCACGACAAAAGAGCCGTTTTTTTTCGCGCTTCGCACCAAATTTAGCCACAGCTCCGCCTCAAAAATCACGGTAACCTTGGCCTTTTCTAGCCAAAATGGAAGCAGGTTTTCAAATGGCAAAAAGCGCGAATTTTGCGTGATTTGCTTCGCTGCTGCAAAGCCTGTGTCTGTGGTCGTGGTAAGGGCGATATTTTCAAAATTTGAGATTAAATTTTTAAGCGCATTTACCTCGCCAAGACTGCAAGCGTGAAAATGCACATCGCATGGGTTAAATTTGGGATTTTTAAATAATAAAAACCTAGCAGGAAGACTTTTGTGATATTTTTTTTTGAGGGCTAGCACCGCCAAAAACGGCAGTGCGATAAGCCAAATAACAAAAGAAAAAAGAGTATAAATCACTCTGCTTCTTTGTATAAAATTCTGCCACAATATGGGCAAGTTACGATATCATCGCTTTTGATAACTGCGCTATAAACTCTGTCATTTAATCTCATGAAACAACCATAGCAGGCTTGTTTGCGCACTGGAACTACGGCTGTGTTACTAGCCCATTTGCGGATTTTTTCGTAGAAGGATACGGTTTTTGGATCCATTGATTTGATTAGTTTTTCGCGAACTGAATAAATTTTTGATCTGCTCTCTTCTACCTCGCCCATTTGGGTGCTAACCTCTGCTTTAATCTCTTCAAGCTCTGTCTCAAATGCGCTTTTTTGCGTCTCTAAATCAGCGATTAGGGCTTTTTTGGTTTCGACATGTTTTTCTAATCTATCGATTTGCTCGTTTGCAGCACTTAACTGCTCTTTTGTAATATCTACCTCGACGCTAAGGGCTTTGATCTCTTTTTCTGTTTTTAGCGAGGCTGATTTTTTCGCGCTACTTTTTGATTTAGCGTTTAGTTCTGCGATTTGAGCGTTTGTGAGTGAAATTTGCTCACTTAACTCCTCGATTTCACCGTTTAGCACATCGATTTCGTTTTTGGCTTTGTCGATTTGATTAACTTTCGAATTTAGTCTTGCTTGGGCTGCTTCGATTTTTGGCTTGAAGCTGTCTAGTTCTTTGTCGTGTTCGCACAGCTCGACTAACTGAGTTAGATATTTGTTCATGATTTTCCTTTTAGTAATATTTAAATGGATTTTTTTGTTCGTTTATTATAACTTTTATTTTATCTTTTGGCAAGTGTAAAGCCAGACAATCCCCAAAGTAGCGCTCACTTTCAAAGTGATTGATATCTATCAAACTAACCTTGTTTTCTAAATTTTGTATCGCACTATGATATTTGATATCACCTGTGATGAAGCAATCCACGCCCAAATTTTCATTTAGTTCGCTTCCGCTTCCTGTGCAAAGCGCGATCGTTTTGATATGCGCTTTGGCATTTACAGCTCTGATTATAGGCATGTTAAATTTGGCTTTTATGTCGCTTACAAGCTCATAAAAGCTCATATCCACGCGCATGAATTCCAAAAATTCTCTGCTTTCATAAATTTCATAGCCCAAAATTTCACGCGCGACATATTTATTTAGCAGATGTTTGTCGAAATTCGTGTGCATGGCAATGACACTGATGTTTTTTTGGATTAGTTTGTAAATCAAATTTGAGGGATAAATTAGCGGATTTAGCGATTTTAATCCCTTAAAAATCAGCGGGTGATGAACGATGAGAAGCGAGCCTGGCCAGGCTTTTTCCACTAATTCGCTAGTAACATCAAGGCTTAGATAAACTTCGCCTATCTCGCTTCCTGCCTCACCTAGTAAAATTCCGCTATTATCCCAGCTTTCACTATCTTCGAAAGGTGCTAGAGTATTTAGAATTTCATAAATTTCGCCAAGTTTCACGAATTTTCCTTAGCCAAATTTTGCAAGTATTTTTCTGGATCTGCGTAGCAAAGCGCGCAGTTTTTCGCCATATCACGGATTTTTAGGATATAGTCTTGTCTTTGGGTTACGCTGATTGCGCCACGAGCGTCAAGGACATTGAAGGTATGCGCTGCTAGCATGCAGTAATCATACGCTGGTAGAGCTAGTCCTTGCGCTAGGATAGATTTGCACTCGGCTGAGGCGTTTTCAAACTGCGCAAATAGCCTTCCCGCGTCTGCGACTTCGAAATTGTATTTAGAAAACTCAAATTCGCTTCTTTTATGCACATCGCCATAAGTTACATTTTCGTCCCACGCTATGTCATAGACATTGTCCTTGTTTTGTAGATACATGGCAAGTCTTTCAAGTCCATAAGTGATCTCGCCACTGATTAGCTCGCAAGGGATTCCACCTACTTGTTGGAAATATGTGAATTGTGTAACTTCCATGCCATCTAGCCAAACCTCCCAGCCTAGCCCCCAAGCACCAAGTGTTGGGCTCTCCCAGTTATCTTCGATGAAGCGAATATCGTGTTCTTTGAGATTTAGCCCCAAACGCTCCAAGCTTTTTAAATACAGCTCTTGGATATTATCTGGGCTTGGTTTTAAAATCACTTGAAATTGATAATATGCGCCAAGGCGATTTGGATTTTCGCCATAACGCCCGTCAGTTGGGCGGCGGCTCGGTGCTACATAGGCTACATTCCACGGCTTATTTCCGATAGCGCGCAAAAATGTGGCTTGGTGGTATGTGCCGGCTCCACTTGGCATGTCATAAGGCTGGACAAGTAAGCAACCTTGCTCATGCCAGTAGTTTTGAAGTGTTAAGATGATTTGTGAAAATGTCATAGCTTTCCTTTATAAAATTATTTCGATACTTTGTGAATCTTTTTGTAATGCTTCTGCCTGTTGCGCTCTGTTTGCAAGCAGTTTTGCAGCCAAGCTCTCATCGTTTAGGGCTAGGATTTGCACGGCTAAAAACGCAGCGTTTTTGGCTCCTGCCTTGCCGATAGCTAGGGTCGCCACAGGTATTCCCCCTGGCATTTGCACTGTGGCATACAGAGCGTCCATGCCTCCTAGCGCGCTTCCACCAAGTGGTATTCCAAGCACAGGTTTGGTTGTGTTAGCTGCCACAGCTCCTGCTAGGTGAGCTGCCATGCCAGCAGCGCAAATAAACACTTGTGCGCCCTTTTTCTCGGCGTTTGCGACATATTCGGCGGTGCGTTTTGGTGAGCGGTGAGCGGAGCTGATTATCATTTCATAAGCCACGCCAAATTCTTTTAGGATTTTCGCGCACTCATTTACGATTTCATAATCGCTTTTTGAACCCATTATTATCGATACAAATTTCACTTTATTTCCTTTCTTAAAAAGCTAAATTTTGGCAAATTTGCAGGAAGTTTGATTTCGTTTAAATTCCCGCTGTGAATTTCGCTAAATTCTCTGTTATTTCTGGCAATCAAACGGCTAAATTTGATAAATTTTTTGCCCCCGTTTTCAAAAATTTCGCCAAATTCGTTTTGGCAAGGCTTAATTTGCACTCCGTGCGGCGCGAAAATTTCATAAATTTCGCCTAGCGCGATTTTATCTTTGACGCTGATAAATTCGCCGTCATTTGAAATAGCGCAGACTTGGTGCGTGCCTTCCTCGATACTGGTGTTTAAATTTTGCGTATCGTCGCGCTCGTAAGGGCGTTTGATGAGGTATCCGTCGCTAAAACCGCGATTTTTCAGCGTCGCTAGCTCGCTTTCATAAATTTCAGGCTCAAATTTACCGCTGGCTGCGTCATCAATCGCGCGTCTGTAAGCGTTCGTGGCGCATGCGACATAATATTCGCTTTTGGTGCGACCCTCGATTTTGAAGCTATCAATCGCGCCTGTTTGGAGGATTTTTTCGGCGTGGCTAGCTAGTTTGAGATCTTTGGCGTTCATTATGTAAGTGCCGTCATTTTCGCACTCTTGCAGGCGAAATAGGGCGTTACCTTCGCTATTTTTAGCGTAAATTTCGTATTTGAAACGGCAATCGTTCGCGCAACTGCCTCTGTTGCTAAATCGCCCGCTTTGAACCGCGCTGATTAGGCAACGCCCGCTGTAAGCAAAGCACATCGAGCCATGCACGAAAATTTCGATTTCTAAATTTGGCAAATGCTCTTTGATTAGCACGGCGTCTTTTAGCGTCATTTCGCGCGCCGCTACTATGCGCGTAGCCCCTAGCTCGCTCCAAACCTGCGCGTCAAGCCAGTTTAGGACATTTGCTTGGGTCGAGATATGTAGCGGAATATCTGGGGCGAATTTTTTTGCCAAACGCGCTACGCCAAGGGTCGCGACCAAAATCCCATCTACGCGCAAATCTTGCAAGTATTCAAGGTGGCGCGAGAGAGTGTCGATTTGGACATTTGTGGGAAATCCATTTACCGTGGCGTAGATTTTTTTGCCCATTTTATGGGTAAAACAGACGCCCTCTTCAAAGCTAGTTTTATCAAATTCCTTTGCGCTTCTTTGGCGAAGCGAAAACGCCCCCGTGCTCGCATATACAGCGTCTGCGCCGTAGGATAGGGCGATTTTTAGTTTAGTTAAATTTCCTGCTGGACTTAGAAGTTCTGGTTTTTTCAAAAATAATCCTATAAAATTTTTTAAAGCGTGATTTTACTACAATTTAGCAAAAAAATATTTTAAGGAAGCAAAATGAAGGTCGATTTACACAACCACACAACCCTTTGCAACCACGCTAGCGGAAGCGTTTGCGAGTATGTGCAAAGAGCGTGCGAGCTGGGGTTTGATATCTATGGATTTGCTGATCATGCGCCGATGAATTTCGATGAAAAGTATCGTATGAGCTTTTCGCAGATGAGCGAATATGAGCGTATGATAAATGAAGCAAGGTCGAAATTTGGGGATAAAATCGAAATTTTAACCGGTTATGAAGTGGATTTTATGCGAAATCGCGCGCTTATTGATGAGCGTGTTTTGAGGCGCAAATGCGATTACTTAATCGGTTCGGTGCATTTTTTGGATAATTGGGGCTTTGATAATGAGGAATTTATCGCGCAGTGGAGCGAGCGCGATATAGACGATATTTACGCTGAGTATTTCGCGCTGATTTGCGCTTTGTGTGAAAGTGGTAAATTTGACATTTTGGGGCATTTTGATTTGATTAAAATTTTTAAATTTACCCCTAAAAAGGATATTAGGATACTAGCGCGCGAAGCTGTGAGGGCTGTGAAAAAAAGTGGTATCACGCTAGAATTAAACGCCGCTGGACTTCGCAAAATGGTAGGCGAGATTTATCCAAGCGACGCGCTTTTGGCTGAGTTTGCGAGCGTGGGTGTGGATATTAGCTTTGGCTGCGATGCGCACGCTGTGGCACAAGTGGGCTTTGGATACGATGAGCTGACGCGCAAGGCTAGGGCGTTTGGCTGGGATAGAGTGGCCCTATATCGCGGGAGAGATAAAGAGCTAGTGAAATTTTAAATTTAAGGCAAGAATTTGGATATCAAAGAATTAGAAAATTTAAGGAAAAATACTTTAAAGGAAATTGATAATTTAAAGCCTTTTGTTATTTTGGGGACTTTTATACTACCGATATTGATTTGGTTAATTTTACATCTTAACGATTACAATCTTGATAAGCGTATTATGGCTTGTGTTTGCACAATAATAATTTCCCCTATGCTAATATTTATAGTGCAAAATTCTGACGATTCTGAGCCAGATGAGATAAAATTTATAAAATTTATACTCGTAATTTTAATTGCATTTACACTATATCAACGAGATTTTTTTTATATCGCAGTTTTCATTTTTACACCAATTACAATCTTTCTAACATACAAAATTATTATAAAACATATAAAGGAAGCAAAACAAAAAATATATCAAAAAGAATTTAAAATTTATTTTTTAGAGCCTTATGTAGCAGAATTTGGTTTTAGCTATAAAAGTAGTGCTTTGGTAGAAATTGCTGATTTAGAAAATAGCAAATTATTTTGGAAGAAAATTTATTTACTTGAAGAATATGCGAGAAGTGGCAATGATAAAATTTTAGGCAATTTAGATAATGTCAAATTTGAATTTTATGATTTAACTATATATGATAAAAAAAGAAATCACGGAATTTACGGTATATTTTTTCACGCAACTTTTAATAAAAATATCAACTCGACAACTTTTGTGGTATCAAAAGAGACTGTTTGCGATAATGCTAAAAAATTCAAAAAAATCACAATGGACGATAGCGAATTTAACGCTAAATTTAGCGTATATTCTAACGATATGCAAAATGCAATGTATATTTTAAGTCCTGCGTTTATGAAGCGACTTTTGGATTTAAAAAGACGGTTAAATTTCCCAATCAGCGTTAGTTTTACGGGAGATAAAATTTACATATTTTTAGATACGGGCAAGGATAATTTTGAACCCGACATCGATAAAAGTGTTTTACATGCAAATCCAGCTTTTACCATAAAACGGGAACTTTCACACTTTTTATCAATCGTAAAAATACTAAATTTAAACACAAGAATTTGGAAAGTGTAAAATTTGGCTAAATTTAGCGTGGAATTTCGTAGAATTTGAATTTTTGATAATTGCAAACCGCTAGGAATTTTAAAGTCTAATCTTTTTATGCGGGGGGCGGTGCTCAGAGTTGCGAGGGCCACCCGCTCCCGCACCCCCACCAGGCCGACGCCTATACTGTGGCGTGCTATGCACGCGTTTATTTACTGAATTTTGCTTACGCAAAATTCTTTTGCAATTACGCTTATGGGTAAAATTTGAAATTCACAGAATTTTGCCATTTTGGTGGCTGTGAATTTAAAATTTGTAGATTGCCACGCTCGTTTCACTCGCTCGCAATGACACTTAAAAGCGAAATTTAAAATTTCACTAAATTTTAGTGTTTTTTCAGCAAATCTTGCAGGCTCTCTTTGACATTTTTTCCGTCTAAAATTTTGCCTACTTCGCTTGAAATTGGCGTGTAAATCCCATGCTCTTTGGCGATTTTTTCGACTGCGCGCGCAGTATATACCCCCTCTGCGACCTCGCCAAGCTCGCTTAAAATTTGCTCCAAGCTTTTGTTTTTAGCTAGGCCTAGCCCCACGCGGTAGTTGCGCGAAAGCTCGCTAGAAGCGGTCAAAAACAGATCGCCAACCCCGCTAAGACCCAAAAATGTGTCGTCCTGCGCGCCAAAAAACTTGCCAAATCGTGCGATTTCGACGATTCCACGCGCGATGAGGCTGGCTCTGGCGTTGTTGCCGAGCCCCAGTCCGTCGCAAATCCCACTGGCTATGGCGATGACATTTTTATACGCGCCACAGATTTCTGCGCCGATGACATCGGTGCTGGCGTAGGTTTTCATGTATGGTGGGAAAAGGTCTGCGATTTGCTGTGCGAGGGCGAGGTTTGCCGAGCTTACCACGAGGGCGCAAGGCAGTTTGCGCGTAACTTCGCTCGCAAATGAGGGGCCTGAGAGGTAGGCGAGGTTTTGCGCACTCGTGTGGCGCTCGAAAATCTCGTTAAAAAACCTGCCGCTACTGGCCTCGATGCCCT
>JAGBJQ010000098.1 GCA_017934385.1 Campylobacter sp. | reverse complement strand
GGTGCGGGGGCGGGCGGGCCTCGCCACTCTGAGCGCCGCCCCCGCAAAAAAGGATTAGACTTAAAAATTTCTAGCGGTTCGCAATTATCAAAAAGAAACAAAAATTCAAAATTCTGCCATTTACCATACTTTTAATTTAAGCTTTGGCGATTGCCACGCCGTGCTTTCACACGGCTCGCAATGACACTTAAAAGCAAATTTTGGGCGTAGCTTTTAAAATTTACAAAACACGATTTAGAATTTTAGACTTAATAGTCAAAATTACAAATTTATCGCAAACAATCCTTGTTTGAAACTTCGTATTCATAAGTATTATCCAAATTTTGCGTTTTAATAATTCGTTTAAAAGTTAAATTTGCATTGCGAATATTAACAAAATCTTCGCTATTACAATATCTATTTTTACTATTTCTCCAATAAAAAATAAAAAATTTGATTTCTCTTTTTCGCCCATTTTTTCTAAATCAACAGAAAGGATACTATCGTGTGTTAGAATATTGTTTTCACATTTTATTTCACGCAAAGTAGTAAAATTATCCATTACTTCTCCTTTAACCTTTCGATTTTTTCTTGTGCAAATTTATTCTTACAACCGTCTTCGCCAAAAGCAAATACGCTTAAAATAGCTACTATAACTAACTTTTTCACAAAAAACCTTTCTAAAAATTTGCAAATTTACTCGCTAAAATGGTGCCTTTCGCCCTTGAATTCACAAGTATTGTCTAAATTTCGTTCCTCTGCCCTGCCGATGACGCTAATCGGGGTTTTGGTTTTGGAGGCGATTTCGTAAATTTTGCTAAGAAATTTTGGCTCGAACGCGAATAAAATCTCATACTCTTCGCCCGAGTTTAGCACATATTCTTTGGGGCTAACAAGCCAGCTCATACCCACGCCGCTAGCGCGCAGCAGCCGCTCCAAATCCTGCCCAAGCCCGTCGCTGATATCCATAGACGCGCTTATGTATTTGGCGGCTTTGTAGAAAAATTTCGCCCTGAGTTCTGGGCGAAGCATGCGAGAATGTGGCGAAATTTCGCTTCTTTTGCCCCCACCTAGCAAAATTTGTAAATCAATGCCCACATAGCCGAGCTTGCCCGTGTGCGCAATCAAATGCCCACACTTCGCGCCATTTCTGAAAATCGGCTTTTTGCACTTGCCTATCATCGTGACACTAATGTAAATTTTATCGTCGCTAATCGTATCCCCGCCGATAATCTCAATGCCCCATTTCTGCGCGGTTTTGTTTAGCCCAGCGCACAGCTCGTCGATCTGGGCGGTGGTAATGTCCCTAGGCAGCGAAAGCCCGATTAGAGCATATTTTGGCTTAGCGTTTTTAGCGATCATGTCCGAGATATTTACCAACATGGCTTTCGCGCCGATTTCGTGCATGCTAAGCCACTCGCGCCTAAAATGCACGCCCTCGACAAAAAGGTCCTTGCAATACGCCAAATCGCCCACGATAGCGCAATCATCGCCGTTTAGTTTGCTTTTGAATTTCGTGTAAATGTAGGCCTCTTTGTCCATTTGCTAACCTTTTTCGCGAGAATTAAATTTTGCTATTATATGAAATTTAGCTTAAATTTATAAGTTATCCTATCTGAAAAAATATTTTATACATTATCTTAAAATTTCGGTGTGAAAAATGTGTCGTCGTGGATGTTGTTAAACGCACTTTCTAAGCTGATAAAAAATTTCGGGTGAGCCTTTTCATACTGAGCTAAAAGCTCCTTGGTTTGGGCTCTGGCGATCG
Organism: Campylobacter sp.; assembly: GCA_017934385.1. Classification (GTDB taxonomy): domain Bacteria; phylum Campylobacterota; class Campylobacteria; order Campylobacterales; family Campylobacteraceae; genus Campylobacter_B. Next base: position 10,538 of record JAGBJQ010000098.1, on the reverse strand, counting down.
GTTCCTTGCCTCCGTATTGTTTGGCTGGGCAACTATCTTCTTCGTTCATCACTGGAAGCTCGTTTTGCACTGCGCAGGCGCTTAGCTGGCGCTCTCTGGCTAGGATTAGTGGGCGAATTATTACTAGGCCGTTTTGGGCGGTGTATTTAGGAGCTAGGGTGCGAAGTGCGCCATTGTAGGTGAAATTCATAAAAAAACTCTCCGCAGCGTCGTCTAAATGGTGCGCTATGGCGATTTTGTTAAAGCCGTTTTCGAGTGCGTATGTGTAGAGATAGCCTCTGCGCATGCGCGAGCAAAAACTGCAAAATGTGGTGTTTGCGCGGATTTTTTCCTTGCCAAATTCGAAAATTTTGGTTTCAATGATATGATATGGGATTTCGTGCTTGTTAAAATGCGCTGAAATTTCGCCTAAATTCTCGCCTATGCCATAGCTTATCGTTACGGCCTCGAACTCCCATTTTAGCGGGCTTACACTTTGGAAATGCTTCAAAATGTGTGCCAACGACATGCTGTCTTTGCCGCCACTTAACCCGAGCAAAATTTTATCGCCCTCTTCGAACATTTTGTATTTTGCGTTGGTTTGACCGACCACGCGCAAAAGTTTTTTGGAGATATTTATCAAAGAAGTTCGACCATTTTTAGGGCTAAATTCGCGCTGATTTTCGCGCTTTTTACGACGAATTCGTCGAAATCAAACTCAGCCTTGTTTCCAGCCTCGTCGCTAATGGCTCTTAACACGCAAAAGCTAACGCCTAGCGCATGGCAAACCTGCGCCACGCTAGCGCCCTCCATTTCGACCGCGCTCGCGTCGAATTCGGATTTAATCCAAGCTTTGCGCGCCTCATCGCATACGAATTGATCGCCACTTGCGATAATGCCTGATTTTAAATTTAGCCCCAATTCCCTTGCCGCGCGCTGCGCGATTTCGTTAAGATTCGCGTCAGTATCCACAAAAATCGGGCTTCCTGGCACAAATCCGTGCGGATGACCAAAGGCCGTGATATCCAAATCATGCTGGACTAGGCGGCTAGCGTATAAAATTTCGCCGATTTTCAAACCTTCTTTAAGCGCGCCCGCAACGCCCGTGAAAATAAGCTTTCCCGCGCCGAATTTTTCTATCATCAGCGTGGCAGTAAGGGTAGAATTTACCTTGCCGATTTTTGAGTAAGCGATGACAAGCTCGTGCGCGCCGAATTTCGCAAGGTAGAATTCGTTGTTTGCATAATCAATCTTTTTGGCGTCTAAATTCGCCAAAAGTGGCTCTATTTCCTCTGGCATTGCGCCTAAAATTGCGATTTTCAAGCGTTTTCCTTTGCGAATTTTACAAATTCTTCTAGCGAGCTTAAATTTGAAATGCTAAAAGTCGGTTTGTCGGTGATTTTTTTGTTTATCCCTTTTAGCACGCTTGCGCCAAATTCGACGAAGCAATCCACGCTATTTTCGTAGTTTTTCACGCTGTGTTTGTATAGCACTGGGCTGATTAATTGCGCTTTTAAAAGCCCTAGGGCTTCACTTTTTGTGCTATAAATTTTAGCTGTTGCATTGGCTACGACTGGGGCGAAACTCTCATTTAACGCAGGCTCTAAATGGCTCACAAGCTCGTCGCTTGCGCTTTGAAGCATTGGGCAGTGGCTAGCTACGCTCATATTAAGTAGCATTGCGCGCTTTGCACCAGCTTCTTTAAATTTGGCTTCCAAACTCGCCAAATCATCGCGGTTGCCAGCCACGACGATTTGTCCGTCGCAGTTGAAATTCGCAGCCCAAACCTGCTTGCCCTGCGCCCTAGCCTCATCGCAAATAGCGCAAACTACCTCATCGCTAAGGGCCAAAACCACCATCATACCGGCATTTTTGCCCTCGCAAGCATTTTGCATTAATTTCCCGCGGATATTTACAAGCCTTAAAATTTCCTTTGCCTCAATCGCACCAGCAGCGCCAAGTGCGCTAAACTCGCCAAGCGAGTGTCCTAGCAAAAACTCAGGCGAAATTTTAATCTGCTCATTTAGCGCCAAAACGCACATCATCGAATTTAGCGCAATCGCAGGTTGAGTAAATTCAGAAATATCAAGCTTGTCATTTGCCTCAAAAAGCAAATTTGCAAAATCGATTTTGGTATGCGCGCTAGCAGTGTCCAAAATCTCTTTTGCGCTGGCAAAATTTTCGTAAATTTCTCTGCCCATACCCACGCTTTGTGAGCCTTGACCCGGGAAAATAAATGCATATTTCATATCTTAGTCCTCGTGGTGATGACCGTGTCCGCCGCAGCACTCGTGATCGCCATGGTGGTGGTGTCCATGCCCGCCACAACACTCGTGATCTCCGTGGTGGTGGTGTCCGTGTCCGCCGCAGCACTCATGGTCTTCGCCATGATGATGTCCATGCCCGCCACAACCGCAAGTATGCTCGCCCTCTGGCACGCCTGTCATTAGCTCATCTTCTGTTGGCTCGCGGTTTTCGACGACTTTGACATTAAATTCTAACTCTTTGCCTGCAAATGGGTGGTTAAAGTCGATTGTAACATCTTCTTCGCCGATTGCTTTGACGATTACGCGGGTTGTCGCGCCGTCTTCTGCCTGACCGAAAAGCTCCATGCCTACGACCAAATCAATACCTGCGAATTCCTCTTTTGGTAAAATTTGAATAGCGTTTTCGTTGTATTCGCCAACACCGTCGCTTGGTGAAATTCTAACAATTTTGCTCTCTCCCTCAGCCAGACTTAGAACTTCATCTTCTAATTTTTGAATAATTTGCTCTTTGCCAGTGATGAAGGCAATCGGGTTTGCACTAAAATTTGACTCTAAAATTTCTCCACTATTTGCATCTTTTAACTCATAATACATTTTGATAACACGATTTTGTGCCATTGTTTTTCTCCTAAATTTTAAAATAAGTTTGCGATTTTAGCATAAATACCATAAAAAATAATTAATGTATAAATTCCACAGAATTTTGAAATTTATTGTCAAATATTTACCAAACAGGGGTAGAATTTAGTAATTTTTTTATTTTTTGTAAAGGAGAAAATATGACTAAACTTGACAAAGTTTATGGGTTATTCATCAATGGTGAATTTGTTGAAGCAGAAGGCGCTAAGACGCTTGATACTTTTAATCCTGCAACAGGCAAAAAACTGGCAAGCATTGCCGAAGCTAGCCAAAAAGATGTTGATAAAGCCTACAAAGCTGCAAGGAAGGCTTTTGAAAAATTTCGTCGCACAACTCCTGCACAAAGAAGCGAAATTTTACTTCAAATCGCAGATGTAATCGAAAAAAATGCAAAACATCTAGCAATGGTTGAGACACTAGATAATGGCAAACCGATCCGTGAAACACTAAATGTGGATATTCCGCTTGCAATTGAGCATTTTAGATATTTTGCAGGTGTCATTTTGGGTGAAGAAGGAAGCGCAAATGTGCTAGATGAAAAATTTATGTCAATTATCTTGCGCGAACCAATCGGAGTCGTTGGTCAAATTGTGCCTTGGAATTTTCCATTTTTAATGGCCGCTTGGAAACTAGCCCCAGTTATTGCAGCTGGTGATACTAGCGTGTTTAAGCCATCATCCGAAACAAGTCTAAGTGTTTTAGAACTTATGAAGCTCATAAAAGACATTTTGCCAAAAGGCGTCGTAAATGTCGTAACAGGCAAAGGAAGCACGAGTGGAGAGTATTTGCGCACCCACAAAGGCTTAGACAAACTAGCATTTACAGGTTCAACTGAGATTGGTCGAACAATCGCACTAGCAGCAGCTGAGAAGATAATCCCAGCAACCCTTGAACTTGGCGGAAAAAGCGCAAATATAATATTTGATGATGCAGATTTTGACAAAGCACTTGATGGTGTTCAACTTGGAATTTTATTCAATCAAGGACAAGTTTGTTGCGCAGGAAGCCGAATTTTTATCCAAGAAAGAATTTATGATAAATTTATCAAAGCTGCGATTGATAAATTTAAAGCTATAAAAATCGGCGATCCACAAGATCCAAAGACACAAATGGGCTCACAAATCAATAAAAAACAAGCCGATAAAATTTTAGAATATGTAGAAATTGGCAAAAAAGAGGGAGCAAAAGTCTTAGTCGGTGGAAAACGAAGCAAAGCAGGAGAGGCTTTTATAGAGCCAACTTTACTCGAAGTTAGCACAAATTCATGCCGCGTGGCACAAGAAGAAATTTTTGGTCCTGTGGGTTGCGTGATTAAATTTAAAGACGAAACCGAATTAATCAAAATGGTAAATGACAGCGAATATGGTCTTGGAGGTGGCGTTTTTACGCGCGATATAACAAAAGCATTGCGAGTGGCAAGGCTAATGGAAACAGGTCGCGTATGGATCAATACATACAACCAGATCCCAGCCGGTTCGCCTTTTGGTGGATATAAAGCCAGTGGTATCGGACGAGAAACACACAAAATGATACTTGAACATTATACACAAGTTAAAAATTTGATGATTGATTTAACCGGCAAAGAGAGTGGATTTTATTAAAATTTCAAAATTTGGCTAAATTATTTTAGCCAAATTTTATTTTTTTCACTTTGCCATTACTAGAAAATAAAAACGATTTCATTGTTTGACTGGGTTACTTCGCATTTTATTCTACAAAATCTCATAGTGTTTCTTGTAAATTCATCTTGACAATCGGCTACGAAATATTTTATATTTTAACAATGACAAATTTTAATAAATTTAAGCATCATTTAGTGCTAAATTTTAATTCACAAATTAAATTTGAAAATTTTCAAAGATAAAAATATTTAAAAGTGAAATTTAAATCAAACTATCTAGATGGCGAAGCTTTTGCTTCTTTTGAATCAGGATAAGATGATTTTAGAGCGTTGTAAAATTTAGTTCCGCTTGCGCTATCCCCGATTTTATCGAAGCTAATTGCTGTGTGATATAAAAGTCTTGGTGTGTAGTCTTGTTTTTGATTGTGCGAAATGCTCTTTTTGTAGTAATTAATCGCGTCCCCGTAAGAGCCCGAAAAATACGCCACTTCGCCTAACATATAATTTGATCTTGCTGGTTGATAATTTTTGCTAGCAAGGTAAGCGTAGCGCTCTTTGGCACCTGCATAGTCTTTTTTCTTAAATAATTCCTCTGCCTCTTTTGCGATTGAAGCATTGTCTTTGGCGCTAAAATTTGATTTATTTGTAGTAGCACTAGCGCCCTTGGCACTTTGAGCGCCAGTTTTTTTGCTTATTTCAGCGTTTTTTTTTACGCTTGAATTTCCAAGTTTTGCATTAATTTCAGAAATTTGAGATTTTAGCCATGCGATATCTTTTTTCATCTGATCTAGCTCGCTACTGCCATTACTGCGACCAGTCGTGCGAATCTCTAAATCAGCCACTCTGCTTTCTAAATTTGAAACTTTTTCATTAGCTCCTTCTACGACAGTGCGCAAACCCTCCATGTTTTCATTAACACTATTTAGGTTGTTTTGCATATCATTTACTTTTTTACGATTGTCGCGTAGGAATTGCTCGTTTTCTGTCAGACCATAAGAGCTATCTGAACCGATATTGCCAGCGTCAAATGCCGAAACTTCTGCATGTAAAAAAGCTGTAACGCCAAGAAGCGCCACAGCTAAATTTGATTTGAAACTCAAATTAGAAACCTACTTTGAATTCGTCGCGTCTGTTTTGAGCGTCGCACTCTTTTGTGCCATTTTTGCATACTGTGTTGCTCTCGCCGTAGCTAACAACTGATAGTCTGTCGCCATTTACACCTTGTGCAACCAATGCATCTTTTGCAGCTTTTGCTCTTTTTAGACCAAGAGCGTAGTTGTATTCATCTGTGCCCCACTCATCGCAGTTACCTTCAACTTTAACAGTTAAAGCCTCTGCGCCAGCTTGGTTGAATAAAGCTGCGTTGTTGTTGATTGTACCTTGTTGATCAGCGCGGATATTAAATCTATCGAAATCAAAATATACATTGCCAACTTCGCTTTGAATTTGAGCAGCTAATGCAGCCAATCTGTCAGCATCGCTTAAATTTGAATCTACCTCTGGATTCTTTTTAGAACAACCGCTCAAAAGTAGAGCAGCAACTGCAACTGAAGTTAAAACTAAGTGTTTCATATTTATCCTTTCAAAAAAAATTACTAAATTATAGCATAAAAATATTTAAAATTACCAATCAACCGATTGAATTTGACCGATTTTTAATGGAAATTGAAAACTTTTGTTCTCATTTACACGGATAATTCCTACTGAACTTCCACCGCCTGCTTGTTTGATATACATAACACTACCGCCGTCGCTAGAAAATCTAGGGAACATATTTTTGCCACCAGATGTTAGCTGGCGAATCATATCGGTTTGAGTTGAGATCATATAGATATTAAAGCTACCAGATCCGTCGCGACTAGAATAGACTATGTAGTTTCCATTTGTGCTAATTGAGTTGTTATTTTTGCCGTGATAGACCATTTGTGTTACATTTCCACCATTTATGCTAGTAGCAAAAATATTTGGATATCCAAGTCTATCGCTTACGAAAGCTACCCTTGAATCGCCGTCGATGAAATTTCCATTTACATCAATTCCTGGATAATCTGTAATCTGCCTAGCAGAACCTGAGCCTACATCATATAAATAAATATCTGGTTGGTCTTTTGGTGCGTTTGTGATTAGAAGTTTGCGACCATCAGAGCTTACATCGCCTACGATTGTCATACCTTTACCTGTGAAAATTTTACTTTTTGAGCCGTTTGAAAGGTTGTATTTATAAATCGCAGGGGTATTTTGATTCACATAGTAAGTATAGTAAAACTCATTTTGTGCCGCACTTGCCCATTTAGGGAAGATGTTTAATCCGCCACGCAAAACTACCTTTTGGTATGTCAGCGTATAATCAGCCACCATAATCTCGCTCTCTTTTGTCGAAGTATATCGAGAGAGTAAAATCATCTCTTTCATCCAATCCACATCAGAATATCCTAGCTCTTTTACGATTTCAGAAACTGCCATGTGAGCCAAAAATGGGTATTTCTCGGCGTTTGAGAGAGAAAAGCTTTTCTCATACATTACTCTGCCAGTTCCTGCCTCGATGACTTTGGCCTTTAAATTCATAGGCGATGTTTTGTCGCTAACTGCATATCTTACAATAAGCGCAGCCCCTAGCTCGCCCAAATTTGAATTAGCGTCCCCGTTATAATCGCTCACCAAATACTCGTCGCTAACATCGAAAGTAGCGCCAACCTTTAAATCCCCTACCATGAGTTTAAAAAATTTGTTGTTAAACTCAGCGTTTGAAAGATTTGATGCATTTTGAACGACAATTCTTGGCAGGCTTACGCCCTCGTTTGTAATCGTAGTCGTCGCATCTGCCGCAAAAACAGCCATACAAAATGCAAAAATCAACATTAAATTTTTCATTATCTCTCCTTGCAAAATTTTAAAAAAATGCAATTGTAGTAAAAATTTGTAAATTAAAATTTATTTCTAACTACATCGTTTAAATTTATCTCATAAATAAAAGGCTTTCCGTCAGGCGATTTTGGGAAATTTTGCATTTCCAAATTTCCTAGGAAATCTCTTAGTTTTTGGTTAAATTCGGTATTTGCTCCAAGTCTTTTGATCTGATAATCGCTAATCCTGCCGTCCCCACCAAAGGTTACAACGACGGTAGAATCGTCATTGACGGTGGTTGCGTATTTGCTCCAAAGGCGTTGGAGGATTTTGTTTATCTTGCCACGATATGCGTCGTATTCACCGGTAAGTTGAGTTTTACCAGTTACAACATTTGATTTTACCAGCGCATTGCGCGAAGTCGCCTGTTTTTTTGCCTTTGTTTGAGTTTGTTTGTCTGATTTTTTGCTACTTTGCACAGCGTCGTTTTTAGAAACACTCTCGCTTAGCTTTTTGTTATCTTTCGTAGTATCAGAAAACAGATCGTTCAAATTTGGCTCAGGCTCTTTTTTAGCCTCTTCTTTTGGCTTTGGTTCTTCTGGCTTTTTCTCTGGGATTGGTTCTGGCTCTGGTTTTGGCTCTTCTTTTTTTACTTCCTCTTTTGCTGGCTCTGGTTTTGGCGCAGGCGGTGGAGGTGGGGTAGTAACCTCAGTCGTAGTTTTTAGCGTTTCTTCTTCGACTGGCTTTTCTTCTTGCTCGTGTTGGTCGCCCTCTTTGTCCTCTTCGGCGATATTTGGGGCTGTTGGTATCGGCGAATCGTCAAAATCTATTGGGATTGCGATATCCATAATCGCACCCAAATCATCAGTGTATTTTTTCGCTTTGTTTTTGTATTCTGAAATTTGATAAAGAAAAATAGCAAGCAAGCTAAAATATAGAGCCAAAGCGATTAGAAATGATCTGAAATTATCATATCTAACCCCGGTGAAATTTGAATATCTAGCCATTTGTTTGAAGCACAACCTTATTAAAACCAGCTTGTTTTAGCGTCTTTAAAACAAACATTACATTATCATAAATGATTTTTTTATCGGCTTGGATATAAACTGGCTTATCCACAGCGTATTTGCCACTGCTTTTGATGAGTTGCAAATTATCCGGAAATTCAGCCAAACTCATAGTGCTAGTGTCGATATAAATTTTACTATCTACATCAACGCGCACGAGCATAAATTCGGCTGTATTTTGCGTTGAAGCCGATTTCGAACCGCTTGGAAGCTCGATTCTCTCATCATAAATAATCGCAGTTTGCGCCACCATTAAAATAGCGAGCAAAACCAGCATAATATCGACAAGCGGAGTTATATTTAATTCAGGATTTTCATCGAAATTATACATACAACTCTACTTTACGCCTGCTTTATGAAGCAAGATATCAGATGTGCGGTTTATAATGCTTGTAACCTCGTAAGCTTTACGCTTAATAAGTAAAGCAAAAGTATATGCAGGAATAGCGACGAAAATTCCACAACCTGTCGCAACCAAAGCCTCGCTAATAGCTGGTGCGATAGTATCGATTCCTGAATTTCCGCCCCCTAGCTTTGAAAATGTATCCAAAATACTAACAACCGTTCCAAAAAGCCCTATAAAAGGCGATGTCGAAGCGATAATAGAAAGCCAAGTTAGCCCACTAGTAGCGTCGCGCTCAGCCTTGCTTTTATAGACATTTAGGGCCTCTTTGGTCGTTCTCTCGGGAGTAATTTTTTGAAAAATCGATCCAGAAAGTGCAATCTTGCCACCCATTAAAAGCGATTCTAGCGCCTTTGTTTCTTTGACTTGCCATGCACTAAGCCCTGCGTAGCGCGAAATTAAAATGGTAAATGTAACTATAAAATATATCGAAAGCCAAGAAAGCACAAATATCGTAATAAATGTGCTTCTTGTAAAATAACTTAAAATAAGATCCAACATACTTATTTTTGCCTTGCAAATTCATCAACTCTGGCCATGATAGCAGAGGTAGCCATAGTATCTGTGCTGATAGAATTTAGCAATTCTTTGGCTCTTTGCAACGATTTTGCGACAGCATTTTCGCTATCGCCACCTATCGCCACAGCCTGAGTTGCCAAAATAGTGGTTTTTTCCTCATCGACTTTTAAAAATCCACCATTTACTATGACTAATTGCTTTTTGCCCTCTTTATCTACAATCTCAACGATACCACCCTCGTTGCCGTTTTTCAGACCAGTCAGCAAGGTAGAATGTCCAGGCAAAACGCCAAGTTCGCCGGTTTGACCTGGAAGTTGGACAGACGCAACTTCGCCAGAGAATACCAAACCCTCTGGCGTAACGATTTCTAATAGTAAAAATTTATTCATAGCAGATTCCTATGCCTTCATTTTTTCGGCTTTTGCCACTACCTCGTCAATATTTCCTACCATATAGAAAGCATTTTCAGGTAAATCATCATATTTACCCTCTAAAATTCCCTTAAATCCAGCGATAGTCTCTTCAAGGCTGATATATTTACCAGGGCTTCCTGTGAAAACTTCGGCGACAAAGAAAGGTTGTGAAAGATAACGCTCGACCTTTCTAGCTCTATCGACCACAAGTTTATCCTCTTCGCTAAGCTCGTCCATACCCAAAATTGCGATAATATCTTGCAAATCTTTGTATTTTTGAAGCACTTGTTGCACGCCACGAGCTACCTTGTAATGCTCTTCGCCGATGATTTGAGGATCAAGCATTCTTGAAGTTGAATCAAGTGGATCAACCGCAGGGTAAATTCCTTTTTCTGCAATCGCTCTGTTTAGAACGGTTGTAGCATCAAGGTGAGCAAAAACCGTTGCAGGAGCAGGGTCAGTTAAGTCATCAGCCGGAACATAAACAGCTTGAACTGATGTAATTGAGCCTTTTTTAGTCGATGTAATTCTCTCTTGCAATTTACCCATTTCGCTAGCCAAAGTCGGTTGGTAACCAACGGCACTTGGAATTCGTCCTAGAAGTGCTGACATTTCTGAACCTGATTGAGAAAATCTAAAAATGTTATCGATAAACATCAAAACATCTAGTCCTAGCTCATCACGGAAATACTCAGCCATTGTAAGACCTGTCAAAGCAATTCTATTTCTTGCTCCTGGTGGTTCGTTCATTTGACCATAGGTTAAGGCAACTTTATCCAAAACGCC
>JAGBJQ010000097.1 GCA_017934385.1 Campylobacter sp. | reverse complement strand
TGTTTGAAGCGCGATACCGTGCTTTTTGGCGGCTTTGTTAAGGCCGTTTATGAAGCGTTTGGCGAGTGAATTTAAATCTTTGTATAAATTTTTCTTAGCATAAATTTTGCTCAAACTCGCAATTCCAGCCGCCATTGCCACTGGGTTTCCACTTAGCGTGCCTGCTTGATAAACACCGCCAAGAGGGCTGATTAGATCCATAATCTCGGCCCTTCCAGCAAAGGCTGCCACGCTCATACCGCCACCGATTACCTTGCCAAAGGTTACGATATCGCCAGCTATGCCATACACATCGTAGCTTCCGCGCGCACTAGCGCGAAATCCGCTCATTACCTCGTCCATGATTAGCACGATTTTTTTCTCGTCGCAAATTTTGCGAAGTTCGCTTAAAAATTCGGCTTTTGCAGGCACTAAGCCCATATTTCCAGCGATTGGTTCGATGATTATGGTGCCGATATCATTGGCTCCTACAATCGCTTTGACGCTTTGGATATCGTTATAAACAGCGACAAATGTGTTTTTGGCGATATCTTCTGGCACGCCAGCACTGCTTGAATACCCAAATGTAGTTGCCCCTGAACCCGCCTTGACCAAAAGCGAGTCGCTGTGTCCGTGGTAACAACCGGCGAATTTTATTATGCCGTCTTTTCCGCTGTAAGCGCGCGCTAGGCGGATTGCGCTCATTGTGGCCTCTGTGCCACTGCTAGTGAAGCGAATTTTATCCAAAAATGGAAATTTATCTAAAACAAGCTTAGCAAGTTTCGTTTCTAGCGGGCTTGGTGCGCCAAAACTTAGTCCAAATTTCGCCGCATTGCAAACTGCTTTTTGGATATCTTTATCGGCGTGTCCGAAAATTAGCGGACCCCAACTTTGCACGAAATCAAGGTATTTTCTGCCCTCGACATCGTAGATATATGCGCCTTTGCCTTTTTTTACCATAAATGGTTCGCCACCTACGCTTCCAAATGCGCGAACAGGCGAATCAACGCCACCTGGGATAAATTTCATAGCCTTTGCAAATTCAGTTTTGTTTGTCATTTTCGTCCTTTTTTTGGGTTTGATTTTTGGCTTTTAAATATTTGTAAATAATGATAATTTCATCTTTTGTAAGAAAATAGCTTGGCATAATGTCCTTGCTAGCGCCGATTCCGTCGGCTAATTCTTGCAGTGAAAGGGTGTTGATTTTGGGTGCGAAAAGGGATTTTTCGTAATAACTCTCGTTTGATCTGTTAAATTCTTCATATTTTGCGATGAGCTGTCCCTCGCCACGCTCGCCATGGCATTTATCGCAGCCGATTCCACGGGGGTTTTGATAGAGCATAGCTCCGTATTCTTCATCTGTGATGAAGCTCTCTGCACACAAACAAACACCGAAAAATGCTAGTAAAAATATTAAATTTCGCATAAACTCACTTTTTAAAAAATTTTGCAATCATATATCAAATCGCCTTAAAATTTAGAGTAAAATTTCACTCATATTATCAAAATAAAAGATATTTGTCTCATTTTCTCTGCGGTATTTAAAGACTAAACCATGCGATTTGGCGATATTATCGACGATATATAGCCCAAGACCGAAGCTTTGTTTAGCGTTTGAGCCCTTGGAAAATGCCTCTTTGTAATGCTCGAAATCCTGCTCTAACTCTGGCGAATTGCTGATGAAATCGAAGGTCGCTCCGACATTTATGATGACATGGCGGTCGGTTGAGTATTTGATTGCGTTGTCGATTAGATTTTTCACAGCGATTGAAAACAGCTTCAAATCTACATTAAATTTCAAATCCTCTGGTGCATTTATGGTTACTAAATTTTCGCCTATCATTGCGATTTTTAGGGCTTCGTTTATGATTTCTTTGGCTGAGTAAATTCCACGCTCTCCAAGCGGAATCCCAGAAGTCGCCCTCTCGACTGCGGCAAATTCGTTAATCAAATCTTCTAGCCTTTCAAACACCGATAACAAGCGCGCTTGGTATTTGTTTTTTTCGATCATTTCGACGGTTATGCGGCCTTTGGTAATGGGCGTTTTTAGCTCGTGCATGATGTTTCGCAAAAACAGGTGGCGCGATTCGTTTAGTTTGTTGATTTGCGTAACTGCGCCGTAAAACGCGCGCGAAACCTCGGAGATTTCGTCTGTGCCTGTGGCGACATTTGCGATATTTAGATCGCCTGTGGCAAATTTATCGATTTGGCGTTTTAGCTTGCGAAGTGGTTTGATTTTGCGTATAATAAAAATGTATGCGAGCAAAATAATCGCCAAAATTCCGCCATAAATCGCTCTAAAAATATCGTAGCGATATGGTTGGTATTCTTTGTCGTTTAAAATTCTAACCTCGTTTGCGTGAGTGATTTTGAGGTAGTGCTTGCGGTTATACATTATAATATCAGCCGAGCCGATGTCAGCCGAAATACTATCTAAAATTTCGCCATTTTCGGTTAATTGCTTTATAAAATTTTCGTCGTTAATGCTAGAAAATTCGAAATTTGCGATTTGTCTTTGGAATTCATTTTGCGAGATGAGCCTGCTCATCTGGTATAGGTGCGAGCGCGCGACTATGGAGTATTTTGTGTTTAGCTCTCTGGTGTAGTTTTGTTTATCATATCCGATGAGCCAAATGAGTGCGAGCGATACGCCAATCGTCGCAAGCGCGAAAATAAATGTAATGGTATAAAAAATCGAAGATCTAAATTTCATATTTAAATTTCAAAATTTATTGCACGAGCTTGTATCCCACGCCCCTGATTGCGTGGATATATTGCGGTGTCTTGGAGGTTTCGCCAAGCTTGACCCTGATACGACCGACGATGACATCTATGCTTTTTGGCGAGGATTCTTCGCTGATTGAGGAGCTGTTGTAAATGAGCTCTTCGCGTGTGATTGCTCCGCCTTCTTTTTTGACTAGATATGAGAGGACATCGTATTCAGCGACTGTCAGCGATAAAGGCTGCCCTTTGAAGGTGATAATGTGCGAAAAATCATCTACCACGATGTCTTTGTTGGTTTTTTCGCCACTTTGTTTGATCGAGCCTGTGTTGTAGCGCTCGACATGGCGTTTTATGCGGGCTAGGAGCTCTTGGGGGTTGTATGGTTTTGGTAGATAATCATCTGCGCCGAAATCAAAAGCATTGATTTTATCGGTCAAATCGTGGCGCGCACTAGAAATGATAATCGGTAAATTCGAGGTTTTGCGGATTTCTTTGCAGACTTCAAGCCCGTCCATACCAGGAAGAGTGAGGTCTAAAATCACGAGGTTGAAATTTTCTAATTTAAGCTTCGAAAGTCCGATAAATGGGTCATCTGCGACGGTAATGTCGATTTCGTATTGTTCTAAGTATTCGCTTAAAATTTCAGCTAACTCCAAATCATCTTCTATCATCAAAATTTTTGTCATCTCTTTACCTTAAATTTAAATTTTGGGCGCATTATATCAAATTTAAGATTATAAAAAATTTTAGTGCTTAAATTTGTGTAAATTTGGGAAAAAATGAAAAATTTATTTTTCAAATAGTGTAAAAATAGGCAAAATTTTGCCAAATTTCGTGAAATTTTGCCAAATTTGGCGAAAAATTCGCAAAATTCTATTGAAATTTTTATCAAAGTGTTGTAAAATGGACGCCGTTACACTTTATTACAAAGGATACTCTATGAAAAAAGCTGATTTTATCAGTATTGTTGCTGAAAAAGCAGGACAAAGCAAAAAAGATACTACAGCAGTAGTAGATAAAGCTCTTGAAACAATTAAAGAGCTATTAGTTAAAGGCGATGAGATTAGTTTCATTGGCTTTGGTTCTTTTAGCATTGCTGAGCGTGCTGCTCGTGAAGGCAAAGTTCCTGGCACAAACAAAACTTACAAATCACCTGCTACAAAAGTAGTTAAATTTAAAGTTGGCAAACAACTTAAAGAGGCTGTTGCTGCTTCAAAAGCTAAAAAGAAAAAATAATTTTTCTTACTCTTTAAGCCCCAAAATTTTGGGGCTTAATTTTATTTTAATCAAATTTTTGTATAATCTCGATTTTTAATTCAAGCCCAGGTGGTGAAATTGGTAGACGCACCAGACTCAAAATCTGGCGGAGGCAACTCCGTGCCGGTTCGATTCCGGCTCTGGGCACCACTAAAATCCTTTAAAATTTTGACTTTTTCCCCTAAATTTCAACTTGATATAACATTTTTTATACTATCATACGCAATATTATTTTTACAAAAAGGTGTTTTAGTATGATACACAAAATTCTCATAGCAAATCGCGGTGAAATCGCGGTTAGGGTTATTAGAGCATGTAGAGATCTGCACATAAAAAGTATAGCGATTTACACCGAGCCTGACAAAGACTGCTTGCATGTTAAAATTGCTGATGAGGCCTATGAGGTCGGCACAGAGCCACTTACTGGGTATTTGGACGCCAAAAAAATCGTAGAAATAGCCAAAGCAAGCGGTGCGGACGCTATCCACCCTGGATATGGATTTTTGAGTGAGAATTATGATTTCGCAAAAGAGGTCGAGGACGCTGGGATTATCTTTATCGGTCCAAAACCAGAAGTTATCCGCAAAATGGGTAATAAAAACATCGCTCGCTATTTAATGCGCAAAAATGGTATTCCTATCGTGCCAGGCACCGAAAAATTAAACAACGAATCAATGGAGACTATCAAAGAATACGCCCGCAAAATCGGCTATCCGGTGATTTTGAAATCAAGCGGCGGTGGCGGAGGGCGTGGAATCCGTGAAGTTTGGAGCGAAGAGGATATGGAAGCGGCCTTTGAATCCTGCACCAGAGAGGCGAAGGCGTATTTTAATAATGATGAAGTTTT
>JAGBJQ010000096.1 GCA_017934385.1 Campylobacter sp. | reverse complement strand
CCCTTACCAACCCCCACCCCTGTAAAATCTTAGAAGTGGCTAAATTTTAAAAAGCGTTGCTTTTTAAAATTTAGCTGGTTTTATTTTTCGTTACGGCTTCGCCGTTTTAGATTGCCTTGTCGCTATTGTTCCTTACAACGACAATGAATAATGCAAAATTTCAAATTTCGCCGCGGTTAAAGATATTTCTCATCGTGCGGAAAAAATTATCGGTAAATGTATCTTTGCGTAGTGTCAGCTCCAAAATCCACTCTTTGTAAGTTTTGCCCTTGCTAGCTAAAAGCTCGTCCAAAATTTTCTTGCTAGCCTTAATCCCGCCTGTTTTTTCAGCCTCCAAAAGCTTGGCGTAAATCGGCGCGATTGTCTCAATCGCAGAGCGAGGCGGAGCCTTGCGGTATGCGGTATGCTCGTAAATCTCGCCACTTAGGGGATCGCGGTATGGGCGAAACTCTGTCATCACCCAATAATACCGCCCGTCTTTGGCTAAATTTTTAACCAGCGCGATAAAATCGTGCCCTTGATTTATCTCGTCCCACATCATTTTAAAGGCGAGGCGTGGCATGTCTGGGTGGCGTATAATCGAGTGTGGCGAGCCTAGAAGCTCATCGGCGCTGTATCCGCAAATATAGCAAAAATAAGTATTGGCAAAGGTGATAAAGCCTTTGGTATCGGTTTTGGATACGATGTAGCGATCTGGTTCTAGGCGAATTTCTTCGTTTATGGGGGTTGGTTTTTTCATTTTGTCCGTTTTCCTTTTTTATAAAGCGATTATAATTTAAATTTGCTTATAAAACAAAATTTTTATTCTAGTTACGCCTTGGTGGGCGAAATTTGAAAAATAATAAAGCAAAATTTGATTATAATTAGGGATTAAATTTGAGGCGATGAAATGGACGAAATATACGAAGCACTGATACAAAAATTACGAAATTTAATCGACAAAAACTCTGCCAAGGCTAGCGATTTGCGCAATGCTAGGGGGGACTTTTTCCCTAGCGAGGTCAAAATTTCCATTCAATGGGAATTTGACGGCGAATTTAGCGATGAGGTCGTAGCCGGTGGAGAAAACGCCTCAATCCATTTTGGCAAGGATAGAGCGGGGTTTGAAGCGCATGCAAGCGAGTGTATGAGCGAGGCCAAAAACAGCCAAAAACTACATGAAATTTTGCTTAGTTCGCTAAGAGAGGGCGCAAATTCGGCAATCGCGAGCGCGCAAGCACAGCAAAGGTATTATTCGTTTAGCCCATTTAGCGTCTATGAGGGTTGCGAAAAATGCGCCCAAGAGGGCAAAATTGCCTGCAAAAAATGCGCAGGTTCAGGCACGCAAGATTGCCCAGCATGCGAGGGTGCTGGCAAACAACCGTGCTTTGTCTGCGCAGGCGCAGGTCAGATCCCAGCTACATACATTAAGGAGCAAAGCGACGGCTCTACCAACCTGGTCGAGGGCATGCAAACCTGCCAAAAATGCGGTGGTGCGGGCTATGAAGAGTGCCAAAAATGCGCTGGCACGGGGAAATTGAAGTGCAAAGTCTGCGACGGGGCTGGTTGGAGCGATTGCGAAGTATGCGCGGGAAATGGCTTTTTTATCCGCACTAGAAGCGTTTGTGCAAATGCAAATGCAAGCGCTAGAATCGGACTGCGCCAAATCGCTTATAATGATGAATTTTTGGCGTATTTGTGCGCGCAAAATTTAGAATTTATTGCTAGCAAAATCGCCTTTACCCAAAGCGGGGAAGAGCTTAGCGAAAGTGCGTGCGAGGCCGAATATATCGGCAAATGCAAGGTGGTCGAGCTAAGGTTTGAAATTTTTGATAAAAATTATGTTTTGGTGGGCTTTGGCAATCCGCTTAGCATCTTTATAAAGCCTAAAATTTTCGATGATTTATTCGCCGATGATGCCATAAATTTGGTCAAAATTCAATCCCAAGGCGGTATGAGTGCGCGTCAGGCTTATGGATTTTTCGAGAAATACTCTGCCCAGCCCGTGCTTGATAGCGCGATGAAAAAAATCGCTAGCGCGCCAAATCCTAGCGAGGACGAGGCTACAAATATCGTAAAACGCTCATGCGAGGGCTTCATCGGCGATGAAATGGCGCGAAATATGAGCGCGATGATAAGGAGCTGTCTAGATAGGGTCTCGCCTACGCACTCGCGCGTTGTGTGGGGGGTGCTAGGCGCGATAGTGTGGGTGCTAGGCGCACTTGGGGCGTGTGGATTTATGGCGGGGGCGTTTGGTAAAAGCGCGCTAGTGGGGATTTTGGGCGTGTTGTGTGTTTTCGCTCTGGCTGCTAGCGTGTGCGGTGCGGTGCTGTGGGGGCTAAGTAGCGTTTGGACGCTGATAAAACAGCGTGAAATCCCAAGCGAATATCGCAGAAGCCTGCGAAATCGCCCTGCGTTTGTGAAATTTGCGAAAATTTTGGCTGCTTTTGTGCTAGCTGGTGGCGTGTATGGGGCACTAGCGGCTAAAAACAGCGTCCCAAAAATCGCGCTTGCGGGTAAATTTGAAAATTTAGCCAGCCAGCTGTGCGCGAAATTTGGCTCTGAAAATACTGCGAGCGCGCCCGTGGCGATAAAGGACGAGGGTAATTACAGCGTCGTGATAATCCGCGACGCAAACGATAGTGCAAATATCAGTCAAAAAGAGAAAATCATCTTTATCCAAAAGGCTGTCGGAGCCAAGCAAGACGGGATTTTCGGGCGCAAAACCCGCCAAAGCGCGCAAAAATTTATCGAGCAGAATTTAACCAGCGTAGATGAGATTTACGAAGCTGTGAAAAAGAAGCAGAATTTAGAATAATATAGAAAAATATAAAGAATTTAAACAATGCACTTAATAAAAACTGATTTAAAAAATATAAGAGATATATACATATTCAATTACTTATAGTCAGCGTTTGTCTTTTGTGTATAGATTCTCACCCGGATACAATCTTTACAAATTTAGGTTTGGTTTATTTTGCTTTATTTTCTGTGCTTTTAATCAAAATAAAGCAATTTTACATAATGTCAAAAACTGCAAAAAACAAAAATTCTTGGATTTTATATTTCATTGGAGTTTTGATTATTATGTTGGCGACTTGTTTGCATTTTCGTAATTTTTTATCTGATGATAGTTTGCTGATTAATATTATTATTTTTTTAGGTTACCTATTTGGCGGTATTTTTATATACAAAACCTATTATGTTTTTTACAAATTGAGTGATAATGATGATTGTTTGGTCAGCGTTTTTGCGATTTTGCTTATATTTGTCCCAAATTTTTATTTTGCTTTTTTAGCTATTGTTTCAGATATAGAATTTATAATGAAGAGCCTAGAATCAATTACTTTTTTATTTTACTTTTTTGTTTTTTTCATACATATCTATGTGATTATTTTGATTTACGCTAATTTATTTTTTGAATATTCAATATATAAAAAAATAGCAAAATTAAATAAATAAAATTATTGAAAAAATTTGTGCGTAGTAAAAAATGCAAAAAATATATAATTTTTACGATACAAAATATATGACTTCTCCAAATTTGTGACAAACTCTAAAATTATGTAGAATTTGAAAAAGCATAAAAACTACAATATGAGTTGATAAAAAATATAAAAAAGGCGAAATTTGGCTAAATTTCGCCTAGAATTTAGAATTATTCGATGATATTTGAGTTTTTGAGCACGACAAGGTGTTTTTTGCCGTTAAATTTCAATACCACAGCGGTGCTACTTTCGTCGATTTCTTTGACAAACTCGACGCCGATATCGCTAGGGCTTGCGCTCACGCTCTCTTTGATTTCATTTCGCAAAACGCTTTCAAAGGCCGAAATTTTATCGCTTTTAGCCTCCAAGCGCTCTTTAAGCTCTGAGCTAAACGAGCTTTGCGGGGCAGTATTTTTCGGCGCAGTATTTTGAGAAGCGCTGTTTTGTGGGAATTCCTCAAATTTTTCTTCTATTTCATCTTGCATTTCATCGTTAAATTTATCGCCATGCGGTTCGTATTCCTCCGCCATGACTTCCTCTATTTCGTCGCTTTGGGCTAGTTCTTGCCACGATTTTTCGCTCTCTTGGGTGAAGGATATGTTTTGGGCTACTTCGTCGCTGATTTCATCGTCGAAATTTGCCCGCGCTTCATAGCTACGCTCACCACCTTGCGCGCTTGTATCCTCGCTCTCGTCGCTACTTTGGCGTTCTAGCACAGATGAGTTAAACTGCTCCCAGGTATCATCTATGCTTTTGCGCCCTTTAAATCCCTTAAATTTGCGCACGAGCACCATTACTGCGCCAATTAGTAGCAAAATGACAATGCCGGGCAGTATCCAGCCAAGGCCAGAATTTGAGCTTGGCTTTTCTTGCTCGGCTTCGCTTTGGCTAGGCGAAACGCTCATTTGGCTTTGGTCGAAATTTGGGTTTTTGATATTAATCGAGAGCTTTAATTTCGCGTCTTGCGAAATCGCATTTGCGATTAAATTCGCCTCTGTGGGGAAGTTGATTTCGACATTGTTGCCCTTAGGCGCGATAGTAAATCCGCGCAAAACCTTTTGGTTGGTGCGCATTTCGTTGTATTTCTCTTCGCTGCCTAGATTTTTTAGCACTAGGCTCATAGACTGCCCGTCGATCGTGCGCGTGATATCTGGCTCATACGACGAGTCGAAAGATAGCACGATATCGACGCTATCGTCGTTGTTGAAAATTTCGTATTGTAATAAATTTGCCCCGAGGGCGAAATTTGCAAGTAAGATTAAAAGTAGTTTTCTCATTTTTTTCTTTCTTTATTCAAATAAATTTGCGATTTGTTTTTGTAGCTCGGCTCCGCTAAATTTCGCGCACAAATTCACAATCGCAGTGCCGATTATCGCGCCGTCGGCAAAGGATTTGATTTCTGAAACATTTTCTTTGGTGCGAATTCCAAAGCCAATAGCCACTGGCAAATCGCTCATTTTATGCAGGTCGGCGACCATGTTTTTTAGCCTATCTAGCGGAGTTTGCTTCGTGCCAGTTACGCCGATTGCGCCCACGCCGTAGATAAATCCACTCGCCCTGCTTAAAAGGCGCGTGGCTCTATGCTCGCTAGTAACGCTAATTAGCGGGATTAGGGCTAGGTTAAATTTTTGGCACAGAGCGAATACTTCCTCGTTTTCCTCAAATGGCAAATCAGGGATTATAAATCCGCTAATCCCGCACTGCGCGGATTTTTCGATGAATTTTTCCACGCCGTAAGCGAAAATCAGGTTGTAATACACCAAAAAAACTAGCGGTTTTTGCGTCTTTACTTCGCCCAAAATTTCAAACACCGTGTCTGTGGTAACGCCATTTTGCACGGCGCTAAAACTAGCGTTAAAAATATCTTTGCCATCGGCGATTGGGTCTGAGTATGGTATGCCGATTTCTAGCAAATCAAGCGCGCCAGCGTCTAAATTTGATAAAAATTCCTTCGTGTGCGCCACGCTTGGGTATCCTGCGACGATGTAGCCGATATTTGGCTTTTTGCCCTTAAATGCGCTTGCTATTTTATCCATAGATTGTTCCTTTTTGATAATTCATTACGGTGTTCATATCCTTATCACCGCGTCCGCTGACATTTACGATTATGGTTTTTTTCTCTTTCAAATTTGGGCAGAGTTTTTCGAGATAGGCCAGGGCGTGCGAGCTCTCAATCGCAGGGATAATGCCCTCTAAACGCGAGCAAAGTTTAAGCGCGTTTATGCACTCATCGTCTGTGACGGCGGCGTATTTGGCGCGAGCGATATCGTGCAAATGCGCGTGCTGTGGGCCCACACCTGGATAATCAAGACCTGCTGAAATGCTATGGACCGGGTCAATCATGCCGTATTTGTTTTGTAAAACGATAGTTTTCATGCCGTGGATTATGCCGGGTTTGCCCTTTGTGATAGTAGCAGCGTGATAAGGGGTATCCACGCCAAGTCCTGCGGCTTCGACACCGATTAAATTTACGCTCTCATCGTCTAAAAACGCAGTGAAAATTCCAATCGCGTTGCTTCCGCCACCCACGCAGGCGATGATAAAATCAGGCTTTATGCCAAGTTCTGTGGCTTGTGCTTTGGCTTCGTCGCCGATAATGCGCTGGAAATCGCGCACCATAGCAGGGTATGGGTGCGGACCTACGGCTGAGCCTATGACATAAAATACGCTTTCAATCTCATTTACCCATGCTTGAATTGCCGCTGTGGTGGCCTCTTTTAATGTTTTTAAGCCGTCTGAAATGGTGACTAAATTTGCGCCAAGTAGCTTCATGCGAAATGCGTTTAACTGCTGTCTAGCGGCATCTGTTTCGCCCATATACACATCGCACTCCAAGCCCAAAAGTGCCGCAGCTGTCGCAGTCGCCACGCCGTGCTGACCTGCGCCGGTTTCTGCTATGACCTTTTTTTTGCCCATTTTTTTGGCGAGCAATGCTTGGGCTAGGGCGTTGTTGATTTTGTGTGCGCCAGTGTGGTTTAGATCCTCGCGTTTGAGATAA
Source organism: Campylobacter sp. (assembly GCA_017934385.1). Classification (GTDB taxonomy): domain Bacteria; phylum Campylobacterota; class Campylobacteria; order Campylobacterales; family Campylobacteraceae; genus Campylobacter_B. Next base: position 56,485 of record JAGBJQ010000096.1, on the reverse strand, counting down.
ATCTCATGCCCGTAATGCTCGCTAAGGCGCGTAGCGTGGTAAAGCGGGCTAGGGCGACCGGCGTAGTTTTTCAGCAAATCTGCTAGCTCGTCTTGAAATTCTTTGGTTTTTGAAATTTTATTGTAAGCTTCCTCTAACTCTTCTAGCGCAAACATCGCAGTTTCTGGGACAAACTGCCCTCCAAATGCGCCAAAATATGCCTTTGCGTTCATAAGCGTCCTTCAAAAATAAAATTTGGCGATTATACAAAATTTAGCGTTAAATAGTGCTTTTGTGAAGGTTAAATTTTAAAATTTTAGGACAAAAAAAATGCCCCGATTGCTCGGGGCAGCTGAATTTCAATCAATTAAAGATTATTTGAAATTCATATTTTTGATATCCTCGTCAAGTTTTTTGAGTCTATCAGAAGGATCAATCGCTGTTGGGTAGTTGTGAGATGTGATAACTTCTGGCTCAGGGATCTCGTCTGCGTTTTGGCGTAGAGCGATTGTGATACCGTATGGAGCTAGGGCATTAACAAGTGCTGCTTGACCCTCTCTTGCGATAGTTTGGCATTGACCTACGATTCTGCTTGCTTCTTGTGGAGCGTGGAATCCGTAGCTGTTCTCGCTAAATCCGAAGTCCCAGCGGATGTGAGCTTTTCTGTGGTAAGCTAGAACATCTTTTAGTGCCTCGCTGATAGCTGCTTTTTGGGCGTCAGCATCTAGACCTGAGAATTGCTCGTGTTTAGCTAGCTCTTCGCGTGCTGTAACGACATCTTGGATAAATGCCATTAGGTTGTTTTCGCATTTTCTAAGCTCGAACGCATAGCGATTTTGGATAAATGAAATTCTATCTTTTAGCTCTTGCTCGCTTTGCATGTGGCAAGTTTTGCAAGCACCAGTGATGTCAGCATAAGGTGTTTGGATAGTGTGATTTGTGATTTTCTTAGCACCTTCGCGTTTGTATGGCATGTGGCAATCTACGCATGTTACACCGCTTCTAGCGTGGATACTTGTAGAGTATAGCTCTGCTTCTGGGTGTTGCATTTTTACGATTGGAGCGTCAGTTAGTTTGTGTTTGTAGTCGAATTTGAACTGACCATTTGCAGCTTTCTCATCGTAGTATTCATCGAAATTCTCGATTTTGAAAGGCTCGTCTTTTTTCCATTTAGCCCATGGGAAAACTAGTGTAGAGTTCATGCCTGGATAGTATTCGACATGGCATTGCATACAAACATAGTTTCTCATCTCGACTCTTGTGCCTTTGATACCTGATTTAGGATCTGCTTCATAACCGCGCTCAACCATTGCATTTACAAATCCTGGGCGAGTTACGCGTAAGCTCATATCATCTGGGTGGTGGCAATCTGCACAGGCTGAACCTAGTTGAGCGCCGCCGTGAGGATCTTCGCCGTGTTTTTTAGTAATCATTTTAACAACATCGAAGTATGGGATAGAGTTCATTTTTGTCCATGCTTCTTTTTTGAATACGCCATTTTCTTTGTCGTTGTCGAAATAACCCATTGGTTGGTTAAATGACTCTGGGCGAGTAGCCGGATCGTGTAATTCTTTGTAATCTGGGTCGCTCATCATAGCCATAATATGACCACTATGGCAGTTCATACAATATCCTGGTTGGCCATTAAATTTAGGCAATCCGTGAGAATTTAGATACTCTTTGTTATTGCGTTTGGTCTCCATTTGATCTATTTGTGAATAGTAGTGAAGTCTAGGGCGATTATAATCTACCGCAAACGCATAGCCCTTCCAAAATACGCTAGCAGCTGGGAAGCGGCGAAGTTTTGAGTATGGTAATGAACCAGCCCAATCGGTCTCAAAATTTATGTCTTTCATTTTCAAAGTCATATCAAGATGGCTTGGGAAATTTTTACCCCACTCTTTGATATTTGGAACAGTATCGTCGTTCTTAGTAAGCATTAGTGGATATTCTCTATCCTCATTTTTTTTACTGTTAATGTCAGCGAAAAGCGCAAGGACGCCAGCACCTGCAAGTGCCGCGATGACAAAAACGGTAGCAAAAAGTTTTTTCATTATGGTACTCCTAATTTAAATTTTAATAATTATGGGCGTGTCCGGCTTGTCTATGACAAGATACGCAACTAAGGGCTTCGTTTTGGACATCTGAGCCACCTGCCTGTTTAGCGTGAATCGCTGGTTCAGCATACTCTTTATGGCACTCGATGCAGTTTTGTTGCACGATTGCTTTGCTCTTAGGGCTAGCTGAAAAAGCTACCGGGTTGTCCTTGAAAGTAAAAGCATAGCCATGGTGAAGACCGCTTTCTGCTTTCATTAGCCATTTGCCGACAAAGTCGTGTGGCAAGTGGCAATCACCACAAGTAGCGACATGCTGGTGACCACCTTTTTCCCAGCTCTCATAGACTTGGTTCATGACATGGCATTTTTTACAGGCGATTGGATCTTTGCTAAGATGCACTAGGCCGTCTGCATAGACAAATGTAAAAACACCGAAGCCAAACACTAAGCCTATCAAGGCTGAAAGAATGAGGCCGGCTACAGAAAAAGGCTTTTTCTGTGATGATTTGTTAGTAATCAAAGCACTCCTTTCATTTAAAATTTGTTAAGTTGATATTTTAGCACGATTTAGTAAAAATTTGTTGATTTAAATCAATAAATTTGCTTAAAATGTTACATATTTATAATTTATTATAAAATTTGTTTTATTTGAATTTGAAGAATTTAAAGATAAATTTTTCAAATTTATCTTTAAATTTAGAGATTATTCATCGTCGTCTTTTAATTGTTCAAAATCCATTTCTTCGATTTTATCGACCTTTGGTAGGACTAGATTTAAAACCACGCCCACAATCGCTCCAAGGCCAATTCCGCTAAATTTAGCAAAACCAAAATCCAGCACCAACCCGCCGATTGAAACGACTAAAATAAGTGAGATAATCACCATATTGCGAGGATTTGCTAAATCTACTTTGGCTTTTATCATAGATTCCATGCCCACAGAAGCGATGATTCCAAAGAGCAAAATCATAATTCCGCCGATGACAGGCACCGGGATTGTGGCGATAAATGCGCCTAGTTTGCCCACAAATGCAAGCAAAATCGCAGTTATGGCTGTCCATGTCATAATGGCTGGGTTGAAGGCTTTGGTTAAGCGCACAGCGCCCGTAACTTCGCTATAAGTGGTATTTGGCGGACCACCAAAACACGCAGCCGCCGTGGTCGCCAAGCCATCGCCCAAAAGCGTGCTTTTAAGTCCTGGGTTTTTTAAGAAATTTTCCTTTGTGACATTACTAATCGTCAAAATATCGCCGATATGCTCGATTGTAGGGGCTATGGCGATTGGAAGCATGTATAAAATCGCGTTTAGATTAAAGCTTGGTGCGCTGAAATTTGGCACGGAAAACCACTTTGCATTGCTAATTGGCGAGAAATCCACAATCCCAAAGCATAGCGAGGCGATGTATCCCACGAAAATACCAGATAAAATTGGTATCAGCCTGATGATACCCTTGCCAAACATTATGGCGATTATCGTGGCGATTAGCGAGATAAAAGCGATGATAAGCGCGGTGGTTTGCGGGATCGCGTCGATATCCTTTGCCATAGCCATATTCACGGCTGTCGGGCTTAGGATTAGGCCGATTGCGATGATTACAGGACCCACGACGACTGGGGGTAAGAGCTTGTGTATGAAGCCGTCGCCTTTGTATCTAACCACAAAGCTAAGTGCGACATAGAGCAAACCTGCCGCCATTAAGCCACCCATTGTCGCACTTACGCCCCATTGCGATACGCTGAAAGTTATCGGTGTGATAAACGCAAACGAACTAGCCAAAAATATCGGCACAACCTGTTTTCTGGTGCAAATTTGAAAAACCAAAGTTCCAATTCCAGCAGTAAAAAGTGCAACATTAGTATCAAGTCCTGTCAAAATCGGCACAAGAACTAGCGCGCCAAATGCCACGAACAGAAACTGCACACCTAAAAGTGAATCTTTTAGCCTAAAATTGTAGCCTTCATACCTCTCTGCCATTTTCCCTCCTTAAATCATCTAAAAATCATCAAAATTCCGATTATGCACATTAAAATCGCGCAAAAAATCTCTAAATATCGCAAATGCGTTTTAAGCAAATTTTTCAAAATCGTTCCACCGAGTGAATACACGCTAAGCGCGATAATTTCGCTTAGACACATTACGCCGATTAAGCCGAAATTATAATAACCCAAAATTTGGTTAGCATCGATAAATTTAGGATAAATCGCGGCGAAAAATATCCATGCTTTGGGATTTGTCGTAGCGATAACAAAGCCTTGTGCGAATAAATTTTTCTCTATTTTTTGCTCTTTTTCTTCGAATTTGCCGTTGCTTCTAAAAAGCGAAATTCCAAGGTATAAAATGTAAATTCCACCCAAAACCTTGATTGCAAAAAGTGCGCTTGGGTGCGTTATCAAAAGCCCAGCAATGCCTAAAATGCAAGCAAGTGAAACGAGCGCAATGCCGATAGTTTGGGCTATGAGCGCAGGAAGCGAGTGTGCGTATCCATGCGACATGCCTAAATTTAGCGCATAAATCATATTAATGCCCGGCATTAGCGAAATCGGAAACATTGTAAGAAAAAATAAAATCATAAATTTTACCCAAAAATTCCATACACAAAGACGACCGCTATGATTAGTGGTAGCACAAATCGCACATATACTAGCCAAATTTTGGCTAAACCTGCGCCTTGTTTGCCACCGTTCGTGAGCTCATGCACGGCGTCATCGCCTAGCACCCAGCCCACATAAAGGCTACACATCAAGGCTGTCAAGACAAAGAAAATATTTGCACTTACAAAGTCAAACGCGTCAAATATTGAGCGAGAGAGAATTTGCACATCGCCCAAGATATTGCTTGAAAGTATGCAAGGGATATTTCCTAGCACAAAAATGGCTAAAAGCACGATATTTGTGGATTTTATGGTGGTGAGGTTGAATTTTTCCTCGACATAATTTATCAAAACCTGATAAATCGTAAGCGATGTGGTAAGCGCTGCGATGAGCAGTATTGATAAAAACACGACGCCGATTAGATTGCCAAATGGCATATACGAAAACGCGATAGGTAGGGATTCGAACACTAGCCTCGTGCCTTTTGTAGGCTCTAAGCCCACAGAAAAGAGCGCAGGGAAAATCATAAATCCCGCAAGCACCGCAATTATCGTGTTTATCACGGCTGTGAGTGTGGCGGTTTGGATTAAATTTTCTTCCTTGTCTAAAAAGCTAGAAAGGGTAATCATAACGCCAAATCCCAAAGATAGGGCGAAAAATACCTGCCCTAGCACATCGATTAGAAGCTTTGGCGTGATTTTGGCAAAATCAATGCTAAGGTAAAATCCCACGCCCGCTGTCGCGCTAGGCAGGGTCAAATTCGTAACAATGACTGCCATAAAACACAAAAAAAGTGCAGGCATTAAAAATTTGACAAATTTTTCGATACCGTCGATTATGCCCTTTTTTAGGATATACCAGTTAATTGCCACAAAAATAAATGTGTAAATTCCAATCCAAAGTGGGTTGTTTTCGATATTTGCGTTGTAGAAATTTTCCGTAAATTTTGGGTCTGTTATCGGGGCGGAGAGATTGAAATTTCCATTGATTATGTTGATAATGTATGTCAGAACCCAGCCGCCAAGCACCATATAATAAGCCAAAATTCCAAACGCGCCAATTAGCCCCATAATGCCTACGATTTTCCATTTTTGCGAGATTTTCTCGCCATTAAGTTTTGGCACACCAAAGGCATCAACTGAATTTTTTAGCGCCCTGCGTCCGATGACATTTTCGACCAAAATCATTGGAATTCCAAGCGCAATCATCGCTACGCAAAATACAAAAACATACGCCCCACCGCCGTTTTCGCCGACTAAATACGGGAAACGCCAGGTGCAGCCAAAGCCGATTGTTGCCCCTGCGACAGTTAGGATATAGGTGAGTTTGTTACTCCAAGTTTGACGCTCCATTAGAACTCTTCTTTTTTAAGTTTTGCTAAAAAGTCCTCGATATCGTATTTGGCGCGGTATGTATCGCTCATAAGATGCACGATTATATCGCCCAAATCAACCACACTCCAATCATCGCCTTCTTCAATCGCCAAAAATTCCTCGCCAGCTGGTTTGAGAGTGGTTTTCATCTCTTCAATCAGCGAGTATGCGTGACGACCGGTAAAGGTCGTGGCGATGACTACAAATTTAGCTATGTATTCTTTCTCGCTCATGTCGATGATTTGGGGATTTTCGGCCTTTTTTTCGCTTAGGAGATGTGCGATTTTTTCGGCTCTTTGTCTTGCTTCTTGCATTTTTTTCCTTTATAAAAATTTATGACTTCATCTTTGATTTGCGCTGGAATTTCGCCAGTTAAATTTTCGCGAAAAGATGAAGATGAGATTTTAACATTAATATCAATTTTTGGCAAATTTGCCCATTTTGTGGGGATACTAGCGCCCTCTCTAGTGGCGATCACGAAGCAAACCAAATCTCGCAACTGCTTGAAATTTTGCCATTTTTCAAGTTCGGCGAGATTATCTGCGCCGATGATGAGGTAAATTTGGCTAGGGTTAAATTTTTGCTTTAAAAATTTCACGCTTTCAATGGTCGCAACCTTGCGGTTTTGCGAGATTTCGTAATCGCTAATAAGGACTTTTTTGCACTCTCTCCAAAGGCTTTGACACCATTTTAGGCGTAGGCTCGGAGGGGCTGTGAATTCGGACTTAAACGGATTTATAAAAGTCGGCATAATCACTAGCAAATCGGCTAAATTTGTGCTTAGAGCCTCTTTTACTATCGCGTCGTGTCCGGCATGAGGCGGATCGAAACTCCCGCCAAAAAGTGCGATTTTCACTATTATCCTTAAAATTTTGCCTTAAAATTTTGGCGCGATTATAGCGTTTTGTGCTTTATAAAGGGGTTAAATTTTAATAAATTTTATTTGAAATTCAATAGGTGGTGTCCCTGGCGAGATTCGAACTCACGGCCTCAAAATTAGGAATTTTGCGCTCTATCCAGCTGAGCTACAAGGACAAAATCGGTGAAATTAATCACCGATTATGTTCATAACATCATCTAGCTTGCGTTGTAAATCTGAATAATCGATTGGCTTAGTCATAAAGTCATACGCACCTTTATTTAAAGCCTCTCTTTTTGCAGTTTCATCTGTGGTCAAAACTATTACAGGAATATGTGCGATATGCTCCCTAGAATGCAAGTTATCTAAAAATTCTAAGCCGTTCATTACAGGCATAACAATGTCAAGTAGGACTAAATCCACTGGCTCTGCCTCTAATACAGCCAATCCGTCCAAGCCATTTTTGGCTTGGAGGATTGTGGTAAATTTACCATATTTTTTTATCATAACTTCTAATAGTTTCAAATTTATAAGGTCATCATCAATCATCAAAACTTTTAATTCTTTCATCAACTATCCCTTATATATATTTTTGCGCAAGTTTTTCTAGGCCAGATTTAGTGATATTGTAAGTAACAACTTCGCTAAATGCAGGGTTCTCGTCGTTGTCGTTAGAGAACAATACTAGATTTGTATTTGGCGCTTTTTGGTGTAGATTTTCTAGGGCAGCGAAATCGATACCAGCTAGTTTTTTATCTATCAATACCAATTTGTAGCTATCGTTAGTTGCCATAGAAATTAGTTGCTCAAAATTTGCGGCCATATCAACATCTTTGTATTGGTGTTTCAAAATGCTTGCGAAAATTTTGCTTTCCATGACATTTGCTTTACAAATCAAGACATCTTTTGCTTTGACAGCTTGTGCTACTGGCTCATTAACGATAGTTTTCTTAGGAACTTGTTTCATTATCGTTTTAGGCACTTTCACGGTTTTTAGAATAGTTTTTGGAACTTGGCGTTTTACAAGTTTTTTGACTATTTGTTTGACTGTGCCGCCAGCAGGAGCCGCGTCAGAGCGTTTGTCACCGATAAACTCATTAAGCATATTGGCCAAAATATCTTTTTTGATCGGTTTTGTACAATACTCATCTAAACCAGCTGCCATAAATTTCTCTCTATCGCCTTTTAGCGCGTTAGCTGTAACGGCTACGATTGGGATATGGCGTAGATTGTTATCTGCTTCGTATTGTTTGATTTGTTTTGTTGCTTCGATACCGTCCATTACAGGCATTGAAATATCCATAAAAATCAAATCATACTCTTCGCCTGATTTTCTAGCTTCTAGTGCTAGCAAGCCGTTTTCTACGATCGTTAAATCCATTTCGAAGCTGTTTAATGTGTGCTTCATAAGTTTTTGGTTAATTTCATTATCTTCTGCGATTAGAATTTTAGCAGCGTATTTGCGATTAACCATAGGAACATTGTCATCGTTTGGATTGTGCTCAGCAGGAACTTCAACTTCCTCTTCGACTTCAACTTCCTCTTCGACCATAATTGTCTCTTCTTGTTGAACTTCTTCGTAGATTGTAACAGGAACTTCGATGATTTCTTCGATTACTCTTTGTGTAGTAGCTGCTGTGGCAGGAGCGACTGTTTCTACCACTGGCTCGACTACTTTTTCTACGACTGGCTCGACTACTTGCTCTACTACTGGTTCTACAACCGCAGCAACTGGCTCGACTACTGGCTCAGGTTCTACCACAGGAGCGCTAACTTCTACGCTTGGAGCTTCTACTTTGATCTCAGGAGTTTGAATTGCTACTTCTGGCTCGCTGATTTGAGCTTCGATATCTGAAATTTCAATCTCTTGGCTTTCTGGTTCTACAACTGGTGCCACAACTGGCTCTTCAATTGTAATCTCAGGGATTTTTACCTCGACATTTGGTGTTTCAGGGATATCAAGAGTGATATCAGAAATATCAGTTCTAATCTCTGGAATTTCAGGCTCAACTACCACGCTAGGTTCTACAACTGGTTCTGAGATTGCAGGCTCTGGTGTAGATACGAAGCTTGCTTCGCTAGCTGTGCCTCTGTGTCTATTTTGTAAAATAGCACGCAATTCATCTGCTGATGAGCTAGATGGTTTTGGCTCTTCTACGGCTAGTGGAGCCTCGTCCATAATCATCTCTTCTGCAACTATCGGAGTTTCTACGATAGGGCTTTCCTCGACGATTGGTGATTCATCAAGAGTGATATCTGGGATAATTGGTGATTCATCAGCGATAGCAGATAGGCTAGGCTCTTCTACTACTGGCGCCGCCGCCGCCGCTGTTGCTGGTCTAGCTTTTAATGAACCAGATTTTAGAATTTTGTCTATTGTTTTGCCTAGTTTTGATAAGTTTACTGGCTCAGATAGAGTGAAAATTCTAGGGTTTGTAATGCTAATACTTTGTAACTCTTTTGGTTTTAGAGTTAGGATTGTAGGTAAAATCGTAGTATTGCTTACATCGCCATAGTTTTTAAATCTAGTAATCAACGCGTCAAAAGAGTTGTTGTTTTGTGCAGAGCGAAGTTGTGCGCTTGAATTAAAGACTGAAATTTTTGCACCTAGATTATTTATATATCTCTTAACGACATCGCTATACATTACATCGTTAGGATCTGCTAGAAGTGCGAAATTTAAGCCGCTGATATGAGCAAACATCTCTTCTGCGTCTGATTTTTGAGTCTCTTTAAGTGGTAGAGTAAAGAAGAATTTCGTTCCTTTACCAACTGTTGATTTAACTTGTAACTTACCACCCATCATCGCAACATATTTAGATGAAATGGTTAGACCAAGACCGGTTCCGCCGTATTTTCTAGTGATTGTAGAATCAGCTTGTGAGAAGGCGTTAAATACATTTGCTAGTTTATCCTCAGAGATACCAATACCTGTATCTTCGACGCTAAATGTTACGATAGCTTCGCCAGGATTTTTCTCTTCTTCTCTGACGATATTAACAGTAATGCTACCTTGCTCTGGTGTAAATTTAACGGCATTTGACATAAGGTTGATAAGAACTTCTTTAATCTTAGTAATATCGCCGTATAGGTGATGAACCAATGTAGGGTCAATGTAAAGCAAGATATCGATGTTTTTCTCAGCAGCTTTTGCAGCGTAGATCTCAACAGCACTTTCGAAATCTTGAATTGGGTTGAATAAAATATCCTCAATCTCAACTTTATTGCTTTCGATTTTAGAAACATCAAGAATGTTATTAATAATGGTTAGAAGGTTTTCAGATGATTTTTCGATTGTATCGACATAATCGCGTTTTTCTTCGTCCAAATCTGTGTTTTTGAGCAACTCTGTAAATCCGATAATACCATTAAGCGGAGTTCTGATCTCGTGTGACATATTCGCAAGGAAGATAGATTTCGCTTTGTTGGCATCCTCGGCTTCTGCTTTTTGCAAGGCAATGAAGTCGATCGCGTCCTCGATAAGTGAGTAGGCTTTGTCGATACCATCAGCTGTGTTGATATCGAATTGCTCGTTGTTGTTAGAAAGCTCACCAACTCTACCAAGAACCCTTCCAAGGTCGTTGATGTTTCTGTTAATGCGTCTAACGACGGCGATTGAGAAACCAACTAGGATAAGTGATAGCAAGAACGCAGCGGTAGCGAAAATCAATGTTCGAAGTTGTTGCGCTGAGTGAGTATCAACACGCTCGTGTAGTGCGTTAGAAGCCATTTTAACAGCTTCATTTAGCATTGCATATTTTTTAGATTGGATACTAAACCACTCATTAAATGGAATATCATACTCGCCAGTTGCTAATTGAGACTCAATCGTTCTCATCGCATTTTGTGCATTTTCGACGATTTGCTCATTTTCAGGTTTAGCGAAGTATTCTTCTAGCTCGCTTTTAATACCGATATCTTCACCAGTAGCAGCATAGTGAGTAGCGATGACTAGGTCAGGCATTTCTGATTGCCATGCGTGCTCTTTCCAGTGATCAATCTCTTCCCTAGGAAGTGGGCTACCTGAGATGATGTATTCGATACTGACATCGCGAACCGCAGCTGTTCCAGTGATCGTATCATACATATTTACAAGAGTAAGCGATAGAGTACCAACATCGGCTGAATACAAGTTTTCGTTGATAGTATCACGGAAGGCATCCAATTGCTCGTCAAACTTATCGTAATATTCATCGAAGACTTCGACGAATACTTTGTCACGATTGTCAATGCTTTTTCTAACCTCAGGAAGTCTGCCAATCAAATTTGTAATTTGATTAATCGCAGCAGATTGTGCCTCTGAGTGCTCGATGAAAAGCTGGTGGATAGGATTGTCTAGTTCGTGTGTTTGAGCGTGATAGTCAAGGAAATCTTGCCATGCTTTATCAGTTTTGGCGCGTTGTGTTTTAAGAACAGAGCCAAGACCGACATTGTTACCGCTACCTAGATACGCCGCCGTGATACCACGCTCTTTGGCAAATTCTTCATAGAATTGATACAAAGCAGCTGAGATATCGACTTTATGCTTGAGGTTTTCGTTGATTTTATACAACCTCGCAGCATCATACAAATACCAAGACGCAACGACAAAAATGATTAAAAGTGGAACCCACGCAACCATTTTAAGAGCGCTAGAAGTATTTAGTCTCATAAAACATCCTTCGTATTTTGCAAAATGCAAAAAAGTGAAATTTCAACCTCAAAATAAGCTTTACAAAGAAAAATGAAAACTATATTTCAAAGATTTAGTCTCGGATTTTACTCTAAAAATCTTTAAAGGTAGCTTTGTTTGCCTATTTTATGGGCGGAATTTGAACAATTTTTCAGCAAAATTTTGTCCGATTAAGCTTTTTATTTCATCAAAATTTGCCAAATATATATTTTCGAAACTTCCGTAAAAATCTAAAAGTTTTTTGATTTTGCCTTGCGTTAGCCCCAAATTTAGGAGTTTTGAGCTATTTAAGTCATTTTTGCGTTTTGTTTTTTGATGAAATGAGATCGCAAATCTGTGTGCCTCGTCCCTTAATTTTTGGAAAAATTGTAATTTTTTATCGTTTGGTTGGAGTGCAAAAATTCCATTATTTGTGCAAATTTTATCCTTTGCCGATCCCTTGGCACGGTGAGCTTTGGCGCCCAATTTTTCCTTTGAAATCGCGATTACATCGACATTTGCTCCCACGCTCGAAATAATGTCGCAAGCTAAATTTAATAACGCCTCGCCGCCATCAATCACCCATAAATCAGGCGCGCCAAGCTCGTCAAATTTAAGCGCACGCGAGGTGAGATATTCCTTCATTTGGTCGTAGTCGTTGTTTGAGCTTAGGTGTTTGTGGCGATAATTTTCTTTGAAAAACTCACCCTCTTTATAGCAGACCATTGCCCCTACTGGCGCACTTCCGAACATATGAGAGTTATCAAAAATTTCGATATTAACTGGCAAATTTTGCAAGCCAAAATAATCTTTCAATTCTGCTAAAAATCCATAATCATGCGTTTTGAGATATTTTTTTATGTTTATTTGGCAGTTTTGGTAGGCAATTTCGCAAATTTTGCGTTTTTCGCCGATTTTTGGGACGATAATGCTAAAATTTCTGCCATGCCTGCTGGCTAAAATTTCGCTCACAAGCGCCTTATCGTCAAATTCAGCGTAGCAATAAATTTTAGAGCACGCTACGGGCGAACCCCCTGGAAACGCGCTTAAAATGAGCTGTTTGTAGCCGTTTTTCGCGTCATCATCGTTTGCGTTTTTTAGGTGAGAAATGTGATAGTTCGAGGCTGAAATTTTGCCCTCTCTCACGCTAAAATGCACAGCGCAAATCAAATTTGCCTCCCCAGCGATCGCAAATACTTCAAAATCATCTAGCCTTGCTAAATCCACCTCGACTTTGATATTCATTTGCTTTAAAATTTCGATTTTATCGCGCATGCTGGCAGCTTCTTCAAAATTTTCATTTTCGGCAAATTTAAGCATTAGCGAGCTTAGATACGGCACCATTTTTTGCGGATTTTTGAGCGAATTTAACGCCTCTTCAACTATTTTTTTATATTCGCTCTCTAAAATTTTGCCCTCGCACGGGGCTTTGCAGCGGCCAATCTGAGCAAACAGGCAGGCTTTTTTGTCTTTGATACAGTTTTTTTTCTGCACGAGCGGAAATTTCATATAAAGCGTCTCTAAAATTTCCTTCGCGCCGTGAAAATACGGACCAAAATAGCGAATATTCGCCCCCTTTATCACCTTGCGCGTGATTTCAAAGCGCGGAAATTCGTCGTTTAAATTTATATAGATATAAGGGTATGTTTTATCGTCGCGCAAAAGGATATTATACTTGGGTTTGAGCTGTTTGATAAAGGAATTTTCCAAAATCAGCGCGTCGCTCTCGCTTGGGGTGATGATGTATTCTAAATGCACAGCTTCGCTTATCATTTTGGCGATTCGAGCGCCAAGGCGCGGGCTTGGAGCGAGTGTGGGAGTGAAGCTAAAATAGCTTTTTACGCGGTTTTTTAGCACCTTTGCCTTGCCCACATAGAGCAATTTCCCGTCTGCGCCGAAATACTGATAAATGCCGGGATTAGCGGGTAGGGATTTGATTTCGTCGATTAGCAATGATAATCTCTCTTATTTCTTCAAAAATTTTATGAATTTTTTCATCTTTTATACTGTTTGTAAATTTGCCTTGTGATTTTTCTGCCACGCGCACATCGCTACTACTTGCCTTTTTTTGGGCGAGTTCTTGCTTGTGCTTTTTACTCATTGTTTTGGTAGCGACGAAAATTTTCACATCCATATCAGGGCGAAATTCGCCAAATTTATGCACGCTGGCAAAGATTTTTAATATATCTTTTATCAGTTTTATACTACTATCTCGTTTTAGCTCTTGAAGTCCTGCTGGGTGCTTCACAGCTATCATCAAAATGTCATTTTTGGTGTAGATAAAGGCTATGATTTTTTGCCAGTTTTTGGGCAAAATTTTAATAAAACTCTCTCTGGCACGAAATTTGGCGTATAAAGGACTATTTTTCACATGTGTAATGATTTGTTTAATACTTTTAGTTTCCATAAGTTGATTTTAGCATTTTTTATTTTAGGTTTGCTTAGTGGGTGCGGATACAAAGCCGATCCATTTTACAGCGTGGATTCAAATTCGAGCAAAGTAACCAAATAATGGCTAAATTTAGTTATAATCAGTGAAATTTTAATGAAGGGAAAATATGCAAACAGCTGACATTTTAGTTTTGGATTTTGGTTCGCAATACACGCAACTTATCGCGCGTAGGCTTCGCGAACAAGGTGTTTATACAGAGCTTATACCATTTGACGCCTCAATCGAGCAGATTGTGGCAAAAAACCCAAAAGGCTTGATTTTAAGCGGTGGGCCAGCGAGCGTGTATGCAAAGGACGCTTATTTTTGTGATGAGAAAATTTTTGATTTGGGCTTGCCGATACTTGGGATTTGCTACGGAATGCAGCTAATCGCGCAGCATTTCGGCGCCTCTGTCGTGCCAGCAGCGAAAAAAGAATTTGGCAAAGCAAGCCTAAAACTACTTCGTTCAAACAAGCTTTTTAACGGCGTAAATGATAATTCGACCGTGTGGATGAGCCACTCGGACAAGGTCGCTAGCCTGCCAGAGGATTTCGAGGTTTTGGCGTGTTCGGACGAGAGCGAGTGGTGCGTGTTTGGCAATGACGCGAAGAAAATTTACGCATTGCAATTCCACCCAGAGGTGCAACACAGCGAGTTTGGAGATCAAATTTTAAAGAATTTTGCAAAAGAGATTTGCGGGTTAAGTAGCACTTGGAATATGGGAAGCTTCGCAAAAGATCAAATCGCAAAAATCAAAGCAAAAGTTGGAAATGATAAAGTCCTTTGTGCCGTAAGCGGCGGCGTGGATAGCTCAGTTGTGGCAGCACTCCTTGCTCACGCTGTGCCTGAAAATTTAATCGTCGTATTTGTAGATAACGGACTACTTCGCACAAATGAAGCAAAACAAGTCGAAGAAATGTTTAAACTCAAACTTGGCGTAAATTTAATAAGCGTCGATGCAAGCGAACTTTTCCTAAGCCGTTTAAAAGGTGTAACCGAGCCTGAGCTTAAACGCAAAATTATCGGCGAGACTTTTATAGAAGTTTTTGATAGAGAAGCTAAAAAATTCGAAAATGTAAAATATCTAGCACAAGGCACACTTTATACCGATGTGATCGAAAGCTCGCCAAGCGGAGCAAGTAAAACGATAAAAAGCCATCACAATGTAGGCGGACTTCCTGAGTGGATGAAATTTGAACTAATCGAGCCATTGCGTGAAATTTTCAAAGACGAAGTTAGGCAACTAGGGCTTGAACTTGGGCTTTCAAGAGATGTTGTTTTTCGCCATCCGTTTCCGGGACCAGGACTTGCGATTCGCATTATGGGCGAAGTAAATACGCCAAATTTAGAGCTACTTCGCAAAGCAGATGTGATTTTAAGAGAAGAGCTAAAATCAAGCGGTTGGTATGATAAAACTTGGCAGGCATTTTGCGTGTTATTAAATGTGCGAAGTGTCGGCGTCATGGGCGATAACCGCACTTATGAAAATGCAGTTTGTATCCGCGTAGTAGATGCGAGTGATGGCATGACGGCTAGTTTTTCGCGTCTCCCTTATGACCTGCTAGAAAACTGCTCTCGCCGAATTATAAACGAAGTAGAAGGCATAAATAGAGTAGTTTATGACATTTCGTCCAAACCACCTGCAACCATCGAGTGGGAGTAATTTTTAATTTGACGGGCGTTTTGCCCGTCTTTTTATTTTTTTCGCAAATTTAATCTCAAAATAAACGCTAGGTCGAATTTATCCACAAACGCCATTGTAAGGCGAGTGGAGAGTTTTGTTTTATTTTTTAACATTTTTCGTGCAGTGGTGAAAAACGGCGTTTTGCTTAAAATTTCACACTCGCACTTGTTGGCAAATTCGTCGCTGTTTTGCACGCAAAACTCCATTTTAGCCATATCTTTGCCAAAACGCCCAACATAAAAATTCGCGCATCTTATGCCAAATTTTGTCGTAGCGTCAAAAATGAGTTCGGAATTTTTAAAATTTGCCTTTAAATTTGCGATTAAATTTAGTATTTCTTTTTCGCTAAAATACATAAAAACGCCGTTTGCGACAAAAATCGTAGGCAAGCTTTTATCTAAAATTTCTGTCCATTTCATATCAAACAAATCGCATGAAATCAGAGTTTCATTATCATTTTGTGGGAGTAAATTTTGCCTAAATTCGATAACTTCTGCCAAATCAACGCCGTAAAATTTCGCCTCATTTTTACTAAAACGAAATGCCAAAGTCTCCAAGCCGCAGCCCAAATTTACGACATTGCAAACGCCGTGTGTGACAATAAAATCTTTTATCATAATGTCGGTTTCATAGTATCTTGCAGCAGAAGCCAAAGACTCGTATTCGGACGAAATTTTTAGGAATTTTTGTGGGATTTTATCTTCAAATTTCATCGCCGTCTCATCGTAAAAATACTGCTTGAAATTTTTACTTGCATGAATTCTTGCGATTAATGGAATAAATAGCGTATTTGCGATTTTATTTTGCATAAATATCCTTTTTACGGGATTTTCTAAATTTCAATAACGATATATTTTATCAAAAAATGCTTAAATTTCTCAGTCCAATGTGTTTTTGTAGGCTTTTAGCGTCAGGGCGGTGATTACAAGCACGATTAGGCAAAGCGGGGCAAGGTTTGGCAAAACATCGGCAAATTGCGCGTTTTTTAGCATTATCGCGCGACAAATTCGCAAAAAATATGTCAGTGGGAAACACTGTCCCAAAAACTGCGCCCAGCTTGGCATGCCTAAAAATGGGAACATAAACCCGCTTAATAGCATTGATGGAAGCATTACGAAAACCGACATTTGCAGGGCTTGGGTCTGGTTTTTGGCGATTGTCGATATCAAAAATCCTAATGCCAAATTGCAAACAATGAAAATAAACGAACAGAAAAAAAGCAGTGCCAAAGAGCCTAAAATAGGCACTTCAAAGAGAAATTTCGCCATTATGATTATGAGAGAGGTTTGCACAATGCCGATGAAAACAAACGGCGTGATTTTGCCAATCATCACTTCGAGCGGGGTTACTGGCATGGAGAGCAGATTTTCCATTGTGCCTAGCTCGCACTCCCTCGTCAGCGATAGTGCCGTCATCATAACGCCGGTAAAAATCAAAACCATGCCGATTAGCCCAGGGATTATGTTGTATCTCGTAAATCCCTCTGGGTTGAAATTTCGGTGAAGCAGAATTTCAAATGGCGGATTTTTGGTGCGCAGATGAGCCAGATTTCCTTTAAATTCTTTATTTATCACGCTTTGGCTGACCCCAGAAATCGCGCTTATAGCCGACGATACAGCCACTGGATCGCTAGCGTCTGCTTGAAGCAAAATTTTAGGATTTTCAGCGCGGATTATACCTTTGGTAAAATTTTCGCCTATATTTAGCACGAACAAAACTTTTCCCTGTTTTAGGAGCTTTTCGCCGGTTTTGTCATCTGAGATTTCGGCGACTATCCTAAAATAGCCCGAATTTTCAAGCCCACTTACAATGCTTCTGCTAAGCGGCGAATTGTCCCTGCAATTAAGCGCCATGGGCAGGTTTTTGGGGTCCATATTTATGGCGTAACCAAACATCAAAAGCCAAATTATCGGAATCGCCACGACCATGCCAAATGTGGTTTTATCGCGCCTTAGCTGAATTAGCTCTTTTTTGACGAGGGCTTTTACGCGCGCTAGCCTCATTTAAGCGCCTTTTTTAGATAATACACGAAGGCATCTTCTAGCAAAACCTCGCTTTTTTGCCACGAAAGTTCGTGTTTAAATTTATAGGTTTGCAGGATTTTTTCTAGGCTTTGCTCATCTTCGCCACAAATTCGCAAACTCTCTCCAAACATCGCTGTGGTGGTGATTTCGTCCATGTTTTGTAAAATTTGCGCCAAATTTGCCAAATTTATTCCGCCAAGTATAAACGAAAAAAGCCCAGTTTGCCTAGCGACGCTTTTTGGCGTGCCCTTGACGACGATTTTGCCATTTGCGATATAGACCAACTCATCGCAACGCTCAGCCTCGTCCATATAGTGCGTGCTCACAAGCGTAGTAATTCCCTCGTCCCTGAGCCTGCCAAGCTCGTCCCAAAACTCGCGCCTAGCCTTTGGATCGACGCCTGCCGTGGGCTCATCAAGCAACAAAATTTCAGGCTTGTGCAGTATGCAAGCACTAAGCGCAAGTCTTTGTTTCCAACCGCCAGAAAGTCCCCTGCTTAGCTGATTTTGTCTATCTATAAGGCCTAAGTTTGCAAGTGTTTCGTCGATGATTGTTTTCGAATTTGGGATTTGATAAATTTGGGCTACGAATTCTAAATTTTCCCTTATCGTCAAATCTTCCCAAAAGCTGAATTTTTGGGTCATGTAGCCGACTTTTTCGCGGATTTTATCGCTTTGGGTCAAAACATCGTATCCTAAAACCTGACCTTTTGCGCTATCTGGGGTCAAAAGTCCGCAAATTAGCCTGATTGTCGTGGTTTTGCCGCTGCCGTTGGGGCCTAAAAATCCGTAAATTTTGCCACGCGGGACTTGAAGCGAGATATTTTTTATGACCTCTTTGCCGCCGAAACTTTTTCTTAGCTCGCTAACATCGATTGCAAATTCGCTCATTTTATTCTCACGCTAACGCCCAAACCCGGCTTAAATTCGGTGTTTGGCGCAAAGGTTGCTTCGAGCATAAAGACCATTTTTTCTCTGCTTGCGACGCTGTAAATCACGGGCGGAGTAAATTCGGCGCTTGGCGAGATATACGAGATTACAGCTGGTTTTTCGCCCTCACAGCCGTCGCACGAAACTCCGATTTCATCGCCGATTTTGAGCTTCGCAAGGATTTTTTGTGGCACAAAAAATCTGACTTTGATATTTTGCGGTTCTAAAATCGATAAAACCGGGCTGTTTGGGCCGACAAATTCGCCTTTTTTGAAATAAATATCGTAAATTTGACCGCTGTGTTGCGAGACGGCTGTGTTTTTGGCAAAGATTAATTTTGTTTTTTCTAAATTTTGCTCGGCAATGGCGATATTTGTTTTTGCGATTTCGATTTCATCGTCCCTTGCGCCAAGGTTAGCTGTTTGTAACACTGCCTCGAATTCCGCGACTTTGGCCTTTGCAGTGTTGAAATTCGCAGATTTTTGGTCGAATTCGGATTTGCTTATGGTGTTTGATTTGAAAAGTTTTTGCGCTCTAAAAAACTCTTTTTGTGCGTTTTCGAGTGCGATTTTAGCGGAATTTAACTGGGCATTTAGGGCAGAGATTTCGCTTTGTCTTTTGCCTTTGATTAAATTTTCGTAGTTTGATTTTGCCTTATTTACTTCGTTTTGGGCGATTTTGACATTTGCTTCGCCAAGACCCTTATCTACGCAAAAAAGTTTATCTTCTGGCGAAATTTCTTGCCCTTTTTGGACATAAATTTCATCTAAAATCCCAGAATTATACGGCGAAATATAGGTAAATTCAGCCTCTATGTAGCCATTTAGTAGCTCTTGCGAGTTTGCAAACGAAAAAAAGAAAATTAGTAAAAAGAAATTTTTCATAAAATACCCAAAAATTGAAATCTGGCGATTATATCAAAAGAAAAATAAAATTTATATAGGTTTTAAGCCAAACACTTTAAGGGTTAAAAATTATGTGGATAAAAAAGTGGTGTCCTGCGTTGGATTCGAACCAACGGCCCCCTCATTAAAAGTGAGATGCTCTACCGACTGAGCTAGCAAGACACGGATTGTAAAGTAAGTGGCGCGATGGATGGGGCTCGAACCCACGACCTCCGCCTTGACAGGGCGGCATTCTAACCAGCTGAACTACCATCGCACAAGTGGTGGTCGCTATAAGACTCGAACTTATGACATCCACCTTGTAAGGGTGGCGCTCTACCAACTGAGCTAAGCGACCATTTATTAAAAATGAAATGTGATTATATATCGATTGATATTAAATTTCGCTTAAATTGGAGCAAAAAATCGAATTTTTTGCTATACTCACGCAAAGCTAAATTTAACAAGAAAGAGTTATGAGAAATTTTATACTGATTTTATTTTTTTCATTGCGATTGTTTGGGTATTCGCACGCAGATATTACAAATTCCATCGCGTATGTCGCCACAAACGAGGGCGTCAAACCCGAAATTTTATACACAATCGTAAAAATCGAAAGCGATTTTAACCCCTTTGCGATTTCATTTCTCACAAATAAAGCAAACGCCGATTATTTCGCCACCCTAAGCAGTCCAAATGCGCGAATCCGCACTAGCAATTACAGCCTAAATCGCTCCAAATGGGTCGTGGCGATCCACCCCATAAACGAAGCCTACGCAATCCAAATCGCAAAAGAACTCTACGAGGACGGCTTTCCTATCGATGTGGGACTTGGGCAGCTAAATGCCGTAAATTTCGACAAAAGCGAGATTGATTATATCTTTAACCCCGTTTATAATCTCACAAAATGCGCCAAAATCCTGCGCAAATGCTGGAACGCCAAAAACAAAAATATAAAAGACACAATCGAGTGCTATAATTACGGTATGCGCAAACGCTACTCTAACCCCTACTACAAGCGATTTTACGAGCATTACGAGAAGATGTTTGGCAAGCCGTATTAAGATTAATTATTAATTAAATTTGGTTAAAATAGCCGAAATTTAAACAAAGGATAGAAAATGATTTTAATCGCAGGACCTTGCGTCATCGAAAGCAAAGAGCTAATTTTCGCGGTGGCTGAGAAGCTTCGCAAATTTCACGAAATGGACGGGATTGATTTTTATTTTAAAAGCAGTTTTGATAAGGCAAACCGCACGAGTATCGCAAGCTTCCGCGGTCCGGGGCTTAAAAAGGGCTGCGAAATACTAGCCGAAGTAAAAGAAAAATTTGGTTTTAAAATTTTAACAGATATTCACGAGAGCACCCAAGCTGCGCCTGTGGCGGAGGTCGCTGATGCGTTACAAATCCCGGCGTTTTTGTGCCGCCAAACCGATTTGCTTGTAGCTGCTGCTAAAACAAAAGCCGTGGTAAATATCAAAAAAGGGCAGTTTCTCGCACCGCAGGCGATGAATCACAGCGTGAAAAAAGTCCTTGAAACGCGTGGCGTAAAAAGCTCAGGTTACGCAGCCGCCAAAGAAAACGGCGTGTGGCTGTGTGAGAGGGGAAGCACCTTTGGATACGGAAATCTCGTCGTTGATATGCGAAGTTTCCCGATAATGCGTGAGTTTGCGCCTGTGATTTTCGACGCGACACACAGCGTGCAAATGCCAAGTGCAAATGGTGCGACAAGTGGCGGAGACGCGAGATTTGTGCCATATCTAGCGCGCGCGGCTGCTAGCGTGGGGGTCGATGGGTTTTTCTACGAAACGCACCTAAATCCGTGCGAAGCCTTGTGCGATGGGCCAAATATGCTAAATTTGGACGAATTAGAAAAAAATATTAATGAAATTTTAGCGATTAAAAAGGCTTTGAATTTAGATTAAATTTGTTTTTGGATTGTTTATGTCTAAATTTGCTTTTTTTCTAGTTGCGTTTTGTGCTTGTTTGGAGTGCGGTTGGGCGTATGGGTTAAAACATGCTGGGACTCCGCTAGGCTGGACTTTAACTATACTTTGCGTAGTTGGTTGCTTTTTTCTTTTAATGCAAGCTTTCAAACTACTTCCAGCAAGCATTTGCTACACGCTATTTGTGGGGCTTGGCACGGCTTTGATTGTCATTGCCGAAATCACTCATGCACTGCATAATGGCGAAGAGATAAATTTTTTGCGAATTTTTTTCGTAATCTTACTGATAATCGGCGTTATTGGGCTTAAAAATAGTGGCAAAGAGCATTTATGATACATTTTTTGGCACTTTTGATTGCCGGACTTTTTGAAGTTTTGGGCGTCTTTTTGACTACGCTTTGGGTGAAGCAAACGAAATTTATGCGAAAATTTGCTATCGTCGTTTGTATGGCGATTTCTTTTGGGATTTCGCTCTCTTTTTTAAGCTTTGCGATGAGAGTTTTTGATATGAGCGTAGCGTATGCGATTTGGACGGGGATTGGCACGATTGGGGCTTTGGGCGTTGGCGTAGTGCTAAACGCTGAAAAACTAGCCCCCAAACAATACGGATTTTTATTTTTGATAATTTTTAGCGTGATAGCGTTGAAGCTGGTGTAAATTTGGTCCTAATTAGCGATAATGTTTTGAGTTTTTAAAATTTTGCGAATAATTTTATGATAAAGGATTTAAATGTTTAAGAAAATTTGTTTATTTTCTATATTTTTTGCGATTTTTTTGAGTGGTTGTGGTGCCAAAGGCGCGAAATTTGAGCATTTTGTCGAACCCCAAAATAATAATGCCATAGTTTATGTTTATAGACAAACGAGTGCCATGGGGGCGTTGGTGCGCACTACGGCTTACTATGATAATGGAGATGGCGCGAAAGAAATCGGCACGATAAGCAACGGGGCGTATGCAAAAGTCGAAATTCCTGCAAATATACAAACAAAAATTTATGTTGGTATCCCTGAGTGGGGCGAAACAATCGTGGCAAAAGTAGGAGAGACTTTATGTTTCAAATATGGTTTAAAAGAAAATGGGACTGTTTTCAATGGATATACCTATGCGCCAATTTACACGGCGTTTCTTTATAGGGTAGATTTGCAAACTTGCAAAAAAGAGATTATAGAGACGCAACTACACAGCAAATAGCTAAATTTCGGCAAATTTCGCCTTTAAATTTGCCGAAATTTTTAATTTTATTTAGAGTAAAAGCAAAATTTAGCAAAAAAATAGTATAATTCGCACTTTTGAGCTTTTCGTCTAGCGGCCCAGGACGCTACATTCTCAGTGTAGAAACGCGTGGTTCAAATCCCGCAAGGCTCGCCATTTGCGCTAAATAATCCGTTTTCGCCCAATGTGTAAATTTTATCCGCCACGGCACCTATAAATTTCTCATCATGGCTTACGATAATCTCGCTAAGATCGAGGTTTTTGAGGATTTTTGCGACGCGCGATTGCATAGCAAAATCAAGCCCGGTCGTGGGCTCATCGAGCAAAACTATCTCAGGCTCGCACACGATCACCCCAGCAAGTGCGACGAGTTT
This sequence comes from Campylobacter sp., assembly GCA_017934385.1. Taxonomy (GTDB): domain Bacteria; phylum Campylobacterota; class Campylobacteria; order Campylobacterales; family Campylobacteraceae; genus Campylobacter_B. Next base: position 33,490 of record JAGBJQ010000096.1, on the reverse strand, counting down.
TTTCTCGCCACCACTTAGATGATACGGCACGGCGTCCCTTAAATGCGAGATTCCAAAGCGCTGCAAAATCTCATCAACTTGGATTTTTATCTCGTCTTCGCTTAAAATTTTTCGCGGTTTTATGTGGTGATTGTGCGGCGTGGTGAAAATTTCACTAGAATTTTCGCTGGAATTTTGCTCTAAATTTTCGCCCGAATTTTTACGGAAAAATTTTAAAATTTTAGCCTTTTTTGCGCCCCCGTTTTGCCCCTTTTTTATCGCTTCGTTTCGCGCTCTAAGCCCAAATGCGACATCGTCAAAGACATTGGCGCAGATGAATTGCTCGTCGGAGTTTTGAAACAAAAACCCGATATTTTGACGAAATTTCGCAAACTCTTTGACGCTAGAAATTTTTTCGTGAAAAATCTCGATCTCTCCGCCACTAGGCGCCCTTAACCCGCATAAAATCTCTAAAAGTGTGGTTTTTCCGCGACCATTTTCGCCCAAGATTACGATTTTTTCCTTGTGCGCGACATCTAAATTTAGCCCAGAAAAAAGGCTTCTCTCGCCCATTTTCGCGCTTAAATTTCTAAGTTTTACCGAACAGCTCAAATCATCTCTCCAAGCCTTACAAAAAGGCAAATTAATACAAAAAATAAAAATCCGATTTCAAGTGTGCCAAATTTCTCTTTGGCGAAGAAAAATTTCCCGCTAAATCCGCGCGTAATCAGGGCGTTTTGCAGATTTTCTGCCCTACCTAACGCCCCTAAAATCAGTAGCGCGACGCAGTTTGCGTAGGTTTTGTAGCTAAAAATCGAACTTTTCGCCCTAAATCCACGCACCAAAAGCACGGTTTTTTGGCGTTCTAACTCCGCGCGCAAAAACGCGATAAATTTCACGCAAAAATAAAAAATCGATGAAATTTTATCCCCAAGCCCTAAATTTCGCACCCCGCGTGCCAAAAAATACTCGTCCCGCTTCCAAAAAATCAAAATCGCAAAAAGCATAATCAAATTTGCTCGAAAAAATACAAGCAGTGCAAAGTGCGAATTTTGCGCTATTAGCGCGCTTAGTATCATAAAAAATACAAAAATATTTAAAATCGCAAGTTTTTTAAAAATCTCTTTAAAATCGGCGAAATTTAGTGCCAAAAGAGCCAAAACTGGCAAAAAATAGCTAAGATAAATTTTGCCCCCAAGTGCGACAAAAAAGCTATAAATCACAAAGCAAAGTAGGCTAATTGCGGCGTTTTGGCAGGGGTTAAAAGTTTTGATTTTTGATCCTTATTTGCGTTTTTTTATGGCGTAGAGTGCGCCAAAAATCGCGAAAATTATAGCCAAACTAAGCGCAAAATTTAATAAATTTTGGTTTGATAAATTTTTTGGTTCAAGCGAATTTTGCAAAATTTCGCTTGAATTTTGATCTAAATTTTGGCTTTGCAAATTTTGCGAATTTCCACCTAAATTTTCTACTTTAAAATTTATTTTTTTCGCATGACCTGCGCCGCCGTAAATTTCGATTTCGTATTCCCCAGCGCCCAAATTTAGGCTTAAAACGCCAGTTTTATCGGTTTTTGATTCTAGTAATACTGCGCCGTTTTGGCTGATTTTCACATCGCAGTTTTGGCAGGGCGAATTGCCATAAAAAAAGCTTTTTATACGCACATTTTCCCCGTCTTGGCTAGCAAAAACTTTGAGCGAGTGAGCCGGGGCAGTATTCGCCAAAGCTAACGCAAACAGCGCAAAAATGAGCCTTTTCATAGCAAAATTTCCTTTTTTACCCGCACGATAAATTTCAGCGCAAACAGCGCGATGATCCCCTCCAAAACCGCCAAAACCGCCGATTCTAGCGAGATTAGCGTGATGATTGTGTAAAATTCCTTGCCACTAGCAAAAAGGATTAAATCCAAAAGTAGCGTCGAGATGAGTATCGGCACCGCTCCTGCTAGGAAAAACGCCGATGCGGTGGGCATTTTGGCATTTTTCCACACACGCACAAACACTGCGCCCAAAACGGCTGGAAAGCCGATGATTGCGGTATTTACGCCCAAAATCGTAATCCCGCCAAAGCCAAAGAAAACCCCTTGAAGCATGAGTCCCACAAATATCGCTAAAATCGCGTCGCGCCCCAATACCGCGCCGATTAATCCGCCCAAAATCAAATGCACAGAGCTTGCGCCCACTGGCAAATGGATAAACGAAGCGATGAAAAAAATCGCGCTCATACACGCTACTTGCGGGATTTTCTCTACTTTTAAGCGGTATGCGAGATACGCCACCACGGGCGCACTTATCGCCCAGCCTGAGATTAAAATTTCGCTTGGTAAAACGCCTTCGCTAATGTGCATTTAATGTCCTAAATTTCGTAATTTTAAATGAAATTTCGCTCAAATTTGAGCTAAATTTATAGGCAAAATTTGCGCCGAATTTCTCACTTAAATTCATACTAAATTTTGCCCAAATTTTACGCTGAATTTCACGCGCAAATCCCTATTTTTCGTAGTCTTTGGTTTGCACCCAAAGCACCGCGCCAAGCTCGACGCCATACTCTTTGCCCTCGTGCGCGACTTTTTCGTCATCATCTATTAACGCCGCAAAGCCCCAATGCCCAGATAGAGGCATCGTAAAGCAAAATTCCCCGTTTGCATTAGTCTTTACAACCTGCGTGATATGGTCCTCGCTAGGGGCTTTCAGACCTGATTTGTTATAGTGCTCGATCTCGACTTCTACGCCCTTGGCTGGGGCATTTTTGTATAATACTGTCCCGCAAAATGAGTTGCCCGCATACAGCCCAAATGGGCGCGTAAGTGGCACGATTTCGGCTTTTAGCCCCACTGGCTCGTCCCAGCCCTCGCCGTATCCGTAAGCGTCGATTATAGTTTTTGTCTGGTGGCGGATAAATTTTTCCTCAGCTGGTTCGAAATATGGCTTAGGATCGAAGTAAAATTGATAAACGCCCGGTTCTTTTACCTCAAATTCAGCCGTGTAGTAGCCGTTTTCGCCATCTTTTTGTGCTTTTAAGCTATCCAAAAACGGCTTTTTCTCGCCATTTACCCAAATTTCAGCCACATTTGGAATTTCTAAATTCATACGATTTTGTTCGAAAGGGTGAGTGAATTCATAAACTAAATTTAGCTTGTTTTTCGCATCATCTTCGACGATGTCGCTGTCAGCTAAAATCACGCCAAAGTGCGCAAATGACGCTGTTGCGGCGCAGGTTAGAAGAGATAAAATTTTAAATTTCATATTCGCTCCTTGTGAAAAATTTTAGTTTCGTAATATTACAGAATTTTGCTTAAAATAACACTAAAAATTTTTAGATATTATAAAATTTCGCTTAAATTTGCCCACTTTATATTTTTAAAGTAAAATTTCGCTAAAATCCAAAAATTTTTATTTCACGGAGAAAGATATGATAAATTTACGACTAATCGAAACAAATTTTGACGAATTTAATAAAAAACTAATCGCCAAAAAAGTTCCCGCAGACACGCTAAAAAGCCTACTTGACGCTTATAATGAGTTAAAAGAAAAAAAGACAAATTTGGAAAATTTGCAAGCCGTGCAAAACGCCAAAAGCAAAGAAATGGGCGTCATCGCGCGAAATGGTGGCGACGCCAAAGCTCTAAAAGCCGAGCTTGACGCCAACAAAGCAAAAATCGCAGAACTCAGCGCAGTGGTCAGCGAGTGCGAAGAAAAGCTAAATACTATCGCAGCCGTCGTGCCAAATATCATCGATGATGATGTCCCGTTTGGTGCAGATGAAAACGAAAATGTCTGCGTAAAAACCGTGCTAGAACCAAGGCAATTTGACTTTACGCCAAAAGAGCATTTTGAACTTGGCGAAAGCCTTGGTTGGCTAGATTTCGAGCGTGGTGTAAAGCTTAGCGGTAGCCGTTTTACCGCACTTCGTGGGCTTGGTGCGAAGCTAAATATGGCGCTGATAAATTATATGATAGATTTTAACAATAGCCGTGGTTTTGAGCTTGTAAATATGCCGTTTTTGGTGCGTGATGAGATACTTTATGGCACGGGACAGCTACCGAAATTCAAAGACGATCTTTACAAGGTCGATGATGACGAGCTAAATCTGTATCTCATACCTACTAGCGAAGTTACGGCGACAAATTTATTCAACGATGAGATTATTGAAAGTGCGAATTTACCGATAAAGCTTACGAGTTACAGCCATTGTTTCCGCAAAGAAGCCGGTAGCGCAGGGCGCGATACTAGGGGCATGATTCGTCAGCATCAGTTCGAAAAGGTAGAGCTTGTGGCGATTACACGCCCAGAAGATAGCGCAAAAATGCTAGATGAAATGGTAAATTGTGCTAGTGATTTGCTAGCTTCTTTGGGCTTACCGCACCGCCACATGGTGCTTTGTAGCGGGGATTTGGGATTTAGTGCGGCAAAGACAATCGACCTTGAAGTCTGGCTTCCGGGACAAAATAAATATAGAGAGATTAGCTCGATTTCAAATTGTCGTGATTTTCAGGCAAGACGCGCGAAAATTCGCTATAAAGATGAAAATAAGAAAAATGCTCTCGTGCATACGCTAAATGGCTCATCTTTGGCGGTGGGGCGAACGCTGATAGCTGTGATGGAAAACTACCAACGCGCCGACGGCACTATCGAAATCCCAAAAGTTTTAGAAAAATATATGTAGGTTTTGGCTTTTCGCAATGACGCATAATCTGTCACCCTGAAATACTGCGCCGAAATCTTATCGTCATTGTAAGCGAAGTAAAATTTACTTTATTTTGTCATTGTGAGCGAGTGAAACGAGCGTGGCAATCTACGACTTTAAAATTCCTTGCGCCAAATTTGCTGTCATTGCGAGCGTAGCGAAGCAATCCAGGGAAATTCAAACAAATTTTAATTCACAGAAAAATTTATTGGAATTTAAAATTCATAAAATTTTTGAAATTTTCCCTAAATTTTACTGGATTGCTCCCCTGGCGTTGCCGTCTCGCAATGACACGAATTACAGCGTCTGGTAGTTTATGCTCGTAGATTGCTTCGGCAACTGCGTTGCCTCGCAATGACAGATTAGACAAATTTCACGCTCGCAAATTCTCGCAATGACAGATTAGACAAATTTCGCTCGCTATTGTCATTGCGAGGAGCAAAGCGACGAAGCAATCCAGAGAAATTTTTTTAACTCTTAATTTGTCATTGCGAGCGAGTGTAACGAGCAAAGCAATCTACGACTTTAAAATTCCTTGCGCTAAATTTGCATTTTTTGGTTTGCAAATTCGCGCGCAAATAAATTCGCCCAAATAACAAAAATAAAAAATCCGCTAAATGCCTTAATATTATTCATATTTTTAAAGGTTAAATTTATATTTATTTTAAGCGATTTAGTAATAAAATAGAGAAAATTTTTACACATAAAATGATGGAGGTCATGTTATGAAAAAAGAAAAGGTATTAAGCAGAGCATTATCTGCTATATTTATTTTGTTTGGACTGACAATTTCTGTTTATGCAGACAGTTCGGCTGATGGTCACAATTTAAAGATTAGCCCAGCTACTCCTAGGGCTGATGAGATTCCAAATGACGGAAAAATTCCATCCGATCCGCTTGGTGAACACTTAGGTATTATAACATACGGTGGCACCGGGACGAACAATGTAGGTGTTTTTGGCGGTCTTAGACCAACTAATCCTGACGGTTCACCCAATAAATGGTATGATGAAAACGGCAAAAAACAATTAATTGAATTTAGTAATATAAGCCTTACTAATGTATATGATCAACAAAATTCCCTAAGCCATAGATTTGGTGGAGAAGGTACTTTTGTATTTGGCGATATGGTTACGGCAGGAGAATCTGTTATCCAAACTATGCCTGGCGATATTATCACTGATGATCCTACTTGGCCAGGTGGCTACATTAACAACGGTGGTATAAGCGGGGCTTTCAATAGTTCAAAAGATAAAATCAGGCTTCCAAAAGGTGTAACCAAAGATGATATTGTTTTTGCAAGATTATATTGGTTTGGTCATATATTTAGTCACGGCAAAATGAGCAATATTACTCTTGGTAATTCAAATTGTGATGCGAATGATAATGCAGAAGCCGCTAAAAAAGGTGTTACTTGTAAAAGACTACCAAAAGTCCTTGAAATAAAGGAAATAGCAGGTTATCACGATGTAAAATTAAAAGTAGGAAGTGGCAGTGTCTATCCTATCAAAAGAGAAAATTGTCAAGGTAATTTTGCCTTTAACTCATCTAGGAGAACCTCAAACGCCGCAAATCCAAGATATAATATGAACTATACTTGCTCTGCTGATATTACAGATAAGATAAAAGAAAATTTTAAAGACTATGATACGGAAATCAACATAGCAGTAGGCGATATAACTGCCACCAAAGACAATCCGAACTATCAAAACGGAAAATACGGCGGTAATATGGTATGGTCAAGAAGTGCCGCAACAGTTCTAAAAAATCCTGATGATGCTTATATCATATCAAATACTACATATCGTCTTCCTTTTGGCGGTTGGTATGTAGTTTTGGTTTATGATAAAACTATGGATAGTCAAGATAAATTGAAGGAAAATAATTTTGCAGAGGCTAAAAAAGCAGGTATAACTGGTGATCCAGATGAGTATATACAGTTGGTTTTCAAACCAAAAAATGTTACTATTTACGATGGATATTTAGCGCTAGAACCTTCTATCCCAGCAGATTTTGCAAATCAGGGTATAACAAAAACCATAGAACAGTGTGCTATTAGTGTTGATTATGATTTAAAAGGTTTTTATACTCCAAAATCAGGAGATGTTCAAGGAAAATTTATAATTGGAAGCTTTGGTGCTAACAGGGGTAACTATATTCAACCAACAGAAGGTATATTTGTAGCAAAAGATAAAGCTAGTTTTAGCAATAATAAATTACCAAACAATAAATATAATACAAAATCTATGTTTAACGGTTCAAAAACTTGGTTGGAATTAGATGATGATGGAGAATATGAACTAAAAGGCGAAAGTGGCTATCATCAAGCTTATGATAAAGATGAATTTGATATTTCTGATAAACTTAGTAATTCTCAAAGCCAACTTTCTGCAAGAATAACAATGACTCCAATGACTGAACATGTGACAAACCGTGCTTTTATACCATTTATTGGAATTTCAATCGATATGTATATTCCTAAACTTTGTTATGTTCAAAGATTTTATGATACAGCTGGTTGGCTTGGTTTTTATGAGGTAAATGGTGCTAAAAAAGCTAAACCAGAGAATGTAGATCCAGTAGATAGCGTAGTAGCAGGCGAAACGCTATATTACAGAACCGAGATTCGTAATTACGATACAAATGGTGAAGATGCGTATGATTTGGAAGTGCAACTAAACAGAGGTGCTTATAACACATATCAGCCAAATTCGTCTGGTGTAGATAATACTTCACTAAATTTTGATCAATTAAATAGTGCGAATTATGTATATCTTGCAGATAATATGGCTGGTGCGTATTCTGATCCGATACAAAGAGCAAGTAGCGCAACCCCGGATTTGTATAAAGATAGGACTTTTATGAGACTTATTAATAATTCTCCGAGGTTTTATTTAGGAAAAGATGCTGGAAGTGTCGGAAGCGATAGTCCAAATGGCGGTGGAAGACTTAATATAGGACAGTCTGCATATTTGGAATTTAATGCTACTGTTGGTAACACATTTAAATATAGTCCTATGAGTTATAGAGCAACTTATAAGATGAGATTGGCTGATTCAAATGATTTAATCACTTTGCCAGAGGCTCAACTGTCAATGTGTAAGGGCGAAACTGCCCAAGATGTAGAAATTGCGTTTTTAAATGGTCTTAAAATCGTAAATCAAAATTTTGAAGATTTAAAAGATACAGATAAAACAAATCAACAAGATGATAGGTTATATACTCAGGTTGCAGAGTTACCATTTAAGGTAAATATGGTATTTAGACCTGATATTAATGATTTGTTCCCATGCCCTACTGATAATTTGATAAATAATAATACGGATTGCTCTGATTGGAATAAAAAGAATTCTAGTGTAGATTTGTGCGATGCGTTTAGTAATATCTTTGCTAAGCGTGCAGACGGTAGTTGTTATCCTATAAAAACAAAAGAGTTGGCAAATGGTAGAATGGGAATCGACTATCCTCTTGCTGATGGTAGCTTGAAAAAATTTGACCTAGAAGGTCCGATTTTCTTATCTGCAATTAGAGCTAGCGATAAGGGTAGTTGCTACTATATCGATAACAAAACAAAGCTTCCGTTTAAATTCAACGGTGTGCGAGGAGTTGATCATAATACGAAATTCCAAGAGAAACAAACAGATGAGAAACTAATCGTTCCTATCGATGAGGTGGAGATAGAAGACGCCTTTAAGGGTGTAACATTTATGTTTAGTTACTATCCAAGAGGACTGGAAAATTTCGTTGCGACTAGACCGATAAATTTGGAAAATTTGGCTCTTGATGTCAATAGCACTGTTTTATATGAGTATGTCGATGGCGAACCTGTCGCTATCGAAAATGTAACACAGTATTATATCAGATTGCAAACAGAGCGTTTATATGAAAAATATATAAACAAAAAAATGAATTTGCCACAATCTGTAACTAATCTACTTGAACAATATGGGGTAAGCAGATATAAAATAGAGCTAGAAGAATCTAAAAAACGCGAATTAGAGCTTGCGTGGTTAAATGATACATCGGGCAATGATGAATTTAAAGATGAAAGAGAAGCCTTTAATGCGGATTTGGCTAAGATTTTATCTGAGATCGAAACCGCTCAGTCGTATTTCGGAACAGAGATGTCGGCTGACGGGTCTTTCCATATTTGTGATAGTGATAACTTCGTAGTCAGACCTGCGTATTTCGAAGCAGATATGAGTGCTACTGATAAATATGCGAAATTGGTAAATCCTGCTGCTAGCGATGATATCACCGAGGCATTGGATGAAAGAAATAAAAATGACTTGCGTGTAGGTGGAGATTATAAATCAAATATCGATGTGCTAAGCAAGGTATTTTATGCAAAGAGTTATAAAGGCAATTCTGTGCCAAACTATTATGGTATTTTAGGTGGAGATTTAAGCAAACTTAGATTTAGCCAAAGAGATAGTTATACAAATGCTTCTTTGGATGTAGATAAAGATACTGCGTATTTGGCATATAGAGAAACTGCAACTTACCTAAAACCATTTATTTCTGGTGCTTGCCGTGAAAATATATCTGGACAATCTTATTATATAGAAAAGGACTTGGCAGATCAAGATGGACTTAAATCTACAGTTGGAACTTGTGCAAATGTGCCTGTGCCTTATGCTGGATTAGTATATAAATATGGCGAAGGTAAATATGAGTTGGATAGCAATGCTATATCTAAACTCTCAAAAGGCGATTCTAAAAATGTCGAATTTGGTAAAGTTACTAAAATCGAAAACTGTTTGATAAATGGCAAGGATTTTGATGCAAAATATGATAGGGTTTGGGATAAAGACGCCATAAGTATGATAGCTGATTTTAGTGTGAAAAATATCAATGTTACAGATGGTGCAGCCAAACTCAAAAGATATAATGCAAATGAACTTAGAGCACAAGGTCTTTTAGAGGCAAATAAAAAAGATAAACGCCCAGCTGCTTTATATACTTCGACATTGTATGCCGATAAAAATAAAGATAATCCAAAGGGCGAAATTTTTAACTACTATAATGTCGGCGATGTAATGGTAAATATCTATGACAACTCATGGACAGATGATTATGCAGATCAAACCTTTGATTCTAGGGAACAACCTGCACCTAAGAGCCAGGATATGCGAGATAAGTATTGGGGAACAAAATGTGTAATCAACTCTACTAGCAATGTCCATGATGATAGGGGTAGAATCGGTTGTGATGTCGGTATAAAACAAGCTAGCGATAAAGACGCAGAAAAAGCATTGGGACTAGTGCTTAGATATCAACCAAAAAAAATTGGAATTTCTATGACTAGCTTGGATAATGGAACATACGGTCTATCTTGGGTTACAGGCACTGGAACTGTTGCTGGATATGATGCAAATGCTACGCTCGTTACTAGTTTTGACAACAATGTAACAGGCGCCTCAGTTGCTGCTTTTACATATTTTAACTCCGTGGATATAGAGAATAATTTGTTTATTGATGTGCTTGGAGATGGCACAAATTATGTTGATCCAGCGAATAATAAAGCCGTAACAAATCAACTAGATCAATTGGCTATGTTGAAATTTAATGCCGTTGCTTATTTAGATGATAGCGTTTATAAGGATATAGTGGCTACATTGTATGATGGAAGAATGGCGACAAATTCTAATGGTACTTCACAACAAGTTTGTGGATTTGCAAGTGATATGGATGTAGATGTGACATTTGGTTATGATTGTGCTAGTGCTACTGGTGCTAGCGACGGTCGTTGTGCAACTGGTGTTGTTGCTAGTAATATTACAACCCAACGAGATTATCAACCATACCCTGATTTAAAAACAATGTCATTTCAAATCCCTCGCGGAACCTCCTTCCTTACTACCGGCGAGTGCGTTGCTAGTGCAAATTATGATAGTAGATGTTATAAGTATAATGTTAAAGAAATGACTGCCGGCGGCGTTAGGGAAGAGATGACTAGCGGAGTTAATCAATGGCAGCTTCCTATACCTTTAAACCAAGCTATTAGTTATTATACCGATGCGAGTTTGAATAGTGGATTTATCCACAGACTAGATACAGATAGCCAAATGAATCCTAAAATAGCAAATTTTGCCTTGATGGCTCGTGGATTTAAAGAGGGTAAAACTCCAAATGCAATCGTTTATTTTAACTTTGACAGAATGCAGAAAAATCCTAGTTTGCCAGTTTTAATCTATGCTAGTGATTTTGGTTTTTCTCGTGTGGCTCTTGATGGAGGAAACGGAAAAATTCAACCGGCGAAATTTGATAAAGATTTGAAAATTATTCCTTATACAGCGTCTGAAATTGCAGGCTCAAAAGTGGAAATGGGTTCAGGAGTTGAAATATTCAATGAAAACTTTGATCAATATATAACAAGGATTGCAAAAGGTGCAGATAAAGCAACTGTCATAAATAATATAAATAGTCTTAATGATGCAGCGTATAGCGATGGAACACCATATACAAATTTCGCTGACAATATCGGAACATACGCATATTTTGTCTATGGTAAATCTTACGATGTAAGCGATGGTGAAAATGTATATGAAGGTGTAACTGGCGCACCAATCTCAATTGCTATCAATGAGTATTTATATTGTGGTAAAGCTAATTTAAATGATTGTTTTGCTATGCCTGCATCAAGAACTGGTTTAGAATATCTTGTCCCTGCGGCAAATGTTTTTGGAATCCTTAATCCTGGTGCGCTCATTAATACTAATAAAAGTAATGGTTGGGTTATAAATACTCTCGCAACAGGTACAAATATTGCCAATAGATTTGTTTCTAGATACAAATCTACAAATGCAGGCGTAAGAGTGGCTACGGCGGCTGATCCAAATGATGGAGCTGGTTTTGCAAATGGAGTTCAGACTATTACTATAAATTCTGGAAATCGCGCAGCTTCTACTATCAGGATACTTACAAATCCTTGGCTTATCTATACCCCTGCACATGATAGAACTAGGGTGTATGAGGAAGATGGAGTAGGAAGAAATGATTACGCTTCTTCTTATGCAGCTTCTGGTGTGCCTCAATATTATAATCCTATTGAGGTAAGATTTAACCCTGCTGGTTCTTGGATGGGTGAAGGTACTATCAAAGGTAAGGCAGATGATGTCGGTAACTTTGTAGGAGAAAGCGATGCAAGTGCTTCAACTGGTGGCACAAATGAAAGTGCGGGAAGAACCTACCGCAATAGGCGTATCAGTTGGTAACTTTCACGCCAGTTAAAATTTAAAGCCTAGCCTTGGTGCTAGGCTTTTTTAAATTTAATCAAATTTAAAAAAATAGTAAAATTTAAATTAGGAAGACATTTGAAAAATATACGAAATTTCAGCATTATTGCCCACATAGACCACGGCAAAAGCACCCTTGCAGACAGACTAATCAGCGAGTGTAAGGCGGTCGAAGATCGTCAAATGAGCTCGCAAATCATGGACACTATGGATATCGAAAAAGAGCGTGGTATCACTATCAAGGCCCAATCCGTGCGTCTAGAATACGAGCTTGGCGGCGAAAAATATGTCCTAAATCTCATCGACACCCCAGGCCATGTGGATTTTAGCTACGAAGTGAGCAGAAGTCTGGCTAGCTGCGAGGGGGCGATACTTATCGTCGATGCCAGCCAGGGCGTGCAGGCTCAAACTATCGCAAATGTCTATATCGCACTCGAACACAACCTAGAAATTATCCCTGTGCTAAACAAAATCGACCTTCCCTCGGCTGATCCTGCGCGCGTCAAGGACGAGATCGAGCATATAATCGGACTTGATTGTTCCGAGGCAATCGAAGTAAGCGCGAAGACTGGGCAGGGCATAAAAGAGCTATTAGAGGCGATTATCACGAAAATCCCAGCCCCTAAAACCGATGAAAACAAGCCATTAAAAGCACTTATTTATGATAGCTGGTTTGATAACTATCTTGGTGCACTCGCCCTTGTGCGCATTTATGACGGAGTTGTCAAAAAAGGCGATGAGGTCTATGTCATGGGCACTGGCGGTCGCCACGAGGTGCTAGGGCTCATGTATCCAAACCCTCTTGCGCCGATTAAAACAAACGCCGTGCGAAGTGGCGAGGTCGGTATCGTAGTAATGGGGCTAAAAAATGTCAGCGATGTGCAAGTCGGCGATACGATTACGCTCTATCGCAACCAAGCCTCCCAGCCAATCGGTGGCTTTGAAAAGGCAAAGCCTTTTGTGTTTGCTGGAATTTACCCCGTCGAAACCGATAAATTCGAAGAGCTTCGCGACGCGCTAGATAAGCTCAGCCTAAATGATAGCTCACTTAGCTACGAGCCTGAGACCTCGCTTGCGCTTGGATTTGGCTTTCGTGTGGGGTTTTTGGGACTTTTGCACATGGAGGTTGTCAAAGAGCGTTTGGAGCGCGAGTTTAACCTCGATCTAATCGCTACTGCGCCGACTGTTACTTATGAGGTCTATCTCACAGACGGCTCTATCAAGCGAATCCACAGCCCTAGCGAACTGCCTGAGCCAAACTATATAGATCATATCGAAGAGCCTTATGTGCGCGCTACAATCATTACGCCGAGTGAATTTTTGGGAAATTTAATCACGCTTTTAAATTCTCGCCGTGGCGTGCAGACCAAAATGGATTATATCACACCAGAGCGTGTTTTGCTTGAATACGATGTGCCGACAAATGAGATTATTATGGATTTTTACGACAAGCTCAAATCCTGCACCAAAGGCTATGCGAGTTTTGATTATGAGCCTAGCGATTATAGGCGCGGAAATTTGGTCAAACTCGATATTCGCGTCGCTGGCGAGGCTGTCGATGCGCTCTCTATCATCGTGCCGGTAGAAAAGGCGCAGTCTAAGGGCAGGGATCTGGTAAAGGCGATGAAGGAAATCGTCCCGCGTCAGCTTTTTGAAGTGGCGATTCAGGCTAGTATCGGCAACAAAATCATCGCCCGCGAAAATGTCCGCGCTATGGGCAAAAATGTAACCGCCAAGTGCTACGGCGGCGATATCACGCGCAAGCGTAAGCTGCTCGAAAAGCAAAAAGAGGGCAAAAAGCGCATGAAGGCTATCGGCAAGGTAAATTTGCCTAGCGAGGCGTTTTTAAGCGTTTTGAAGATTGATTAAAATTTGGCTTTTTGGCGAATATTGCCCCGGATTTCGCCTAATTTGTCATGTGAGAATTTTGCGAGGGTAAAATTTGTTTAATTTGTCATTGCGAGAATTTTGCGTCAGCAAAATTCGTGGCAATCTACGAGCAAAAATAACCAAAATGCAAATTTCGTGTCATTGCGAGATTTTCGCAAGAAAATCGAAGCAATCCAGAAAAATTTCCAAAGAATTTCTAAATTTATAAATTTAAAATTTCGATGAATTTTTCTGTGAATTAAATTTATAAGCCCAAATTCGGGCTTATAAAGTAGAATTTAGCCTAAAAATGGCTAAGGAAATCGTCTAGTAGAAGGTATTTTTTATCAATACTGCCTTTGTAAAATTTCTCGAAAGTATCAGTATATGCGTTTTGGAAAAATTCTGCCTGAGTTAGCTCGATGATAGCGGCATTTGCGAAATTTATAAGCTTATCGTTGCCCTTTTGTGCGCCTATGCAGATATAATCTATCTCGCCCACGCTTTTGACGCCAGTTTCTAGCAACTCAGGGTTATTTAGCGCGACAGCGGCGGCTGTTACATCTGTCTGCATATAGCCGTCTGCTTGGTCAGAGACAAGCTTCTTGATTGAATTTCTTGCAATGAAGCGCAAAATGCACATACGCAACCAAGTGATAAAAGTAAAAACTTTTTCATTATATACTCCTATAAATGAAATTTTAGTTTTTTAAAAAGATATTAGGAGTAATTCTGCCGTGAAATTTTAAAATAAAATTTCACGGCAAATGTGGTAAATTTGAAGAATTTTAGTATAAATTTTAACCAAAAAGGCTATTTACACTCTCGTCGTGATATACGCGACGGATAACCTCGCCAAATAGCGATGTTACCGAGATGACTTTGATTTTATCGCACTCTTGGCGCAACGGAATCGTATCTGTGACGATTAGCTCATCTAGTGCGCCCTCATTTAGCCTTTCATAAGCTGGACCGCTTAAAACCGCGTGTGTGCAAAACGCCATAACGCTAGTCGCGCCCCTTTCTTTAAACGCAGCAGCGGCTTTGACGATAGTGCCAGCTGTATCAATCATATCGTCGATTAAAATCACATCTTTGCCATTTACATCGCCGATGATATTCATAACTTCGCTTTTATTGGCTTCTTCACGACGCTTATCTACAATAACCATATCCAAATTTAACTTTTTAGCAAAGGATCTTGCGCGCGCCACACCGCCGACATCTGGGCTAGCGATGATAGGGTTTTTTAAATTTTTGTTTTTGAAATAGTCCAAAAACGCCAAAGAGCCATATAGATTATCTACCGGAATATCGAAAAATCCCTGAATTTGTCCAGCGTGCAGATCCATTGTTACCACTCTATCAATGCCCGCTGTTTGCATCATATTTGCGACGAGTTTGGCGCTGATTGGCACTCTTGGGGCTGCCTTGCGGTCCTGTCTAGCGTATCCGAAATACGGCACCACGGCTGTGATTGATCTAGCGCTTGATCTTTTTAGCGCGTCGCTTAGGATTAAAAGCTCCATTAAATTTGAGTTAGCTGGAGCGCAGGTCGGTTGTATGACGAAAACATCCTTGCCGCGCACACTTTCGCCGATTTGCACGCTAATCTCGCCGTCGCTAAATGTCTTGATAGAACACTCGCTAAGTGGCAGGGATAGGTATTTTGAGATTTTTTTTGCGAAGTCAGGATTGGCGCTTCCTGATACGATTTTATAGCCACGCATATTTTGCCTTTGTGATAAGATGAGCTCTAATTTTACACCAAAGCTGATAAATTTAAGCTAATTTTCTACGATTTTACTCGGTTCGCCAAAAAGATTTGCAAGCTCGGTTTTTAAAATTTCTTCCTTGCTCACAGCCTCGCTTGCAAGCTTGGCAAGCTCGTTTTTAGTTTTTTGCATATCAGGCTTGGCTACTTCGGTGCTGATTTCGTAATTGCTCAAATTTGTCTGATTTAGCAAATTTAGCTTGGGTAAATCCTTTGGCGGGGTTGCCAAATTCGGCTTTGGCTCCGCCTCGCGAAGTGGGGCATTTTGGGTGATTGAAATTTTAGCATTTTCGCCAAAAGTCATTTTCAAAACGCTATTTATCGCCTTTGACGCGGCGCGCAAATACTCTTTGTCCTCATTTTTAGCGCGCGAAATCAGATACAAAGTGGAGTTTTCAAATTTGACAAATTCAATGCAATTATCAAATTTCTCGCCTAGCTCGTAGCTTCTATCGTATAAATTCGAAAGAAATTTATCATACGCCGAATTCGCATTTAGCGTATCTGCGCCTGTTTTTTGCGCTACTTTTTGCTCTAAATCGTTTAAATTTTGGCTAGTTTTGCTTTGCGCAGGGGCTGGATTTTGCGCTGAATTTTGCGTAAAATTTGGCGCATTTCGTGGTGTGCTGAAATTTGCATTTACCTGCGCGCTTTTTGGCGTAGCAAAATTTGGCGCAGCGCCCAAATTCGCCCCGCTTGCACCGCTACCCTCAATGGATTTTGAAATTTCGATTAACTCGTCGATTTCTTGCAAATTCACAGCTTCCATCATCAAAAATATCATCATCAAAAGTGAGTAAGTATTATCCGAACTCACGCCTAGCATGCTTTTTGCGCCGGCTAAAATTCGGAAAAATCGCTCATAAATTAGCATGCTAAATTTGGTATCATTTCGCAAAAATTTCTCTTTTAAATTTGCAATCATCTCGTCGATTATGGTCTCGGCGTTGTAGTTTTCGATCTCTTTGACGATTTCGATAGCGCCCACGCGGTCTTGGCGCAAAACGATTTCTAAAATTTCATTGATTTTGGCGGGATCTAGTAACCCCAGCATATCGGCTACCGCGGTTTGCGTGACATTTTCTTCGCTATAAATTATGGCTTGATCTAAAAGCGTGAGAGTATCCCTGAGCGAGCCAGAACCGCTTCTAGCTAGGATTTTGAGAGCGCCGTTTTCGTAAGAAATACCCTCGTTTTGCAAAATCGCTTCAAGGTGCGAAATAATCGCTAATTGGGCGATTGGTTTGAAGCGGAAGTGTTGCGTGCGTGAAAGCACGGTTGCTGGTAGTTTGAGCGGGTCTGTGGTAGCTAGGATAAATTTCACATACGCAGGCGGTTCTTCAAGCGTCTTTAAAAGGGCGTTTGAAGCCTCTTTGGTAAGCATGTGAACCTCGTCAATGATAAAAATTTTAAATCTCGCACTAGCCGGGGAATATTTTGTCTGTTCGATTAGCTCCCTGATATCGTCGATTTTGCGGTGGCTTGCAGCGTCCATTTCGATGATATCGATATGGCGACCCTCGTTTGCCATGATACAGTTATCGCAACTCTCGCAAGGCTTCGAAGTGGGTCCGTGATCGCAAAGCAGGGCTTTGGCGAAAATACGCGCGGTCGAGGTCTTGCCAGAGCCTCTAAGTCCGCTAAAAAGATACGCATGTCCTAGTCTTGCGCCATCGAGTGCGTGCGCTAGGGAGCTTGCGATTGCGTTTTGTCCGATTAGGGCGTCGAAGTTTTTGGGTCTGTATTTTAGTGCGAGTGCTTGCAAAATTTCTCCTTGATTTAAAACCTTTAATAATACAAAAAAAACTATAAATTTAAAATTTATCGCTATATTACGCCAAATTTTTCAAAAAAGGATCAAAATGAAATCAATTTTTGTCGCAATCTTTGCACTTTTAATCGCAGGGTGTTCGAGCAATACGCCTGTTTTGGGGCTTAGTCCATATATTTCTGCTGCTGCGCCACAGGCAAAAACCAAAAGCTCTGGCGAGCTAAATATCAAAGACTCTCGCCAAAATACACTAATCATCGGCACAATCAACGATAATAGCGGAAATTTAATTGACGAGGTTTTGCTTAAAACAGATTTGAGCTCGTGGTTTGAAAATGCCCTTAAAACCGAGCTTGGCGCGCGTGGCGTAGCCATAGGCGCAGGTGGGGCCAACATAAGCGTGGATATCAAAACCCTAAATGCAGCAATCGAGGGGTATTCTAAACAAAATATGAGCGCAAAAGCCGAAGTTTTCATCACTATCGTAAATGGCACCAGAACGATTACCAAGCGCGTCGCCCAAGATCAAAGCGAGTTTGCAGCCCTTCGCAATGCCCGCACAATGGAGCCTTTCGTCGAAAGTATGCTAAGAGATATCATCAAAAAATCAGCTGATCAAATCGTCTCTTCGCTCTAAATTTTAAATGCGTTGCATTAATTGTGGCGCATTTTCCCTGCGCCTTTTTTGCGCCTCTTGTGCGCGCACCCTCTCGCAAAACCGCCTAAATGCGCGTGTGGTGGAGGATTTTGTGGTATTTTATTATTACGGATACTCAGAGGTTAAAAATTTAATCCTCTCCAAGCACCATTTGCATGGAAGTGCGGTTTTATCGCGCTTGGCTAAATTTAGCCTGGCGAAATTTCCAAATGAATTTAAGGCGTTTTTAGATGAGAATTTGCCAAATATCACGCGCGAAATCCCAAATTTCAAATTTCAAGCCGTCCCGCTAGATGATGATATCAGCTCAGGTTTTTCGCATACTGCCGTTTTAGCCCGCGCGCTAAAATCGCGCGAAATCACGCCAGCTTATGGCGTGATTAAAGCCCAAAACAAGGTCAAATACGCAGGTCAGTCTTTGGAATTTCGCCTAAAACACAGGCGCGATTATAAAATTACAAAAGAGCCAAAATTTCCCGTGATTTTAGTCGATGATATCGTTACAACCGGGCTTAGTATGTTGGAGGCTAGGGAGGTTTTAAAAAAGGCTGGATTTAGAGTGGTTTTTGGCATAGTTTTGGCAAATGCACAAATTTAAGCAAATTTACGCGAATTTTAGGTTACTCAAAAGGTTTTTTTGCTAAAATCAAAAGTTTAAATTTGCAATAAGGAAAGATATGCAAGAAAGTATTTTTGACACACAAGAAATCATAGACATAGATGTTGAAGAATCAATAAAAACAAGCTATTTAGACTATTCGATGAGCGTTATCATAGGGCGAGCTTTACCTGATGCCAGAGACGGCTTGAAGCCCGTGCATAGGCGAATTTTATACGCTATGAACGACCTTGGAGTTAGCTCTCGCCAACCATATAAAAAATCAGCGCGTATTGTAGGCGATGTCATCGGTAAATACCACCCACACGGCGATATAGCGGTGTATGATGCGCTAGTGCGTATGGCACAAAGCTTTTCTATGAGAATTCCAACCGTCGATGGTCAGGGAAACTTCGGCTCGATTGACGGAGATGGCGCAGCTGCTATGCGTTATACAGAGGCTAGAATGACGCCACTAGCCGAAGAGCTTTTGAAAGATTTAGACAAAGAGACGGTCGATTTCATACCAAACTACGATGAGAGCCTAAGCGAGCCCGATGTGCTTCCTGCGCGCGTGCCAAATTTGCTTTTAAACGGATCGAGCGGTATCGCTGTGGGTATGGCGACAAATATCCCGCCACATAGCCTTGATGAGCTTGTAGATGGGCTTTTGCTTTTAATCGACAATAAAAACGCTAGCCTTGAAGAGGTCATGCAATACATCAAAGGTCCAGATTTCCCAACTGGCGGACTTATTTTTGGTAAAAAAGGCATAATTGATGCTTATCGCACTGGGCGTGGCAGGGTCAAACTCAGAGCCAAAACGCATATCGAAAAAAAGGCCAACAAAGATGTCATTGTCATCGACGAGCTTCCATATCAGACAAACAAAGCCCGCCTTATCGAGCAAATCGCGGATTTGGTCAAAGACAAACAAATCGAGGGCATTAGCGAAGTGCGCGATGAGAGCGATTTCGAGGGAATTCGCGTCGTAATCGAGCTCAAACGCGACGCTATGAGCGATATCGTGCTAAATAATCTTTTCAAACAAACCACTATGGAGGGCACTTTTGGCGTAATTATGCTCGCAATTGACGGCAAAGAGCCAAAGGTATTCTCACTAATCGAGCTACTTAAACTTTTCTTAAATCACAGAAAAACCGTCGTTATTAGACGCACTATTTTCGAGCTTCAAAAGGCGCGCGCTAGGGCGCACATTTTAGAGGGTCTTAAAATCGCGCTTGATAATATTGATGAAGTGATCGAAATCATTAGAAATTCAGCCGACACTGCGATAGCTAGGGAAAATTTAATGGCTAAATTTGGCCTAAGCGAGCTTCAATCAAACGCGATTTTGGATATGAGGCTAAGCAAGCTAACTGGCTTAGAGCGCGAAAAAATCGAAAACGAGCTAAAAGAGCTTTTGGTTGAAATTTCACGCCTTGAAAATATCCTAAAATCCGAAAATTTAATCGAGCAAATCATCAAGGACGAACTACTTGAAATCAAAGATAAATTTAAATGCCCGCGCATTACAGAAATCGTCGATGACTACGATGATATCGATATCGAGGATCTTATACCAAACGAAAATATGGTCGTAACTATCACGCATAGAGGTTATATCAAACGCGTGCCAAGCAAAACCTACGAGAAGCAAAAAAGAGGTGGCAAGGGCAGGGTAGCTGTAACCACATACGATGATGATTTCATCGAAAATTTCTTCACTAGCAACACCCACGATACGCTTATGTTTGTTACAGACCGCGGACAGCTTTACTGGCTCAAAGTCTATAAGATCCCAGAGGGCTCACGCACAGCTAAAGGCAAGGCGATTGTAAATTTAATCAAACTCGTAGGCGATGAAAAAATCATGGCGATAATCCCAACTACCGATTTTTCAGATAGCAAATCGCTAGTATTTTTCACCAAAAATGGTATCGTAAAACGCACAAATTTAAGCGCGTTTTCGAATATCCGCTCACTTGGCGTAAGGGCTATCAGTCTAGACGATGATGACGCGCTAGTAACCGCGCTAATTGTGCCAAATGAGGCAGGCGAGAGCGCACCGATTGAGAGCGATGATGAAAATGGACAAAATTTAGAAATTTCGCAAGAAATCGAAGAAGTTGAGAGCGAAATTTTAGATGAAAACAGCAGCGAAATCAACGAAAATATGATTTTCATCGCTACTAAAAAGGGTATGTGCGTTAAATTTAAACTCGGCAAGGTCCGCCAAATGGGACGCGTAGCCAGAGGTGTGAGAGGGCTTAAATTTAAAGAAGCTGGCGATGAGGTGATTGGAGCGACATTTATTTTAAATGATAATTTAGAAATTTTAAGCGTGAGCCAAAAAGGTATTGGCAAACGTACCACAGCTAGCGAATATCGCCTCACAAACCGCGGTGGCAAGGGCGTAATTTGCATGAAGCTCACAAACCGCACCGGTGATTTGGTGGGCGTAGTAATGGTCGATGAGGAAATGGATCTCATGGCACTAACCACAAGTGGCAAGATGATTCGCACAGATATCCAAAGCATACGCAAGGCCGGACGCAACACAAGTGGCGTCATCGTGGTAAATGTCGAGGGCGATGATGTGGTTAGCATTGCTACTTGCCCGAAAGCAGAAAGCGATGATGAGGGCGAAATAAGCGAAGAAAATGGTGGCGAGAGCCTAAATTTAGAAAATAGCGAAAATCAAATCATACAAGGAGAAGGTGATGAATAGATATAACATCGCAATCGTTGGCGCAACAGGCGCTGTTGGCGAAGAGATACTTAGAGTTTTGTCTGAGTTAAATTTCCCAGTAGCAGATATTTTGCCACTAGCTAGCGCGCGCTCGGCTGGTGAGGTCGTAGAATTTGAGGGCAAAGAGTATGTGGTAAAAGAGCTTACTGAGACTACTTTTGAAGAAAACGAGATTGATATCGCGTTTTTTAGCGCAGGTGGCAGTATTTCGGCGCATTTCGCACCGCTTGCAGCAGCTAGTGGCGCAGTGGTAATCGACAATACAAGCCATTTTAGAATGCAAGATGATGTCCCTCCCGTGGTGCCTGAGTGCAATCCTGGCGATATCGAGCTATGGGAGCAAACAGGAATCATCGCCAATCCAAACTGCTCAACTATCCAAATGGTGCAAATCCTAAAACCACTAAACGACGCTTTTGATATCGAGCGCGTAGATGTGAGCACATACCAAGCCACAAGTGGCGCAGGTAAAGAGGGTATGAGCGAGCTAGTCGAGCAACTTCAACAATTCTTCGCTTTCAAACTTGATGAGTGTGAGCCAAAAGTTTTTCCTCACCAAATCGCAATGAATGTAATCCCGCATATCGATGTTTTTAACGAAAATGGCTTTACCAAAGAAGAGTTAAAAATGGTAAATGAAACGCAAAAAATCCTACACAAAAACTTCCCAGTAGCCGCCACTTGCGTGCGCGTGCCTGTCATGAGAAGCCATAGCGAAGCAATTACGATTAAATTTAAACAAGATTTCACGCTTGAAAAGGTGCGCGAAATTTTAGCAAACGCAAAAAGCGTCGTGCTTTACGATGATCCAAGCGAGAAAAAATACCCTATGCCAATCGTGGCGACCGATACGAACGAAACTTTTGTAGGTAGAATTCGCCGCGATATTTATGATGATAAAATTCTCCACCTTTGGTGTAGTGCCGATCAAATCCGCGTCGGAGCAGCGACAAATGCCGTTAGAATCGCGCTTGATTGGATTGAACTTCAAGAAAATAAATAAACTTTTGGGCGCAAATTTAAGGCGCCCATTTTAAATTTTGCAAATTTCACTAAATTTAGCCTATTTAAGGAGCAATGATGATTTTTATCGACGCATGTTTGAAAAAACCGACACCTTATACGCCTGTGTGGATGATGAGACAAGCTGGGCGTTATTTGCCCCAGTACATGGCAGTGCGAAAAAGCGTGGGCGGGTTTTTGGAGCTTTGCAAGGACTTTCGCAAGGCTAGTGAGGTTACGATCCAGCCTGTGGAGATTTTAGGCGTCGATGCGGCGATTTTATTTAGCGATATTTTGGTTGTTCCGCTTGAAATGGGGCTTGATTTGGAATTTGTTGCAGGCGAGGGTCCAAAATTTAAAAACCCTTTGAAAAGCTTAGAAGATTTAAAGGCTTTAAGCCCCGAAAAAGCCGTGAAAAATTTACAATATGTCTATGATACGGTTGCACTAACTAGGCAGAATTTAAGCGATGATAAGGCGTTGATTGGCTTTTGTGGTTCGCCTTGGACGGTGGCGACATATATGATCGAAGGCGGCACGACAAAGACCTATGCGATTTGCAAAAAAATGGCGTATTCTAACCCTGAGCTTTTGCACGAGATTTTGCACGCCGTTACGGAGACGACCAAACTTTACCTTGAAAATCAAATCAAAAACGGCGTAAATGCCGTGCAGATTTTTGATAGCTGGGCGAGTGCATTAGAAGAAAGCGCGTTTTTCGAGTTTAGCTGGAAGTATATTTTAGAAATTTGCGACTATTTAAAGGCGAAATTCCCGCAAGTGCCGATTATTGTCTTTCCAAAGGGCATTAGCGGATATTTGGATAAGATTAGCGGTAATTTCGATGTTTTCGGCGTGGATTGGAGCACTCCGATTGATTTGGCTGCGAAAAAACTCGGACAAAAATACACACTTCAAGGAAATATGGAGCCAACCCGCCTTTATGATAAAGGAGCCATAAAACAGGGCGTTTCGCAGATTTTGGAAGTTATGAAAAATCGCCCACACATTTTTAATTTGGGGCATGGAATTTTGCCTGATATTCCTGTGGAAAATGCGAAATATTTCATAAATTTAGTGCATGAAATGAGCGTGGGAAAATGAAATATATTTTTGGTCCCGTAAGCTCACGCCGTTTTGGGCAGAGCCTTGGGATTGATTTAAGTCCAAATTCGAAGCAATGCAACTTTAACTGCGCATATTGCGAGTTAAAAGCGAAAAAGCCTATTTCGCAGATGAGCGAGATTTGCGAGATTTCGCCCGTGCTTGATGAGCTAAAAACGGCTTTGGCTAAGTTTAAAAATACCCAAGTCATCACGCTTACGGCTAATGGCGAACCTAGTCTTCACCCTAAATTTGGCGAACTTGTAAGCAAAATTAAGGCCTTAAAACTACCGCAAAAGCTGCTAGTTTTATCAAATTCAAGCAGAATTTCTCAAAACCGCGAAGCGTTTTTGAAATGCGATATTTGCAAATTTTCCCTTGATAGCGTGGTTAGTGAAACTTTTAAAAAAATAGATAATCCGCATAGTAGTATAAATTTGGACGAAATTATCTCAAATTTGATTAAATTTAGCTCTGAATTTAGGGGCGAATTAGTTATTGAAATTTTGGTTGTCGCAGGTCTTAATGATACTGTCAGCGAATTTGAGGCTCTAAATTCGGTGCTTGAAAAAATAAATCCCGCTCGCATTGATTTAGGCACGATTGATCGTCCGCCTGCGTTTAAAAACGCTAAGCCAGTAAGCTACGAGAGGCTAGAATTTTTAAGCAAATTTTTGAAAAATCAAAGCGTAAATATAGTCGCAAAACCAAAATATGATAGCGAAAAGCTTGATTTTAGCGAAGATGAAATCCTATCAATGCTAGTTCGCCGTCCCCAAAGCCTAAGCGATGTAGAAGCTAAATTTAGCGAACTCTCAAAGGTAAATTTAGCAAATTTGCTAAATTTAGGAAAAATCACCCTAAAAGACGGATTTTATAAGGTTTTGTGAATTTTGGCACTTTTACCTTGCGTTTTTTTTCGTTACAATGACATGAATTTTAATTTATTGGAGATAAAAATATGACAATTATATTAAAGGGCTTTGAACCTATTTTTGGAAAAGTGTTGTTTTTAGGAACTTGCGTTGGAAAAACTTCAATGGATTGCGGTTTTTATTATATGGATAAAAAAAATAAATTTTGGGAATTGATTGACGAAATGTGTTTGAAAAATGGTTTTTTTACTTCTAAAAGAGATGAATATATAAAAAATTCTCAAAAAAAAGATAGTATAAAAAAAGATATTATTGCAAAATTAGAGAATTTCAATATTGGCATTTCAGATATTATAGAAAGTTGTGAAAATACGACAAATTCAAGTGATCGCGGAATAATTCGCGAAAGCATAGTATATAATAAAGAATTGCAAGATTTAATCAAAAAGGCTGATGTAATCGTGCTAAATGGTAAAACAACAACATATAATGAATTTAAAAAAGCTATCAAAAAACAAGAAATCGTTTTAGGCAATAAGATAGTTATTGCTATAAATAGTTCAAGTGGTGCTAATAATGGAAACAAAGAAAAACGAAAAAATGAGTGGAGAAATATAAGTAAATATCTAAAAAGTTGAGTATCATAGTATCCGTAGGGTGGGCAAGTATGCCTACCCTACGATTTTTACTCAAATTTACAATTTCTGTGAATTATCCTTTTTAAAATACGCAAAAAACGCTAACAAAATCAGCACTAACCCCAACCCCCAGCTATTCCACACCTTCCCACCATCTGTTTTGCGGTAAATTTGAGAGGTTGAAAACCTCTCCCACAAGTGGCGTTGCGATAGTGTATTTCGCCCCAGCTTCCTTACTAGCGCGCACTAATCTCTCCATTGGCTCGCTCCATTTGTGATACGCCAAATCAAATTTCGCCCAGTGTATCGGCAAAATCGCGCGCGCACCAAGCATGCTGGCGTTTTTCGCGCTTTGCTCTGGCATGGAGTGGATCTGCGCCCAGGCGCGGTTGTAGGCGCCGTTTTCTAGCATGGCGATATCAAAGTGTCCGTATTTTTGCGCGATTTGTGCGAAATGCTCGCCATCTCCGCTATCGCCCCCGTAAAAAATCCTAGCCTCATCAGCGATAATCGCATACGAGCCCCACAGCGTGGTATTTCTGTGAAATCTACCGCTAAAATGCCTAGCGCGTTCGAGCGTGAAACTCACGCCATTTACGCTTGCGCTCTCTTCTAAATCTAGCTCCGTGATTTTCTCGTCCTGCACGCCCCAGCGAAGCAGGTGGGCGCGCACGCCAAGAGGCACGATATAGCGCTCTGCTTTGGCGTCAATCTCTCTGATAGCGCGCATATCAAGGTGATCGTAGTGATCGTGGCTGATTACCACGCATAGCCCCTCTGGCAGGTCCGAAATCCTAGGCGTTATCTCATACGCAAATGGCGCACCACCCACGAAAATGGGCGAGGCGCGGTAAAATACAGGGTCGGTGATGATATTTAAATCATTTATGCGAAATAGCACACTCGAATGCCCAAACCAGACAAAATCGCCGTTTTTGAGGGCGCTAGGTTCGAATTTCACGCTAGGAAGCGCGCGGGAGGGGTTTTTGCCCTCGGGGGTAAAAATCATATCATAAAGCCAGCTTAGCATGCTTGGCATTTCATCGCTGGTCGCTAGCACCGTAGGCTGGGCGTTTTCGAAAGTTTTGCCATTGTAAGCCTTGCTGGCGCGGATTTTCGCCATAGAAATCTCATCTGGCACTCCGCCAAAAACAGGGTGAAATTTCACGAAGCAAAGCACGAGCGCGCCCAAAAACAAAACCGTAGCAAAAAACCAAAAAATCGATTTTAAAATCATTTTTTCCCTTTGAAATTTTTGGTTTATATTAGCGAAATTTTGAAATTTTGATTAGACAAATTCTCCAAATTTATTGCCCAATTTTGCAAATTTTAGTAAAATGCGCCAAAAATAGGAGAAATTTTGATTTACGATGCGATTATTGTGGGCGCGGGTGCGGCTGGGCTTTTTAGCGCGATAAATTTACGCGCAAAAAGCGTTTTGATTGTGGAGAAAAACGCCTTAGCAGGGCGCAAAATCTTAGCCAGCGGTGGTGGGCGATGCAATATCACAAATGCAAATATAAGCGCGAAAAATTATTTAGGAGATGAAAATTTTATCTCGCAAATACTGCGCCGGCTAAGCGTAGATGAGCTTTTGAGCGTGTTTGCGCCTTTGGAATTTTCGCTAGAAAAAAACGCTCAGTATTTTTGCAAAAACCACTCGCGCGCAGTATTACAAAAACTACTATCTATGGCGCAAAAAACCTGCGAAATTCGCACAAATTGCGAAATTTGCGAAATTTCAAAGAGTGGTGAAATTTTTAATGTGCTTAGCGACAAAGGCGAGAAATTTTGCGCCAAAAATCTCATAATCGCCACTGGCGGGCCTAGTTTTAGGGCGCTTGGTGCAAGTGATAGCGCGCTAAGCTTTGCGGTGAGTTTTGGCATAAAGTGCGAGAAATTTCGACCAGCCCTTGTGGGGCTTTGCGTGCAAAAGAGCGAGTTTTGGTTCAAAAATCTAAGCGGCGTGAGCCTAGGCGTGCGCGCAAAGCTCGCAGGGCGCGAGATCACAGGCGAGGCGTTATTTACGCACAGAGGCATTAGTGGGCCTGCGATTTTAAATGCGTCGCTGTTTTGGAGAAGTGGCAAAATTACTCTAAATTTCGCCCCAAATCACAATATGCAAAGCCTAGAAAAGGCCCTAAATGGCGGGAAAAAACAGCTTTCGAGTTTGCCGTTTTTACCAAAACGCTTTGTTTTGGAGTTTTTGCGCTCGCAAAATTTGCAGGATAAAATTTTCTCAAAATATAGCGAAAGTGAGTTGGAAAAAATCGCGCGAATTTTCTCTTACGAGTTCGCGCCTGCTGGCACTTTTGGCTTCGAAAAGGCCGAAATTAGCGCGGGTGGCGTTTGCACGGACGAGCTAGGCGCAGATTGTGAAAGCAAAAAAATCCCCAGGCTGTATTTTGCGGGCGAGTGCATAGATGCATCTGGAATGCTTGGAGGATATAATCTGCATTTTGCCTTTGCTAGCGCTCTTTGCGTGGCTCGCGCGATAAATTCTAAAATTTAGCGCGTGAAATTTGGCTAAATTTGGCTAAAATTTGCAAATTTGAGAAATTTTAAAATTCGCCAAATTTCGCAAATTTAGCCCAAAATTATCGCTCAATTTTTTCGATTATGATATCGCCTGATTTTAGCCCTTCGAGCGTGGTTTTGGCCTTTTCGTCGTCTTTAAACTCGGCGCAGTAAATCTCCAAATACTCAATCCCTTTGGCGTTGTTTTGATTCATTAGCTCGATTGCCGCAAGTGCCAAATACGGGCGTTTTGCGCCAAGAGTTGTGGCGCGAGATAAAATTTCTTTTGCCTTGTCTGTGCGAGTGGAATTTAGCAAAAACTCGCCATAAGTCGTTAAAACCTCAGCGTTTTGGCTATCGCGCGCTAGTATTCTCTCATAAATCGCGTCGGCTTTTTCCTTCGCACCTAGCACATCAAAATTGTGTTGGGATACATAAATTTGGGCGAATTTCATATCAAATTGCGTGCGGTCTTTGGCGTCGATTTTATCGGTGATGATCTCTTTGTTTATGTATTCAAAAACGCTCGCCATGAGCATGGAGTCGTTGTATCCTTGCTCGGCTTCGTCCTCGCTGTCAAATTTCAGCGGATACTCGCAGGCGTGTTTGCACAGCGCGTCGGAGTATTCGTAGAGTTTGGCGATGTCGAGGTTGGCACCACCATTAGGATTTTTTTTCATTATAGCGTCGTTTGAATACGCGCTATACGGCTCGGCGCAAAGTGCGCTAAATAGGGCGAAAATCGCGATTAGTATGCGGTTTGTCATTTTCTTATCCTCAAATAAAAAAGTTACCAATTCTAGTGGAAAAATTTAAATAATTACTGAATTTAGGCTAAATTTTTAAATTTCATTTTCAAACGCACTTTTTGGATACAGACCGATTAGTTTTTTTACCATTTTGCCGTTTTTGTCATATATCAGCGAGGTTGGCGTGCCAAATATCCCACCAGCGACATTTGATAGGTATTTCACAGAGGCTGGCGCGCTAAGTGTAGGGAATTTTACCCCTTTTTCGCGCGCGGTTTTAAGATCCATTTCTAGCTCGCCACCACCGCCTAAAACGCCGATTACAAGGGCTTTTTGCGAGGCGTGAATTTCATTTAGGATAGGGGTTTGCGCCCCACATGCCCCGCACGAAGCCGTGAAAAAAAACAAAATCACAGGTTTGTCGTTTCCGCTCACGCTAAAAGAGCGGGTTTTAGGGTCAAATTTCGTCGCGATACTCTCGCCATTTAGGGCTAAATGGCGTTTTTCGCCATCGCATGCACCAAGCATTAAAGCGCACGCTAGGGCTAACGCAAATTTTAAAATTTTAAATTTCATTTAAAACCTCGATTTTATCTAATTTTCCGTGCCTTAAACGCACGATTTTATCGGCGTATTTGCCTAATTCTTCGTTGTGCGTAACGAGTATGAGGCTCTTTCCTTCGGCGCGCAGTCCCTTAAAAAGCTCCAAAATAACAGCCTCGTTCGCCTCGTCTAGATTGCCCGTAGGCTCATCGGCGATGATGATATCAGGCTCGTTGATTAGGGCGCGCGCGATACAAAGCCGCTGCTGTTCGCCACCACTTAGCTGGCTTGGTTTATGCGCCAGTCTGTGCGCTAGGCCGACCCTTTCGAGCGCCATTTTTGCGCTTTTCTCATCGACGCAGGAGTGGTAGTATTGATTTAGCATGACATTTTCAATGGCGTTTAGGTATGGTATGAGGTGGAATTGCTGAAAAACTAGGCCGATTTTTTTGCGACGAAATTCTAAAATTTGCGCTTCATTTAGCGAGCTAGCATCCTCTCCGCCTAGCAAATACTCGCCCTTTGTGGGGCTATCCATTAGGGATAGGATATTTACAAGCGTGCTTTTGCCACTCCCGCTTGGCCCCATTATGCTCACCCACTCGCCCTTTTTCACGCCAAAGCTAATGTCATCGAGCGCCTTTACATCGCCGAAATATTTACAAATACCATTAAATTTTAAAATTTCCATATTATTCCTTTAATAAATTTGCCAAATTTGGATTTAGCGCCCGTTTTATGGGATAATAACTCGCACTAAGCGCGAAAATCAGCGATAAAATCACCGCCATTACAAGCCCTATAAATCTAAAATCCACTCCGCTAGAAAATAAAATTTGACCTAAAATTATGGCTAAAAAATACCCGATTATCGCGCCAAATACTGCCCCGCTAACGCACAAAAGCAAAATTTCGCCCAAAATTATGTGAAAGATATTGGCCCTGTTTGCGCCGATTGCGCGAAGCAGGGCGAATTCTTTAATGCGAGAGAGTAGGACCTGGCTAAGGCTTGTATTTATGCAAATCGAGGTTATGGCTAAAATCGTAAAACCGCTTAGTAGCATTAAAAGCTTGATTTTATCTAGGATTATGCCTTGTGTTTTGGATACTTTGCCCACGACATTAAAGCTCATTTTCTCATCGCTCAAATTTTGTGAAATTTCGCTAAGACCCTTAAAATCGCTATCTACAATCGCTTCGGCGTAGTTGATTTCGCCTTTGGCATTAAAGATATTTTGCGCCAAATTTAGTGAGATTAAAAGCAAGCTATCTTCCTTGCCGCCGTCAAAAACAATGCCCTTTATGCGGACTTTGTGAGTGAAATTTGCATTTGCGTTGTGCGGAGAAATGCCGATTTCATCGCCTAGCTTCACGCCTAAAATTTTGGCTAAATCCTCGCCGATTAGGGCGTTTTTATCGTCGAAATCCACTCTGATTAGCTCGCCCTCTTTGAGCCCCAAATATGGCATTGTTTTTGCTAAATTTGAAAATTCCACGCCCATTACAACAGCCGAATTTACCCCTAAATTCGCACTTTTAAATAAATAGCTATTGTGCGCTTTGAGATTTGGAATTTTTTCAAATTTTGCCCTTAGCTCATCTTGGCTAATGCGAAAATTTTGCGCTAGGGTTGGCGAGATTATCAAATTCGCCCCATAAGAGTTTAATTCTCCTGCGACTTTTTTGTCGATATCTGCCCAGATATTCACAAACGCCGCGCAAACTGCCGAGCCAAGGGCGATTGCGACAAAAATCACAAACGAGCGCAAAGAGTTGGCAAAAATGCTTTTTAAGACTATCGTGCGATAAAATTTATTATTTTCTACCATATAAAACCTCCGCTGGTGGCAGTTTTAGCGCGCTACGAAGTGGCAAAATCGAGCCGATTAGACAGATTACAAACCCAAATGCAATGCTTAGTGGCAAAACTAGCAGAGCAAAGCCCAAAAATGAGCCAAAGATTTGCTGAGCGATAATTTGGCTTGCTAAGTATCCCACAAGCGCTCCTAAAATCGAAGCGAAAAGGCACACGACGAGGGTTTCGGCGATGAATTGCAAATATATAGCCAAACCGCTTGCCCCAAGCGCCTTTAAAAGCCCGATTTCCTTTTTGCGCTTGAAGGTTTCGTTGCTAAGCAAACTTGCAATGCAAATGCTAGAAATGATGAGCGAGAGGATACTCACCACGCCCATTAGGCCTTGGATTTTTTTGGTGATTCCGCTCTGGGCTTCGCTCACGCTAAGGACTGCTTTGGCGCTTGCGTTTGGGAAATCCTCGGCGATTTGGTATGCTATGGAGCTAACATAGGCTGAGCAATACCAAGTATCGTGCTCGACGGCGTCTAGGCTGTCTAAATTGCGCCTAGCTTTTACCGATAAATCATCTTCTGGGATTGTCATTGCGGATACTTCTGCTTTGGCGATTTGACCCTCGCGGTGAGTGAGCTTTTGCACAAAGCCCAAATTCGCGATGATTTTACCGCTGTATTCCTCTGCATCGTGCAAAATCCCCACCACACGCACAGTATAAATGCCTAGATCAATCTCATCGCCGATTTTTAAACCCAGCTTTTCGCCTGCGAGGACTTCATCATTTGCGCCGTCCTTTGCCCACTCGCCACTAACGCGCCAAAATGGATAAAGGTGCCTTACCCCGACCCTAAAATCAGGCTCATCACTCACTCCTGCGGGTCTGTCGAAGTATGTCCCAACGACCTCGAATTCATCGATTTGCTCGGATAAAAACGGCGCGTAGCTTGTGATATTGTTGCGCCAAAAAATCTCTTTGATTTTCACCAAATCGCTTTCAGCCAAAAAATCATCGTTTGCAAGTGGCGAAAAATCGCGCCCTGCAATTTCGATATTTAGGTTAGCAGATCTTGGTAAAACCACGATATTTGCGCCATATCTTCCAAGCTCACTTGCTAGTTTGTCGCCGATTTTAAGAGTGATATTTAGCATGCAAGCGATTAAGCCAACAGATAAAAAAATCGTCAAAAACGCTAAAAATTTCGACTCCTTAGCCCCAAAAATCGAAGCTTTTAAAATTCTAAAAAACATTATTTAAGCTCCTTTAATGTGCCGTTTTCATCGACGAAATTTTGCGGATTTTGAGTGAAAATTTCTTCGTTTTTTTCATTTTCGAAAAAATAAATCCTGCCATAATACAAATAGCTAAATTTCGATGAATTCGAAATTTGTGCGCGCGAGACAGGGTCGATGACCTGTTTTTCGACGATTTCGCTAAAATAGCTTGCCCCGCTTAAAATTTCGCTAAGCGCGATTTTCACGCGCTCGCCGTCAAAGTCAAATTTCATAGGGATTGGGTTGCAGCCGCCCATTTTACCCACACTTGGCAAGAAAATTCGCACATTGCACGCTATGCAGATTAGCTCGCCCTTTTTTTTGACATAGCCCATATCTCCGCAAATCGAGCACGCGTCAAACACCGCAACCGGCGAGAGATGAGTGCTAAATTTATTTAGCAAAAAAAAGCGGATTTTATGCCCGTCGTCGCTGATATAGGCGTATCTGTGAAGGCGCCCATCTTGCAAGGCCCTAGCGTCAAAGACAAACTCGCCATTTACGGGCTCTACGAGCGTAGGCGTATCAATCGTAGGCGGGCGAGAAGCTACTAGCAAATAATAGAGGCTAATAGCGCAAAATAGGGCACAAAGTGCGAGTGTGCAGAGGAAATTGCGCCAAATTTTAAACCTTGCGCTTTTGTTTATGCGCCAAGCGATGATATTTTCATCTCGCGCTAGTTTTTTGGGGGCTAAATTTAGGTAGAAAATCCCCATAAATAGGGCGATTGCGCACAAAATCAATATTAAATGCTGGTTGTTGTGGTAGATGATTTTGGCGATTATGCTTAGAAATTCGCTCGAATTTATAAATTTTAGCGATGCGTAATTTGCGAAGTATCCGCCCTGCCTAATCCCTAGCCCCACAAATCCGAGCTTAGCGATGAATAAGAGGGCGCAGGTTAGGGCAAGGGCGACAAAATTTGCGCGCGCACGATTTTTTAAAATTTCGCTATAAAGCAGGTAAAATAAAGCTAGGCACGAAAGAGCCAAAATTACCATAAAAAGATTGAGAATCGCCCCGCTATCAAGGAGTTCGGTGCTAAAAATTTTAAAATTTGCGCTGATTAAAAAATACTCAAAACAGGCGCAAACGCCAAGGGCAAAAATGCAAAATTTGGCTATTTTCGAAAGGCAAAATTTAGCGCAAAACGGCAGTAAAAATAGCGCAATCAAAGCCAAAATATCAAAGAAAAT
This sequence comes from Campylobacter sp., assembly GCA_017934385.1. Lineage (GTDB taxonomy): Bacteria > Campylobacterota > Campylobacteria > Campylobacterales > Campylobacteraceae > Campylobacter_B. The sequence goes on along the minus strand of JAGBJQ010000096.1, from coordinate 457 downwards.
TTTGCCCTCTTGCGCGATTAGACTATGATTTAGCGCGCTAAAACAGGCCCCTCCTAGCCACGCTCCAAAAAAGGCAAATGCAAAATCTTTTTTGCCAAAGTGCGCGGCGACGATAAATAGTGGCAAAAATGCCAAAACAAAATGGTAAAAAAATATCGACAAAACTGCAACCTAAATGTGAAATTTTAGAGCTGTTTGAATAAATGCAAATTTAAAATTTAAATTTTGTCTAATTTGTCATTGCGAGAATTTTGCGTTAGCAAAATTCGTGGCAATCTACGAATTTAAAATTCCTTGCGCTAAATTTGCTGTCATTGCGAGCGAGTGTAACGAGCGAAGCAATCCAGTAAAATTTAAAGCAAAATTCAACCTAAATTTAGCATTGAATTATTTTTTGAATTTAACCTGCGCCGTGAAATTCTCTGTAAGGGGGAGGGTGCGCTTTTTAGGAGACGCT
>JAGBJQ010000095.1 GCA_017934385.1 Campylobacter sp. | reverse complement strand
TAGCACGATTTTGTGCTAATAATCGAATTCCTAGAAATTTTGTATTGATATAGAATATTAATGTATGCAGATAAAATTAAAATTTGATATTTTGGAAATTTGGGCGGAAATTTGAGCTAGCAAGCTAGCTCAAATTTTATTTATTCGACTTCTGCGTCGATGACATCATCGTCTTTTTTGGCATTGTTTGAATTTGCGCCTTGGTTTTGGTTGGCGCTAGCTGCCTTGTAAAGATCCTCAGCCGCCTTGCTTAGGGCATTTACCTTAGCGTCAATTTGATCTTTTGTCGCGTTTTCGTTTTTGAGAACTTCTTTTAGATCATTTAGTGCGCTTTCGATATTTGCTCTTAGCTCGCCTGGGACTTTTTCGCCCATTTCAGCAAGTGATTTTTCTGTTTGGTGAGCGATAGCGTCAGCGTGGTTTCTAGCATCGACGCTTTCTTTGCGCTTTTTGTCCTCTTCTTTGTGAAGTTCGGCATCTTTTACCATTTTGTCGATTTCCTCGTCGCTTAGACCGCTTGAACCAGTAATGCGAATATCAGTTGCCTTGCCTGTGGCTTTGTCTTTTGCGGTAACTGTTAAAATTCCGTTTGCGTCGATGTTAAACTCAACCTCGATTTGAGGCACACCGCGAGGGGCTGGCATAATGCCTTCTAGGTTGAAATTTCCTAACGATTTGTTATCTCTGGCAAACTCTCTCTCGCCTTGCAAGACATTAATCGTAACGGCCGATTGATTATCCTCAGCTGTTGAGAAAACTTGCGATTTTTTAGTTGGGATTGTAGTGCCTTTGTCGATGATTTTTGTCATTACGCTGCCAAGTGTTTCGATACCAAGACTAAGTGGCGTAACATCGAGTAAAAGCACATCTTTGACATCGCCTTTGATAACAGCACCTTGCACGCTTGCGCCGATTGCGACGACTTCGTCAGGATTGACGCTTTTGTTTAGCTCTTTGCCAAATGCTTTTTTGACCTCTTCTTGCACAAGTGGCACGCGAGTCGAGCCACCGACCATAACGACCTCTTTGACATCGCTCATACCAAGTCCTGCTTCGCTAACTACGCGTTTTAGAGTATCGATTGTTTCATCGACTAGATTATCAATCATACTCTCAAATTTAGCCCTAGTTATGGTTTTCATAAGGTGTTTTGGACCTGTGGCATCAGCTGTGATAAATGGTAAATTTACAGTTGTTTCCATTGCAGATGAAAGCTCTTTTTTAGCATTTTCAGCAGCTTCTTTTAGGCGTTGCATTGCCATAACATCATTTTTAAGGTCGATTCCGTTTTCTGCTTGGAATTCGCTTGCTAAAAAGTCGATTACTTTGTTGTCAAAATCATCGCCACCAAGGAAGGCATTTCCGCCAGTTGCTAGCACTTCTACTACGCTATCGCCAGTTTCTAGCACGGTAACATCAAATGTTCCGCCACCCAAATCATAAACTACGATTTTTTCGGCTTCTTTTTTATCTAATCCATACGCCAAAGCTGCCGCGGTTGGCTCATTTACGATACGAAGCACATTTAGCCCTGCGATTGTGCCAGCTTCTTTTGTTGCTTTTCTTTGGCTATCGTTGAAATACGCAGGCACAGTGATGACTGCATCGACCACAGGCTCGCCCAAGAAGGCCTCTGCGTCCTCTTTTAGCTTGATTAAAACTTTTGCTGAAATTTCTTGTGGGGTATAGACTTTGCCCGCGATTTCGACTGCGCACGCGCCGTTGCGATCTACGATTTTATACGGAAGGCGTTTTTTAGCCTCTTGCGCGTTTTTCTCGTTCATCATCAAACCCATAATTCTTTTGATTGAATAAATCGTTTTTTCAGGGTTTGTAACAGCTTGGCGTTTGGCGCTGTCGCCGACTAAAACCTCGCCTTTGTCGGTAAATGCGACAACTGACGGAGTTGTGTTTTTACCCTCTTTGTTAGGAATAATCTTGCTTTCGCCACGCTCAAAAATGCTAACGCAAGAGTTGGTTGTTCCTAAGTCAATTCCAATAACTTTTCCCATGTTTTATCCTTTTTATTAAATTTTGTTTTCTTTAAATTTTGTAAATTTGCGAATTTACTTCGCTAAAATAACCATTACAGGGCGCAAAATTCGCTCTTTGTAAAGGTAACCTTTTTGCAAAATTTGGACTATGTCGTTTGTTTTGGCTCCCTCTTTTTCTACGAGTTGGATTGGGTAAAATTTACCGCTTTCGCTCTCGTAGCCATCGTCCGTTGAAATCGGCGTAATGCCGTATTTTTCAAATGTGCTTAAAAACAAATTTATACACTGCTTCACGCCTTCTTCGATTTTATCGGCCAGTTCGTTGCCCTCAATATCGATTTTCGCGGCCTCTTCGAGTGCGTCGATTATCGGCAAGAGATCTTTTGCAAATTTTTCCGCCGCATACTCCACGGCTGTGGTTTTTTCGCGCTCCAAACGCTTTTTGATATTGTCGAAATCAGCGCTAGCGCGGTAAAATTTATCCGTAATCTCGCTAAGTTCGTTTTGTAGCTTAGTGATTTCATCATCTTGCGCGCTTTCGCACTCACACTCGCTTTGTAACTCTTCGCTAAATTCATCGCCGTCGTCAGCTAGCGGGCTTTGGCAGCCACAGCCAGCGCCGCAGTTTTTGTGCTCTTTTTCCTCAAATTCACCTGCTGAATTTTGCGTTTTTTCGTCAAATTCTTGGCTCATGCTACTCCTTTACTAAATTTAAAAAATTTTTCATAATCCTCATAAACACTTCCAGCGCAAATCATCGTAGCGTCCTTGTTTTCGAATTTTACTGGGCATTTTATCCCCATAAAACCAGGCTCGAAATAGGGCGCAAAGATTAAATTTTTGTCAAAATTCACGGCGATTGAGGGGTTTAGCAAAATTTTAAATCTCTCATCTTTAAAAATTTTATACGCCATGACTTCGTTTGCGATAAACTCGATTTTTGAGTTTTTCAGCTCGCGGATTTTGGTGTTTAGCTCCCTAAGACCGATTTGCATAGAGGCGACTTCCAAATCTTTGAGCGAAATTCCGATTAAATTCGACAAAAGCTCGAAAATTCTGCTATCAAATTTTAAAATAATCTCATCTTTGTCGAAAACCAAAATCATAAAACGCTCATCGTGCTTTATGACCTCGGTCAAACACTCGCTTTCTGCGCTAAAAATCATACAATAAATATCAAAATCCTCTAAGATTGCTTCTAACTCATCGCCGTCTCTTAGCGATAAAATCTCGCTAAAATCAAGCTTAGCGCGCCAGTAATCTTGCATGGTAGCTACTGTGGGGATTCGTCCGCCACTGACATGAAGCTGCGTGATTGCGCCCTCATCGCTGAGT
>JAGBJQ010000094.1 GCA_017934385.1 Campylobacter sp. | reverse complement strand
TAAATTTACGAGTTACAGCAATGCCAGTTTTACCGATTGCGGTGCCAGTTTGTAAATATCTAAGCTCAATATCGCGAGTTAAATTTCCAACCAAAACTACTTTATTAAACATCTAAAATCCTTTTATTCAGCGGTTTGCTCTGCTTGCTCTTTTGCCTCAGGTGCTACGCGTGGTTCGCGCTCTTTTTTAGCTGGGCTTAGTTTAATGCCTTTGCTTAGTTTTTCCCATGCCAAAACCTCGCGTTTTGTCTCGTATTTCACAGTCAAAAATCTAATGATATCCTCTGTGATACGCAAATTTCTAACTAGCTCTGCAATCAAGCTTGGCTCGGCAGTAAAATAAATGACAAAATAAACACCGCGCTCATATTTATCGATTTTATAGGCAAGTTTGCGTGCGCCCATTTCGATGACAGAAGCGATATTTCCGCCATTTTTTGTAATGATTTCTTTAACGAAATCAACTTTTGTTTTTACTTCATCATCAGTCAGCGTAGGCTTGACAATGAATAAAACCTCGTAATTTCTCATAAATTCTCCTTATGGATTTTTAGCTCGCAAATGTAATCTGCGGGCAAGGATTTTGCAAAAAATGCAACCTGTATATTACAAAATTTTGACTTAATCTTTGCTTTTTAGCCTAGTTTTTCTTTGATAAAATTCTTTGCAATTCCAAAAGCGAGGCGAGCAAATACTCGTCTTTGATTAAATTTTTCTCGCTTTTTAGCTCAAATTCGAGTTTATTTAAATGGATAAAAATTTTGCGAAATAAATTTTCATTTAAACTTTGAGCGTATGTTTTTAGCTTGTTTGCGATATTTGGTGGCGGAGTGTATCCGAAAATCACCTTAAAATCGGAATTGTTCGCGGTTTTTATCGAGATATGAAGCCTAAAAATTCTATGCAAAAATCTGTAAAATTGATTTATCAGCTCCATGTCGTTGTATCCGCCATTTTGGGCCAATCTATAAAAGTCCTTGCGAAAATCGCTAAGGGTGAAAATTTTATCGAAAAGCTCCTCGTAGCTTATCTCGCTTAGCCCATAGACCATATCATTTACATTTTCCAAATTTAACTCAATCCCCAAATTTGCGAATTTTTCAATCTCGGCTGCGCTTAAATTTAGGTTTTCGTTGTGAATTTGATAAATTCTATTTAGCGCGGCGCTGTTTGCGAAAATCCCCACCATTTCGCACTTTTGCGCTAGCAATCCCATGGCTTCCTTCATACTGCTTGGGCGGAAAAACCTCACCTCATTTCCGCCAAACTCCCGCACAAAATCGCTACTTGCCGCACCCTCGCTCTCGTTTAATTCATAGATTAAATGGTTGTTTTCGTCGTTTTTGCAATACTCAATCAAACGGCGAATTTCATCTTTTTTTATGCAAGAGTTTGTTTTTATATGAAGTGTGTTGCTCTCGCCAAAAAGTGATGGCTCCAAAAAGCTCTTTGCCACGCTAAATTCATACTCGCCAAAATACAAACTCATAAAATTTTCGGCATTATAAATTTGTTTGAGCTTCCACGCATACAGCTCATTTTGAAAGTCATCTGCGCCTCGAAGCAAGATAAAATTCGCCACATTTCCAGAAGCAATCCTAGCGTCAAAATCTCTTTTATACATTATATTTTTTTCACCACTCTTCCCATAATCACGCCACTTGCGATATTTGCGTCTGTGATTTCGACCAAAACTGGTGTTAAAATATCACCAGTAAAATTTGTAATAAAAATTTTCGCACCCTTAAATTTATCATCGAGTTTAGCAGTTACGACATTTGCATTTTCGTCGATATAGCAACGAAATTTGCCCCCCAAATTTCCACTCGCCCAGCGCGCAAATTTACGATCCATAAAGTCAAATGCGACCTTATCAGCCTCTCTTTCTAGCTCATTTAGCCTCTCGCAAGTCGCGTCTATGTTTAAAAGCAGGTAATTATAAAATTTCTCATCGCCCCTGCTTTGCGCCTTTAAAAGCCTGTGTAAAATCAGATCCGAATACCGCCTAATCGGGCTTGTAAAATGAGTGTATGTATCAAAACCAAGCCCAAAATGGCCGCGTGAAATCGAGCCGTATTCGGCGCGTTTTTGCGCTTTGATTATGAGTTTATCGACCTCTTCTCGCATACCAAGCGCGTCGGCTTGGGCTTGGATTTCGCCTATCATTTTTGCCAAATTTGGCTTATAAATCGCATCTATTCCAAACAGCGCCAAATCGTCCAATAAAGCGAAAATTTTCTTTAATTCAGCTGCGCCGTGATTGCGGAAAACGCCCGTTTCTATGCGCTTTGCAGCGGCTTTGTTAGCTAGAAGCATACAATCTTCTATTAGCTTGTGTGATGGCGTATCGCTCTCAAATCTAGTCGATTTTAAAAGCCCAGCCTCATCGATACTCATGCGAAGTTCTTTTGTGCGAAAGTCAAATCCATGCTTTAATCTTTGCGCTCTAAGTTTTTCGCAAAGCTCATTTAGCGGGAGTAGCCAGTCTAGGATTTCGCTCTCGCAGCCACTTTTTGTGCGCAAAATCTCATCGACCTCATCGTAGTTAAAACGCCTTTTTGATTTGATTATGCCTGAAAACAGCTCCTCGCTAATCACACTCAAATTTTCATCAAGGCAAATTTTAAAAACAAATGCTAATCGCGGTAAATTCGGCATTAGCGAGCAGATATTTTCGCTAAGCTCACGCGGAAGCATTGGGACGGATTTATGCGGGAAATATATCGAAAACCCTCTTACCTTCGCTTCCTTGTCAATCGGCGAGTATTCGCTGACATACTCGCTCACATCGGCGATTGCGACATAGACTGTGCGATTTTTTTTGTCATAATAAATCGCGTCGTCAAAGTCCTTGGCGTCGATTGGATCAATCGTGCAAAAGCTCAAATTTTGCAAATCCACGCGATCTGGGTAGAGCGTGGGATCGACCGATGAACCAAAACTAAGAGCTTGTTCCTTGCAGGCTTCGTTAAATTCGTCGTTTTTGTTATAAATCGCAAGTGAAATTTTCTCATCGACCCACGGATCGTCTAAATTCCCTAAAACTTCGCAAATTTCATTGCTTAAATTATCAATTTTCAAAAGCGTGCCAGGTGGAAGCATTTTAAGCGATTTTTGCGTGGCTTTGAGCGGGTTTGCTAAGCCTGTTTTAACATTTACACCCAAAATTTCACGCCCGAAATTCTTCGTATAAACTACACTCGATGAAAATGCAGGTTTTACACACATTAGCACTTTTGCGTGAATTCTAGATTTTTTAGAATTTATAATTTTTGCTAGGATTATGTCGCCTAAATGCACGCCGTTTAGGTATCTGTTTTCGATTATCAAATCTTTTTTGTATCTATCATCATAGCTTTGCAAATACCCAGTCCCATCGCGCGCGATATCAAGCCTACCAAAAACATAGCTATTATTTAGATAAATTTTGCCTTTGTGAGAGCTCAATGCGCCTAAATTTAACAAATTTCGCACCAACTCTTTTTGGTCAGAATTTAGATTTTTTTCCACTACTCCAAGACTAAGCGAACTTAAAAATTCCTTCATAATCCAGCCTTTAATTTCGCCTCAAAAAAAGCTTCTTGTTCCAAACCAAACTCAACTAGCAAATTTAGCGCATTATCAATACTCTGCTCATCGAAACAATGATAAATTCCAATAGCTGTTTTTGCCACTTTTAACATTTCGTATCGTATTATTTTTTCATAAGGTGCATCATCTATAAAATCAGAAAAATATATATCATTTGCAATTTTTTCTAAACCAAAATGCCTAAATAAAACTCTACCCACACTCTCTCTGCTCATACCAGTAAATCGCATTTCAACATCGGTGAAATCCTGTGGAAAAAGGCAATTTTTAATATACAGATAAAATTCGCCATTTTTGTCTTTTTGACTAATAAATTCACTAATAAAAACTCTACCAAAATCCATTAAAATCATGCTTGAAAGAATATCTGGATTGATTTGTGGATAAAATTTAATCCACTCTTTCAAAAACAGATGTCGTTTTAGTGAAATTTCATTAAATCTAGCGCGATCTATTTTATAACACTCAAAATTTAAGTTAAATTTGCCCTTAAAAATACTGAACAAAAACAGCGCCCTAACCCCTTCGCGTCCGTAAAATTTAAAGGCGTTTGGAAGGGTTTTTTCCATGCTAATTTGCGCAAAAGTGCTAAATGCGTAGTCTAGTATCCTACTCTCAAATTCCGGGTTATTCATAATCTGAAAAATAATCTCATCATCGCTACTAGCATTATCAAATGAGCTTAAAATTTTTAAAATTTTATCGTTAAATTTAGGCATTGAAGCGATTTTTTCGCCAATAAAGCTTTGCATATCTACATTTTCCGTTCATAAATTTTGCGTTTATAATATCACAAAAAAGCTACATAAAAGCATTTTTGCGCTAAAATCACGCAAATTTTTTTAAAAAGGATGGCTTATGGCAATTACTGTGTATTACGACAAAGACTGCGATTTAAACTTAATTCGCTCAAAAAAAGTGGCTATGATTGGCTTTGGATCACAAGGTCACGCTCACGCTGAAAATTTACGCGATAGTGGCGTAGAAGTTGTAGTTGGACTTAGAAAAGGTGGAAGTAGCTGGAAAAAGGCCGAGGACAAGGGCTTTAAAGTATTAAACGTAGCTGATGCGACAAAAGAAGCCGATATCGTTATGATACTAACTCCTGATGAACTTCAAGCTGAAATTTACAAAAACGAAATTGAGCCAAATTTAAAAGACGGCGCAGCAATCGCATTTGGACACGGATTTAATATCCACTTCGGACAAATCAAGGCTCCTAAAAATATTGATGTTATTATGATTGCTCCAAAAGCCCCAGGACACACTGTGCGCAATGAATTTGTAAATGGTGGTGGAATACCAGATCTAATCGCTGTCGAGCAAAACGCTTCTGGTAAGGCAAAAGAGATCGCTCTAAGCTATGCTAGCGCGATTGGTGGCGGCAGAAGCGGTATTATCGAAACAACTTTCAAAGACGAAACCGAAACAGACCTATTTGGCGAACAAGCTGTGCTTTGTGGCGGTTTGTGCGCACTAATCAATGCAGGTTTTGAAACACTAGTTGAGGCTGGTTATGCCCCAGAAATGGCGTATTTCGAGTGCTTACACGAAATGAAACTAATAGTGGATTTAATCTATCAAGGCGGAATGGCAGATATGAGATATTCTATCTCAAATACGGCCGAATACGGCGATTATGTAAGTGGTCAAAGAGTAATCAACGAACAATCAAAAGCCCAAATGAAAAAAATCCTAAAAGAAATTCAAGATGGAACTTTTGCGAAAAATTTCATTTTAGAAAGACAAGCAGGTTATGTCAAAATGAACGCAGAGCGCAATATCACAGCAAACGCGCTGATTACCAAAACAGGCGAAAAACTTCGCGCTATGATGCCATGGATCGCAAGCGGCAAAATCATCGACAAAGATAAAAATTAATCTTGGCTAAAAAACGCACCAAAGGGCGCAAAAACGCGCCCTTATTAAATTTCAATCCAAATTTCATAAAATACATTTTAATCGCAATTTTTTGCTTTACCTGCGCCGCTCTTTCGTATGCCGTGCTAAATAAATTTTTCAAAGACGAGCCAAAAATTGTGCTTAAACTCCCGCGCGATGAGAATAAAAGCGAAATTTCAAAACCCATAATTCAAAAAGATAAAAATTTGAGCGTAGCAAAACCTGCGCCCCAAATTTTGCCTGCGCCAAAAGAGCAAAATTTAACCCAAATTTCAAAAACAAAAGATGAAATTATCGAGGAAGAATTAGCCAAAATCGCAGCCCAAAGTATAGACGAAATCACGCCAAAATCGCAGGAAAAAACAGAGCCAAAAATTTTGGCCCCTAGCAATAAACTAGCCAAAACCCTGCCAAAAGGCTCAAAACCAAAACTAGCTATCATAATGGACGATATCTCCACAAGCGCGCAAATAGCGCGTATCAAGGCTCTGCCGATAAAGGTTACGCCATCAATTTTCCCGCCGGCGAAAAATTACAAAAACACCCCGGCTCTGGCTAAGAATTTGCAAAATTTCGCAATTCATTTGCCAATGGAGGCAGAGGTCTTCGCTCACGATGTAAAGGCGCTAAAAGTGGGCGATAGCTACAAAGAAATCGAAAATTTTCTAGCACAAATCAGAGCTGATTTCCCGCACGCTAAATTTATCAACAACCACACAGGCTCGAAATTTACGGCAAATTCAGCCTCAATGCGAAATTTAATCAAAGCTATGCAAAAATACGATTTTTATTTCGTCGATTCTCGCACGAGCGCGCAGACCAAGGCTCCCGACGAGCTTAAAAGGCAAAATTTGCGCTATGTTTATAGAGATGTTTTTATTGATAATACCGACGAGGTAAAAGCCGTGCGCCAAATGCTACAAAAAGCCGTGCAAATCGCGCAGAAAAGGGGCTTTGCCATAGCTATCGGCCACCCCAAAAAATCCACCTTCGCAGTCCTACAAAATAGCGCAGATATTTTAAACGGCGTCGAAGTCATCTATCTAGGCGAAATTTATGAATACTACAAATGAGCTAAATTTCAAAATCCCTGCCCTATCCAGACTGGGCAAAACAGAGCCTAAAACACTGTATTACAAGGGAAATTTAGAGCTTTTAGATATGCCAAAAATCGCAATCGTAGGCTCTCGCAAAATGAGCATTTACACCAAAAATTTAATCACAAAATTAGCCCAAAAGCTCTCAGACGCTGGTATTTGCGTGGTCTCAGGGGCTGCAATTGGCTGCGATATCACGGCGCATGAGGGCGCATTTTCGCGCACGATTGCTGTTTTTGCAAACGGGCTAGATGAAATTTACCCCAAACAAAACGAGGATATGATACGCAAAATTTACGCTAATGCCCTTGCATTAAGCGAATACGAAGACGGCACGCCTGCGCGAAATTTTCAATTTTTAGAGCGCAACCGCATAGTTGTAGCCCTCTGCCAAGCCCTAATCGTAGCCCAAGCCGAGCCAAAATCAGGCTCGCTTCAAAGCGCACGCATTGCAAGAGAGCTTGGGATTCCTGTCTTTGTCCTGCCACACAGAATCGACGAGAGTATCGGTACCAACGAGCTTTTAGCCAAAAAAGACGCCACGCTAATTAGCGATTTGGATAAATTTGTGGCTAAATTTAGTGGAAAAGAAAAACCCAAAAATCTCTTTTCTCACAGCGACGAAATTTTGGATTTTGTCGCGCTAAATTCGAGCCTAGATGAAGCATTGATGAAATTTGGCGAGCGCATTTACGAATACGAATTAGAGGGAAAAATCATAATAGAAGCGACGAAAATTTCGCTTGCGTAACCCAAAAAAGGATTAAATTTGATAGTAGCTTTCGATGTGGGACTTAAACGAATCGGCGTAGCAATCAGCCCAAATGGCGCACTAGCCCTTCCTAGCGAGCCTATTTTGCGCAAAAACCGCAACCAAGCAGCCAGGGAAGCTAGCGAGTTTTTGCGCACAAGAGGAGCTCAAAAGCTCGTCGTTGGCCTTCCCAAAGGCGGTGCAAGCGAAGAAGAAATGGAGCGTCGCATAAAACATTTTGTCTCGCTTTTAGAATTTAATGGCGAAATTTGCTACCAAGACGAAAGTTTTTCTAGCTTCGAAGCCAAAGAATTAGCGCAAAAAAGCACAAAAAAAAACGGAGTTAATGCTAAATTTGATAGCGTTGCAGCAATGATAATTTTGGAGAGATTTTTATCTAAACAAAGCTAAATTTTGCTAAAATAGCCAAATTTCAAGGGTTAAAAATGAGAAAAGATTTATTAAAAAATACCAAAAAAATCATCGTAAAAGTCGGCACAAGCACACTTACAAATAGCGATGGCTCACTAAATGAAACATTTATCAAATCGCTCGTGGCTCAAATTTGCGAACTCAAAGCACAAGGGTATCAGGTTGTGCTAGTTAGCTCTGGCGCGGTCGGGGCTGGTATGGGCATACTAAAAATCGAGCAAAAACCAAAAGAGCTAAGCGCCAAACAAGCCCTAGCCGCCGTGGGACAGGTCGCTTTAATGCACCTGTATGAGAGGCTTTTTTGGGCGCATGATGAGATTATCGCGCAACTTTTGCTGACACGCATTGATTTTAGCGACCGCGCGCGCTACCTAAGTGCGCGAAATGTCGCTACCGCCCTGCTTTCGCAAGGCATTATCCCTATCATCAACGAAAACGATCCAGTCAGTGGCGATGAGCTTAAAATCGGCGATAACGACACGATGAGCGCGCTAGTAACTGGGCTAATCGACGCTGATTTGCTCGTGCTTTTAAGCGATATCGACGGGCTTTATGATAAAAACCCTAGCACGAACCCTGACGCAAAACTGATAAAAATCGTAAATTTTATCGACGAAAACACCCTTAAAATGGCAGGCGATGTGGGGTCGAAATTTGGCACTGGTGGCATGGCAACGAAGCTTGGTGCTGCTAAAATGGCTACTAAAATCGGCGCAAATATGATAATAGCAAATGGAAAAGAGAGTAAAATTTTAGCCAAAATCATCGCCGGCGAGGAGGTAGGAACGATTTTTTGCAAAGAGGAAAAATCCATTAGCGCGAAAAAATACTGGCTCGCTTATGGCGCCAATGTGCGTGGCGCAATCAGCCTTGATGAGGGCGCGTGCAAAGCCATAAAAAACGGCAAAAGCGTGCTAGGCGTGGGGATTGTGAGTGTAAGTGGCGAGTTTGAAAGAGGCGATGTCATTGAAATACTGGGCGCAGATTCACAGCGCATCGCGCGCGGTATCGCAAACTACTGCGCCTCTGAAATTTCGCTGATTATGGGGAAAAAATCGAGCGAATATGAGAAAATTTTACCTAGCGTGAGCGATGATTATATCGTGCATGCAAACAATATTGTCTTAGGATAGATTATGGAAATTTTAGAATTAGCAAAACGCGCAAAACGCGCAAGCAACGAGGTCGCAAAGCTAAGTAGCAAGCAAAAAAATCAAATTTTGCTTGGCGTGGCTGATGAGCTAATCGCTCAAAAAGAGCTTATCAAAGAGCAAAACCAAATCGACATAAAAAACGCGCGCGAAGATGGTATCTCCGAGGCTCTCATTGATAGGCTCACGCTAAATAATAGCAGGATTAGCGCAATGAGCGTGGCTTTAAAAGAGTTAGCCAATTTTCCTGATCCAATCGGGCAGATTGTGGGAGGCTGGCGACACCAAAACGGCATGAGTATCGCCAAAGTGCGCGTGCCTCTTGGCGTAATCGCTATGATTTATGAAAGCAGACCAAATGTCAGCATAGACGCCGCCGCACTCGCGCTAAAAGCGGGTAATGCGATAATCTTGCGAGGCTCAGCTAGCGCTCTTGCCTCAAATATCTGCCTAAGCGAAATTTTTTGCCGTGTGGGAGAGAAATTTGGCCTGCCTAGCGGCGCAGTATCACTCATAAAATCCAAAGAGCGCGAAGATGTGCTAAAACTAATCCAGCTAAAAGAGTGGATCGATGTGCTAATCCCTCGTGGCGGTAAAAATCTCAAAGACTTCATCACGCAAAATGCGCAAATCCCAGTCATCATCACAGGGGCTGGCGTGTGCCATACCTTCGTCGATGAGAGCGCAAATTTAAGCAAGGCAGTAGAGATTATCAAAAATGCAAAAACCCAACGCCCAAGTGTCTGCAACGCGCTAGAATGCCTAATCTTACACGAAAATATCGCAAAGCAAATTTTACCGATTTTATTAAAGGAAATGAACGAAGTAGAATTTCGCCTAGATGAGAAAATTTACGCGAAATTTACAAATTTCGCAAACACCAAAAAAGCGGATTCTAGCGACTTTGGCACGGAATTTTTATCACTAATAATGGCTGTTAAAATCGTAAAAAACACCGCCGAAGCGATTGAGTTTATCAACGAAAATTCCAGCGCGCACTCAGAAGCGATTTTAAGCCAAAATTCCGCCAATATCGAAAAATTTCTAAACGAAATCAATAGCGCAGTCGTCTATGCCAACGCTTCGACCAGATTTAGCGACGGGGGCGAGTTTGGATTCGGTGGCGAGATCGGCATAAGCACACAAAAACTTCACGCGCGCGGTCCAATGGGCGTGGAGGCACTCACTACGACGAAATACATCGTGCGTGGCGAGGGACAAATCAGATAAGGAAAATGCGATGAAAATAGGATTTATAGGCGCAGGAAATATGGGCGCAGCGATGATAGAGGCGCTTGCGGGGGCGAAATTTGAAAAGGATAAAATTTGCATTTATGGCAAGGAAAAAGGCGAGAAGCTCTGCGCAAAACTAGGCATAAAATCCGCTAAAAATGAGGCAGAGCTTGTAAATTTTGCCGATATTATTATTTTGGCAATTAAACCAGCCGTTTATGAGAGCGTCCTAGAAAAAATAAAATATAATTTAGAAAATAAAATTTTAATCTCGCTTGCGCCAAATTTCAGCGTCTCGCGCATTGGCGAGCTTTGCGGGGCGCAAAAAATCGTTCGTGCCATGCCAAATACTCCTGCTAAAATTTCACTTGGAAATACTGCGCTGTGTTTTAGCGGAGTTAGCGAAGAGGAAAAAGCCAAAATCAGGGAAATTTTTAGCGCATTTGGGCAGACTTACGAGATTGATGAGAGCAAATTTGCGATTTTCACAGCCATTAGCGGAAGCTTGCCAGCGATGATTTTTAACCTAATCGAAGCCGCTAGTGATGGGGCTGTGCGCGGTGGGATAACGCGTGAAATGGCGCACGATATCATCGCTAATGCCGTGATTGGCTCAGCTAGCCTATGCGCTCGCACCAAAGCCCACCCGCGCGCACTCAAAGACGAGGTCTGCTCGCCGGGAGGCACCACCATAGAAATGGTCGCAACACTCGAAAAAATGGGCTTTGCCACAGCTATCATCGAAGCAATAAAAGCTTGCGAAGAAAAGGCAAAAGGCTAAATTTAGCTTTTTGCAAAATTTCAACCACAAAATTCAAATTCTGGCGCAGGGTTGTGGGCTTGCGTAAGCGGAAAATTTATAATTAATTCTTGATTATTTTGTAAATTTAATTACATTTTAAAATTCAAAATTTAAGCCAAATTTGCTAAATTTTTGCCAAATACAAAAAGGGTCTTTATGAAAAATTTAAGCATGGAATTTAGAGCCGATATCGGCATGATTTTTGTTGCGATTGCCTTTGGGCTGGGGTATTTGCCCACAGCATGGGCGATTGAGAGCAACGATGTTTTTGTCTTGCTTTTTTGGCGATTTTTTATCGCTAGCGTGATTATCGCGGCTCTGTTTTGGAGCAAAATCAAATCTATTTCGCGCACGCAAATCCGCTATGGCGTGGTTTTGAGCCTGTTTTTGTTCGCGGGGTTTGTAAGCCAAGCCTTTGCGATGAAATTCGCCGCTAGCTCGTCGGTGGCCTTTATCGTGGGGCTAAATGTCGCACTCGTGCCATTTATCGCTAGCATTTTGTTTGGATACAAAATCTACTCATACGCCTATATCGGCGTTGCTTTCGCTGTGGCGGGGCTTTATCTCATCTGCCAAACCGAGCTTGGCTTTGGAGCGGGCGAAATTTTGGCACTCGTTTGCGCGAGCGCGTATTCGTTTCATATCGTGCTGACAGCGAATTTCGTGCGCAAATGCGAAATTTTTGGCATGGTCTATGTCCAAATCGCCTCGCTTAGCCTGTTTTGCGCATTGGCTAGCTACTTTGTCAGTGGCGTGAGTGTCGCGCCTGTGCTGGATACGAAATTTTTCATCGCGATGATTTTTATCTGCCTTGTGGGGACGGTTTTTGGGTTTTTTGCGCAGGCTTTGATGCAGCGCTACACCACGCCGATTAAAGTCGCTCTGTTTTTCACGCTAGAACCAGTAACTGCGGGTATTATGGGGGTTTTCGTAGGTGGAGAAATCCTAAATCGCTGGCAAATTTTAGGCGCTGTTTTGATAATCGCAGGCGTGCTAATCAGCGAGATTGGAAGCTATTTTAAGGCGAAAAATCAAAATTTAGGCTAAAATTTAAAATTTATTTTAACGGAAATCTTAAATTTAGGGCTTTTAAAAATTTATCAGATTTGCGCTTGTAGTAGATAAAACTAAAAAATACTTTAAATTTGACATAGGCATTTACCACGCCCATGCCATAGACGATTGCGACAATGCAAAAGAAAAGAAAATAAACTAGCTTGTCATAAAAATACTCTATCCGCGCGATTTCTTCCACGCCAGATACGATGAGTGCGCTCATAAATGCGACGAAAAGTAGCGAAAATACCACGCCACAAAATCGCTTTATCAAGTTCCAATTTCCCCAATAAGCCGTGGTCGAATAGCTGGTGACACTAAGCGCGCTATAAGTGCCCTCCTGCCAGCCTCTGGTGTAAATCACATCGATCAAATCGCCATTTTTCGCCCACCATTTGGCAAAAATCGAGCTAAACCTAAGCCCTCCTACATGAAAATCACGACAAAAAAATTCTCCCTCACCTCGCAGGCACGCACATCGCTGATGATTCCACTGATTTTGCGCGCACCTGGCGGGAGCGGTTTTTTGATTTTATAAAGTAGAGTTTTGATAGGATTTTTCATTTTGAAATGAAATTTTGCCGAAAATTCGGCAAAATTTACATGCGCTCTTTCGCACTTAGCCCCATTAAGCCAAACGCCGTGCGAATACTAAGCGCGACAAGGGCAAAAAGTTTGAGTTTGGCATTTTCGTTTTCGCTGCCAACCACGCGGTTTTCGTTGTAGTATTTGTGAAAATCTGCGGCTAAAATTTTAAGGAAATCAGGGATTTTTTGCAGCCCTCTGCTAGCAAAGGCTTCGTTTAAAACCTCATTTAGTGTCATCGCCTCAAAAGCCAAATTTAGCCCAGCTTCGTCAAGCGTGCTAAAATCTGCGCCCAAAACCTCGCTATCGCTCATATTTTTGCCAGCTTTGCCAAAAATTTGGTAAATTCTAGCGTGAGCGTAATTGATATAAAAAATCGGGTTCGAGCTGTCTTCTTTGCCAAGCTCATCAATGTCGAATTCTAGCGGTGTTTCGCCCTTTTTGCTAATAAACATAAAGCGCAAATTATCCTTGCCAATCGCGCTTAGCACATCGCTCATTAGCACACTTGTACCTGATCGTTTGCTCATTTTAAACGCTTCGCCGTTTTTTAGCAAATTTACCATTTGCATAAGCACGATTTCTAGGGCATTTTCATCGTATCCTAGGAAGTGGATTGCCGCCTTTAAGCGCGCGATATAGCCGTGGTGATCTGCGCCCCAGACATTGACATATCGCTCAAATCCGCGCTCGAATTTGTTATTGTGATACACGATATCGCCCGCTAGATATGTCGGACGGCCGTCCTCGCGGATGACGACACGGTCTTTTTCATCGCCCACAGCACTGGATTTGATCCAAACCTTGCCGCCTTCTTTATACATTTCGCCACTTTTTTCAAGCTTGGCAATCGTCGCGTCAAGCTCGCCATAAAGGCTCTTTTCGCTAGCCCAGTTTTGTATAGTAATTCCACAATCAGCCAAATCTTTTTTGATGATTTTCAAAACCTCGTCTTTGGCAAATTCGGCGAGTTCTAAAACTCTGCTCTCATCATAAAAAATCTCTTTGCCAAATTTCTCTACGCTTAAATTTACCAGCTCATCAATATACTCGCCGCGATAGTATTTCTCGGGATACTCGACACTCTGCCCGAAAATTTCCTTCGCGCGCAGTATCATTGAAATACCAAGCAATTCGATTTGATTGCCAGCGTCGTTTATGTAATACTCTGTACAAACCTCGCTACCTAGGTAGTTTCCTACCTTAGCGAAGGTATCGCCATATACTGCGCCCCTGACATGGCCTATGTGAAGAGGGCCGGTTGGGTTCGCGCTGATGTATTCAAGCAGGATTTTTTCGCCTTTATGCTCTGCGCTATTTTTCGCAAAATTTTCGCCCAAATTTAGCGCATTTTGGGCTAAATTTCCAAGCACGCTAGGTTTTATATGAAAATTCAAATACCCATTTATCGCACTTGCTGATAAAATTTCGTTATCGCTAAATTTAGCCGCTAGCTCCTGAGCGATGATTTTAGGGGCTTTTCTAAGCTCTTTTGCGAGCGAAAAAGCCACAGGCGAAGCATAGTGAGCTAGGGTTTTGTCTTTTGGTTTTTCGATGATTACCTCGCGCCCTAGGACGCGAGAGATTTCGTTTATAGCTAAATTTTTCAAAAACTAAGCCTTTTGAGATTCGTCAGCTTTGGTAGTTTCGCTCTCTTTTTTCACACTTTCTTCGAGTTTAGGGTCGTCTTCCATCTCTTTTTTAAACGACTTGATACCCTTGCCTACGCCTTTTGCAAGCTCAGGGATTTTTTTCGCTCCGAAAAGCAACACTATAATAGCCAAAATAATTAGCAATTGTTGAACGCTAACGCCCATTGTCTCTCCTTATTTCCAAGATTTCATAACCGCTGAAATATCGCATCTAGCGGTTTCTAATCTGATTGTTTTGTAGATTGATTTAAAATTTAAATACGCGCTTTCTAGCTCGTCGTTGATCACGAAATAATCGTATTGCGCGAGATATTTTATCTCGTCTTTTGCGTTTTGCAAACGAGTAGCGATATCGCCAGAGGCTGTATCTGCCCGTGCTAGCAGACGCTTTTCTAGCTCTGCTGGACTCGGAGTGGTTACGAAAACCGTGGTAAGCTCGTTTTTGCTTATTTTTTGGCGAACGATTTCGAAACCTTGCACATCGATATCAAAAATCACGATTTTACCCAAATTTAGCGCCTCTCGCACGGCTTTTAACGATGTGCCGTAGTAGTTGCCATGCACGAGCGCCCACTCTAAAAATTCGTCATTTTCTATGCCGGCTTTGAATTTGTCTTTGCTGATGAAATGGTAATTCACGCCATCTTTTTCGCCATCTCGCATATCTCTTGTAGTAGAACTGATAGAAAAATATATCTCATCTGTGCCAAACTCAGCGATAAGCCTCTTTATAAGGGTGCTCTTACCGCTGCCGCTTGGACCTGAAACTAGTAAAATTTTACCTAGCAATTATTTATCCTCAAATGAAATATTGATATTGATTCTAAGGTCTTTAAGTGCTTCTTGTATGTTTTCCTCGCCAGAGAATTGCTCCAACACACTAGCGATATTTGCCTCTAAATCGTAGCGCAACTGCTCTTTTAGCTCATCAACGCTCAAAAATCTGCGCTCTTGCTCTAAAATTCGATTAACCTCATCGTGAGTTTTTGGTGCGATATGTGCAGGAACCTCGCTTTGAGCGGTCGGCTCGACACTTACATCGACAGCTGGTTTGATATCAGGTAGCTCTACGCCACTTGCGACATGAGGTAAATTCAAATCATCAAAATTTGGTTTTTCATCTTTTTTCTCATCTTGCGCTGCTGCTTTAGCAGGCTCGGAAGCGACTTTTTTATCTTTTTCAAGGGCTAAAATATTATCAAAAAGCAAATCATCATCGCCAGTTTCCTCATCGTCCTCATCTGAGGTCTCATCTTGTGAAATTTGGGCTTCTGGCTCAGCCTTTGCCTCGTCCTCGCCATGCTCTACACTCTCAAATGCTGGCTCTAACGAAACATTTGCCAAAGGAATTTCTTTGTCGCTAGCTAGCGCGATTGGAGCTTCACTCTCTTTTTCACCCTCTGCTTTATCCTCTGGCTCATCATCACTAGCATTATCACACCTCGAAGAAAACATCGCATCAAAATCACTCTCAGAGTCATCGC
>JAGBJQ010000093.1 GCA_017934385.1 Campylobacter sp. | reverse complement strand
TAAATGCGATAATCGAGTGTGACGGCGAGCTAAGCTACCTCGTAAATAACGCAGGTATCACAAACGACAAACTAGCCCTTCGCATGAAGCTCGAAGACTTCACTCGCGTAATCGACGCAAATCTCACTTCGGCTTTTATCGGCTCACGCGAGGCACTAAAAGTGATGAGTAAAAAACGCTTCGGCGCAGTCGTAAATATCGCCTCAATCGTCGGCGAAATGGGCAACGCAGGGCAGGTGAATTACAGCGCGAGTAAGGGCGGTATGATAGCGATGACCAAGAGTTTCGCCAAAGAGGGTGCGAGTCGCGGAGTGCGCTTTAACTGCGTAACACCGGGCTTTATCGCTACTGATATGACAGACGCTCTAAGCGATGAGGTCAGAGCGAACTACGAGGCAAATATCCCGCTTAAACGCTTCGGAAGCGCGCAAGATGTGGCGCACGGAGTGGCGTTTTTGCTTAGCGATTATGCAAGCTATATCACCGGCGATGTGCTCAAAATCAACGGCGGATTGTATATGTAATCAAATTTTGCCGATTTTTCGGCAAAATTTTAAATTTTCTTCTTAAAATTCCACATTTTTATTTTTTGACACAATATGACAAAAAATCCATGTAAAATTGCTCCAAATCAAAAACAAGGAGCAAAAAATGGAAATTTCACTCACAAGAGCATTGGCTGAGATTAAGTTGATTGATAAAAAATTGCAAGGCGGGGATTACAAATTAGCCAAAGTCGCAATAAACGGCGTTTTGGTAAATGCTAGCAACCAAACTCCGCAAGATTTCTTAAAATACGCTAATGGCGTGCTGGATAGCAGGGCGGATTTGCGCAAGAAAAAACGCGCGCTAAAAGGCGCAGTTGCCAAGGCAAATGTGCAAAACACCATTAAAATCGGCAAAGAAGAGCTATCTATCATCGAGGCTATCGAATACAAGGGCATTGTGAGCGCCTGGATCGATGAATTATCTATGATGATTGCTTACATTGATGAGGCGGCGAAAATCAAGGAAAAAGAGGAAGCCAAAACCGAGGAAAAGGCGCAAAAAACGCTAGAATCTATCTATGGCACAGCCAAAAACACCTTGCCAAAAGATACGATCGAACAAACTCTAAAAAGCTTCCGCGATGCCTATAAAATCGAGATTATCTCGCCACTTACTTTGGAAAAAGCGATCGCGCAAAAAGACGAGCTAGTCACGCTTTTAAGCGAGATTGATTTGAGTCTGTCCGAAATCAACGCCAAAACGATGATTGAAATCTAACCTCGCGCAGGTTTGCGAAATAGGGCGAAATTTGAGATTTGATACCGCCCTAGCGAGCATATCGAAAACGAGCGAAAAAGGAGACCAAGAAAGCGCCACTTGGCAAAAAACGGCGCGCTAACAAACTATAAAGATCTGCTAAATCTTTTAGAGACTGAGTATCTCATCTGGCTCACAACCAGAATCAGGCTTGTTGCCTGAGCCGCTTAAAGTGCAAAATTTATAGTTTAAAATGCAAAGATTAAATTTCAAATTTAGTTTTCGCAAAGTTGAAATTTTATGATGCGTGCTAGTTTTGCGCGCCTTAAAGTTATTTAAAATCCTAGGTAAGGTTTTATAAGTTTTTTCCTTGATCTTGCTTGTTTGGACTAGGCTGATATGCTCGCTAGGGCGGTAGTTTGGGGGCAGAAATGAAACAGAATTTCGCCTATTTGCGTAGGGAATTTAGCCTGAATTTGCCATTAAATTTGGCTAGGAATTTGGTTTTTGTGGCGGGAGTTTTCCGTGTGTATTCTCATAAAAATCCCTAGCTATGCCCTTTACGATACCTTCTAGTTTGCGCGGGGCTAGGACTTTTATGCGCGGAAGCCACTGCTTGATGATGTTTAAAATTTCGGCGAAATTTGTCACGCTAAATTCGACATTTATGCTCCCGTCATCGTTTTCGCAAATGATTTCTTGGGTAGGGTAGAATTTTTTGAGCCTAAAATACTTGGCGTGCTCTTGCGGGATTTGCAAAATTATTTTGATTAAATTCGCCCTGAAATTCGGCGAATAGCTTGCCCATGGCGAGTTTATGAAATGCAAAAAATCTAGGTAATTTTGGTCGCGCTTAAACTCTTTTCCGCTAAATTTGACCTCGCTCATCATCGCGATTCGAAAAATCACATGCGCGTGCTTGTGCGGGCGTTTTTGCAGGCCTGCGAGGTAGAAATTTTGCTCCATAAACATTATTTTATACGGCTGGATTGTAAAGTGCGAAATTTTGCCCGCGTTTGTGTATTTAAACGAAATTTCTTTTTTATAAGTGATCGCGCGCTCTAAAATTTTAAACACTTCCCGCCTAGCAAAAATTTCTTCGTAAGGCTTGTGTTTAAAGATATATGGGCTCTCATCTAGGTTTTTTAAAATTTTATCTTGCATGGATTTGCTTAAATTTTTCGAAATTTCTAGGCTGGATTTGTGAGAGAGTTTTATGATTTCTTTAAGCATAAAAAATTCGCTCGAATTTAGCATATTTTCAAAAATCGCTTTTTGTGAGCTTTGGTAATTTCCGCCCCCCAAATGCACGAAAATATCGCCAAAAATTTCTTTGATAACCTCCAAATCTCGCCTTAGTGTGCGCTCGCTGACGCTGTATTTATCCGCTAAATTCGCCAGGTTCAGCACACTGCCTTTTTGCAAATCATATATGATTTCGATCACGCGTTTGACCGAGCTATCTTTACTCAAAATTTAACTCCAAATTTTATAATGTCAGGGCGCGTATTATAGTAAAAATGTTTAAATTTCGATACTTTAAGCAAACTTATTATAATATAACGAGTTATTTTTTTAAAGGAGTTCCAAATGGCAGCATTTGAAGATGTAAGAGATGTAGTTGTGGAGCAACTTAGCGTTGCACCTGATCAAGTAAAACCAGAAGCAAAAATTATCGAAGATTTGGGCGCTGATTCATTAGATGTAGTTGAGCTAGTAATGGCTTTGGAAGAGAAATTTGGCATCGAAATTCCAGATAGCGAATCAGAGAAATTAGTAACAATCGGCGATGTCGTAAGCTATGTAGAAAGCTTAAATAAATAATTTAAATTTTAAATTTTAAGGAATTGATCTTGAAAAGAGTCGTAGTAACCGGAATTGGCATGATTACAGCCCTTGGCCTTGATAAAAAAAGTAGTTTCGAAAACATTTGCAGCGGAAAAACCGGAGTAGGCAAGATTACACTTTTTGATGCGAGCGAATTTCCAGTTAGCATAGCAGCCGAAGTTAAGGGTTTCGATCCTAGCGTGGTTGTCGAAGACGGCAAAGAGATCAAGAAAATGGATAGATTTATTCAACTAGGACTAAAAGCTGCCACAGAGGCTATGCAGGATGCCAAATTTAGCGAATTTGACGCTGATGAGTTTGGTATCAGTTCAGCCGCTGGAATCGGTGGTTTGCCGAATATTGAGATCAACTCAAATGTCTGTTTGCAGCGTGGTCCTAGGAGAATTTCTCCATTTTTTATCCCGTCTGCACTAGTAAATATGCTAGGCGGATTTATTTCTATTTATCACAATCTCAAAGGTCCAAATTTAGCCAGTGTTACAGCTTGTGCGGCATCTACTCACGCTATCATCGAGGCGGCGAAAACTATCCAAGTCGGTGAAGCGAAAAAAATGTTAGTCGTTGGCGCTGAGGCTGCGATTTGCCCTGTCGGTATCGGTGGTTTTGCCGCTATGAAGGCACTTTCTACTAGAAATGACGATCCTGAGCATGCAAGCAGACCGTTTGACGGGGAGAGAAATGGCTTTGTTATGGGAGAGGGTGCGGCTGCGCTTGTTTTGGAGACATACGAGGACGCAGTTGCAAGAGGGGCTAAAATTTATGGCGAGCTTATCGGATATGGTTCTAGCGGTGATGCGTATCATATCACTTCGCCTACGCTTGATGGTCCGCTTCGCGCTATGAAAAAGGCCTATAAAATGGCTGGCGAACCAAAGGTTGATTATATCAATGCTCACGGCACATCTACTGCGGTAAATGACAGAAACGAAACAGCAGCTCTAAAAGAGCTATTTGGCGCAAATGTCCCAGCTGTAAGCTCTACAAAGGGTCAAATCGGGCATTGTCTTGGCGCAGCTGGTGCGATTGAGGCAGCGGTTGCCCTACTAGCTATGGAAAGTGGAATTATCCCTCCTACAATCAATCAAATTTCAAAAGATCCAGAGTGTGATTTGGACTATGTCCCAAATACTGCGCGCAAAGCACAGATTGATTGCGTTATGAGCAACAATTTCGGCTTTGGTGGCACAAACGGATCTGTAATTTTCAAAAGAGTGAAATAATGGCAAGTTATCTTGATTTTGAAAAATCTATTAAACAAATAGATGATGATATCGCCAACGCAAAAATTCGTGGCGATGAGGACGCGGTTGAGATTTTAAACAAAAATTTAGAAAAAGAGGTCGCTAAAATTTACAAAAATCTTAGCGAATACCAACGCTTGCAACTAGCCCGCCACCCAGATCGTCCTTATGCGATTGATTATATCAGAGCGCTTTTAAAAGATGCTCACGAAATCCACGGCGATCGCGCGTATCGCGATGACGCGTCGATTGTGTGCTATCTAGGTATCATCGGCACACGCAAAATCGTCGTAATCGCAGAACAAAAGGGTCGTGGCACAAAAAATAAATTAAAGCGAAATTTCGGTATGCCTCATCCAGAAGGTTATCGCAAGGCTCTAAGAGTGGCGAAATTAGCCGAAAAATTTAATCTGCCTATTTTATTTTTAATCGACACTCCGGGTGCATATCCTGGAATCGGCGCCGAAGAGCGCGGACAAAGCGAGGCAATCGCGCGAAATTTATACGAACTTAGCAATCTACGCACTCCAACAATCGCCGTAGTTATCGGCGAGGGCGGAAGCGGTGGCGCACTAGCTATCGGCGTAGCCGATAAATTAGCAATGCTACAAAACTCAATCTTTTCAGTTATTTCGCCGGAGGGCTGTGCGGCGATTTTGTGGAACGATCCAGAAAAAAGCGAAGCAGCGACAAAAGCGTTAAAGATTACCGCTGAGGAGTTAAAAGAGCTTGATCTAATCGACGATGTCATCGAAGAGCCTAAAATGGGCGCTCACAGGGACAGAGACGCCACAGCGAAACTGCTAGGAAACTATGTTTTAGCCGAGCTTGACAAGCTAGCAAATCTCTCAATCGATGAGATTATCACTCGCAGACAACAAAAAATTCTAAAATTTGGTGCGTTTAAGGAATAAAATTTTATAATTACAGCTACCTTTTACCGCCAAATTTTAAATCTTCAAATTTCAAAGAGGAACAATGGAAAACACTAAGGAAAATTCAACCCAACAAACCCAAACCGCCCCACAAGCATCAAATCACACGAAAAAAGTTCATGCTAAAACTCATGTCCCAGTAGAGGGATATCAAATCGCAGAGCTTCGCGCTATGGATTTAGAAAACCTTGTCGCAATCGCTGATGAGCTAGGTGTGGAAAATTCTCGCGAATTTCGCCGCCAAGAGCTCGTGTTTGAGATACTTCGCATGCAGACAAAACAGGGCGGATTTATTTTATTTACTGGAATTTTAGAGGTTACACCTGAGGGATACGGCTTTTTGCGAGGAATCGACTCAAACCTTAGCGACAGCGCAAATGACGCCTATGTCAGCCTAAGCCAAATTCGCAAATTTGCCCTTCGTGTGGGCGATATCGTCACAGGACAGGTCAGAGAACCAAAAGATCAAGAGAAATATTACGCGCTTTTAAAAATCGAAGCGATTAATTACAAATCAATCCAAGAAGCCAGAGAAAGACCGCTTTTTGACAACCTTACTCCGCTTTTTCCAACTGAAAAATTACAGCTCGAATACGATCCGATGAAGCTAACTGGTCGCGTGCTAGACCTTTTTACGCCGATTGGCAAGGGTCAAAGAGCGCTTATCACGGCTCCGCCTCGCACAGGTAAAACCGAGCTTATGAAGGAGCTAGCAAACGGAATTACGAGAAATCACCCAGAGGTCGAGCTTTTGGTGCTTTTGGTAGATGAAAGACCAGAAGAGGTTACCGATATGGAGCGCAGTGTGCGTGGCGAGGTGTTTAGCTCGACTTTCGATCAGCCTGCGTTTAACCATGTGCGCGTGGCCGAACTCGTAATCGAAAAGGCAAAACGCGCCGTCGAAATTGGCAAAGATGTGGTGATTTTGCTCGATAGCATTACTCGCCTTGCACGCGCTTACAACACCGTAACCCCAGCTAGCGGTAAGGTGCTAAGCGGTGGTGTCGATGCCAACGCGCTTCACAAACCAAAACGCTTTTTTGGAGCGGCGCGAAATATCGAAAACGGCGGATCGCTTACTATCGTGGCGACTGCGCTAATTGAAACCGGATCTCGTATGGACGATGTGATTTTCGAGGAGTTTAAAGGCACCGGAAATAGCGAGATTATCCTAGATAGAAATATCAGCGATCGCCGAATTTACCCTGCGATTAATATCACAAAATCAGGCACGAGAAAAGAAGAATTGCTCCAAGGTGCGCAAAATTTGCAGAAAATTTGGGCTATTCGCTCTGTGGTTTCTACGATGGACGATGTCGAGGCACTCAAATTTTTATACCCAAAAATCCTAAAAACCAAAAACAACGCAGAACTTTTATCGATTATGAACGAGCAGTAGAAATTTTGCTTTTGCTTCTATGCAAAAGCAAAATTTCTATTTTATCTTCTATAATTTTAATTTATTTCAAAAGTTTTTAGTTTTTTATAGAGTTCGGCATTATGTAGTTCTCTGCAAATGTCTTTATTTTCATTTATATTTTTTGTTTCTATAATGTATTTACTGCCACTTTCTTTCAAAACCATCTGAGCACAAAATTCTATTTGCCCCTTTGATTTCAAGCCTACACTATATTCTATTGGTTTGCCTACTTCAAGTTTTTGTTTTAATGCTTCATCTTTAAAATGTCTAACCGTGGTCATAGATTGTAAATCCCTAAATTCTCCATGCAAAGAAAAATTATCTCTTATCTGTTTTAGTGCAGTTTCAAACTCTTGCGAGTAAGCAAGTCCAATTGGTGTTGTTTTTACTTCTTGTCTAGTCATCCCAATGCTAAGCATACCTAGTAGCATTGGTGAAGTAGCAAAGGCGATAATGATTAATATCCAAGAAATAATCGCAACTAATTTTGAAGCAACTCCTTTAACTGCCTTAATCGTAGCGATAATCGCACAAACAAGAGCAAGTGGAACAAATAAAATTCCTAAAAAGAAAATTCCTAAAATAGCAAATACGATAGCCAAAATTCCAGCCGTATTGCCACTACCATGATTGATAACTATGATTTTTTCATCTGCCATAAAAACTCCTTAGAAAAAATAAAGAGTGATTGTAGCCCCCCGTTAAAATTTGCTGAATTTAAACTTAATACATAAATTTTACGCGTAGTACTTGGAATTTGGAAAATTATATTAAATTTTTATGGACGAGTAAAACTCGCCCATAAATTTTATTTCGCATTTTTTGCTTTATAAATTTGCAAATTTAAAGTGAAATTTCTTATTCAAAAAGTCCATCGACTAGGGTATCGACAAACTCATCTGGGTTAAATTTGATCAAATCGTCCATACTCTCGCCCACACCGATATACAAAATCGGGATTTCTAGCTCGCGCGCAATCCCAAAAAGCGCGCCACCTTTTGGCGTGCCGTCGAGTTTGGTGATGATAATGCCATCAAGCTTGGTGATTTCATTAAAAGC